>DATMEB010000134.1:0-10543 GCA_035557095.1 Nocardioidaceae bacterium | reverse complement strand
GAGCGCACTGCATGGCTGGAGTTCGGACGGCGGCCTCGAGATCTGCCGTTGGTCGGAGTGGCCGTGCGGCTCGTCCGCAGGGCGTCGAACGAGGTGGACTCCATGGTGATCGCGTGCGGGGGAGTCGCCGACCGGCCGTGGACCTTCACCGACGCTGATGCCGGCATGACCGGCAGCACCCTGGACACCTCGACGACCACCGAGATCGCCGACCGGGTCGCCACGGAGGTCCGCCCCGTGACCGACGCGCGCACGAGCGCGGCCCACCGCCGGATCCTGGTGCGCACACTCGTGCAGCGAGCACTCGAGCTTGTGACCCGGGAGCCTCACGATGTCGCTGCCTGAGCTCCTGGACATCGAGATCACGGTGAACGGTGCCGTCCGCACCGTCGCGGTCGAACCCCGGACGATGCTGGGCGACTGCATTCGCGAGGCATTGCGGTACACCGGCACGCACATCGGTTGCGAACAGGGGCAGTGCGGCTCGTGCACGGTGCTGCTCGATGGCCAGAGCGTGCGATCGTGCCTCGTGCTCGCTTGCCAGGCGGATGGCGGCGAGGTTGTCACGGTCGAGGGACTCAGCGGACCAGAGGAAGACCTGCATCCCGTCCAAGAGGCGTTCAGGGACAACCACGCCTTGCAGTGTGGTTTCTGCACGCCAGGAATGCTCATGAGCTGCGTCGAGGCTCTCTCCGAGAAGCGTGGGTTCACCGAGCACGAAGCTCGAAGTGTGTTGAGCGGCAACCTGTGCCGATGTACCGGCTACCAGGGAATCGTCGACGCCTTCCTCGAAGCGGACCGCAACTGGGGCCGGAGCGTCCCAAGCCCCGTCAGCAGTCGAACTGACACAACCGAAGGAGAACCATCGTGACGTCCAGACGTGTGAGAGCAGCTCTCGTCGGGCTACTCGTGGCAGGGCTGAGTGCTGGATGCGGCTTGGGCTCCTCCGGGGAGTCCGACACCGGGCCCGGCTCGCCCATCAAGATCGGCACTCTGCTGTCGGTCACCGGCCCGGCCGCGAACCTCGGCGACAAGATGCGCAAAGGCGCTGAGATGGCTGTCGAGGAGATCAACGCCGACGGGGGCATCAACGGGCGCAAGATCGACTGGGTCTTCTACGACCCCGCCGGCGACACTTCCACCGCGGTGCAGCAGACACGGCGCATGCTCGACAGCGACGGAGTGGACGTCCTGGTCGGCGGCGGCGCAATGAGTGGGATCGCGCTTGCGATGAACCCCAGCGCCGCCGAGAGCGGGACGGTCTTCGTCGCCACCGAGGGGGCTCGCCAGATCGTCCAGCCTGCCACGGAGCACCCGTTGAGCTTCAAGACGACGTTCAACGACACAGCCATGGTTCAGCGGGTCATCGACTTCTGGAAGAGCAAGGGGATCACCAGGGCTGCCTTCCTGCCCGACACCTCCAGCTTCGGGCAGTCCGCGCTCGAGGAGATGGAGCGCCTCGCACCAGCGGCCGGCATCAAGGTCGACGTTGCGGCGTTCGACCCGGCTGCGACAGACCTGATGCCACAGATCAAGCGGCTGGCCGCCAACAAGCCTCAGGCCTACCTCGCGTGGACGACTTCTCCCTCTGGCGTGACCTTCCTCAAGAACGTGCGGTCAGTGGTCACCGACGACAAGGTCATGGTGATGCACGGGTTCGGGTTCGTGGACGACCGGTACATGCAGCAGGCGGGGGAGGCGGGCAAAGGCACCATCCTCGTGTCCCCCAAGCTGCCGGTGGTCGACAAGCTTCCAGCCGATGACGTGCAGAAGCCGGTCATCGAGGAGTTCACGGCGGCATACGCCAAGCGCTACCAGGGTGAACAGCCCAACGTGTATGCCGGCCAGGCCTACGACGCGATGATGGTCGCTGCCGAGGCGCTCAAGGCGAACGACGGGAGCACCGAGGGTGCCTCCCTCGCCAAGGCGATCGAGGGCCTCGGCGAACACGTCGGCGTCACCGGGGTGTTCAGGTACACCAACGAGGACCACAGTGGTCTCGCGCCCAGTGACGCCGCGATGATCCAGTGGGACGGCTCACGATTCGTTCCCGCGAGCTGACACTGGCATGGATCTCGGTCTGCTCACCCAGGTTCTTCTCTCCGGTCTGGGCCTCGGCGCTGTCTATGCGCTCGTGGCCTTCGGGTTCGGGGTCGTGTTCAACGCCACCGGTGCCATCAACTTCGCCCAGGGCGAGTACGTGATGCTCGCCGGAGTGACGGCAGGCGCGGCGCACGAGATGTGGGGCCTGTCTGTCGCACCTTCGATCCTGGTCGCGATCGCCGTCACGATCTGCATCGGCCTGCTGACCGAGGTGAGCATCCTCGGCTTGGGCAGGTTGCGCTCCCCGGCGGGCATCACCATCGCCACCATCGCGGTGGCAGTCATTATCAAGGGCGTTGTGATGCTTGCGAGCGGTCGTGACACGTTCGCTCTTCCTGGCCTGCTTGGAGAGAACCCGATAAGGGTCGGCAGTGCCACGACGAGTCCGCAGACGTTCATCAACGTTGCGCTTGCCCTGGTGGTCGTCGTGCTGCTGACGCTCTTCTTCAAGCGCAGCAAGCTCGGCACGACGCTGCGTGCGGCGGCGGACGACGACGAGACACTCCAGTCCTTTGGTATCTCCTTCCGGACCACTGCTCGATGGGCGTTCGTCATTGCCGCCCTGCTGGGCGCGATCGCCGGTGCGGGCCTTGCGCCGTTCACAGTCATGTCGTTCGACTCGGGAACCCTGCTCGGTCTGAAGGGTTTCGCCGCGGCCATGCTCGGTGGGCTGGGCAACCCGTACGGGGCACTCGTCGGTGGACTGCTGCTCGGGATCGCCGAGGCGGTCGTCGGCGGCTACGGGTCGCCGGCCTACGCTGACACGGTTGCGTTCGTCGTGCTCCTGCTCGTCCTCTTCACTCGCCCCGCGGGAATCATGGGGCGGCTCGCGACGGTGCGCACGTGACCACGCCTGTCCGTGAGCGCGCCCTCGGTTGGCTCACCCGGCTCCCGCTCGGCCCATCGGTCACCGGAGCCGTGCTCGTGCTGGCTCCGCTGCTGATGGCGACCGACTTCGCGCTGAGTGTGTGGTTGCGCTTCTGCATCTTCCTGATTCTGCTGACCGGCCTGAACCTCATCAACGGCCTGGCGGGCATGATCTCCCTGGCGCAGGCCGGGTTCTTCGGTCTCGGGGCGTATGCCGCCGGCGTCGCAAGTACGAACTGGGGCGTTCCAACCCTGGTCGCGTTCTTTCTGGCCCCGGTCGTCGTCACTGTCGTCGCCCTGGTCGTGGGCGCGGCTTCGATGCGGCTACGCGCGATCTACTTCACCATGGCAACTCTCGGGATCGGGTACATCCTGTACCTGCTCTTCGGCCGTGCAACGGACCTGACCGGGGGCCCTAACGGCCTCGTCGGGGTTCCCCCGCTATCGGTACTCGGGTTCACCTTCACCGCGCCCATTGCGTTGTACCTGCTGGGGGCGGTCTGTGCTCTGCTCGGGGCGATCGTGGCGCACAACATCACGGTTTCCCGTACCGGTCGCGCACTGCGGGCACTTGGCGCATCCGAGCCGGCCGCTGTCGCCAGCGGGGCCAATGCCTTCAAGCTTCGGATGTTCGCCTTTGCCCTGAGCGGCTTCTATGCGGGTGTCGCGGGTGCCATCGAGGTCTTCGACGCACGGTTCGTCAGCCCATCGACGTTCGACTTCTTCACGGCCGTGCTCCTTCTCGTGGCCCTCGTCATCGGCGGTCCCGGCACCGCTTTGGGCCCGCTGTTCGGCGCGGCGTTGCTGACCGCACTCGAGGTGTTCGCAGCCGACTTCGCTGACTACGAGCCGTTGATCACCGGCCTGGCCTTCCTCCTGGCCATCCAGCTCTTCCCCAAGGGCGTCGCCGGGGAGTGGGCCAGCCGACAGACCCAGCGCAGGTTCGCCGCACGCCGTACGGCGCACGCCGACCTCGACGGAAGAGGGGAGGAAGATGTCCTCCACGTCAGCCAGGACCAGGGCAACCGGCCTGTCGGTGAATGAGGTGAGCAAGAGCTACGGCGGGCTGCTGGTCCTCGACGCGGTCTCGCTGCAGGCTCCCGCCGGCTCGGTCACCTCGGTCATCGGCCCCAATGGTGCCGGCAAGAGCACTCTGGCGAACATCATCTCCGGGTTCGTCAGTCCCGATGAGGGAGCAGTCACGGTCGATGGGACCGAGCTGTCCGCGGCCCACCCCGGCGACCGGGCTCGGCACCGCCTTGGCCGCACGTTCCAGAACCTCGAGGTCTTCGGTGGGATGACGGTTCTCGACAACGTCATGATGGGCGGCTACTCGATCGAGCATGCCTCCTTGGCGCAGGCGTTCGTCCGTGGTCCCGGCGCCCGCCGAGAGGAACAAGAGACGCGGGACAGGGCTCATGCGCTGCTCGCCGAGTTCGGACTCGACCACCAGGCCGACACCCTTGTCGACAACCTGCCGTTCGGCGAGGCGAAGCTCGTCGAGATGGTGCGCGTGGTGGCCATGGACCCGCGCGTCCTCGTTCTCGACGAACCCGCGGCCGGCCTGCCGCCCTCGAGCTCGGGTCCGCTCGCGGACACGATCAGCCACCTCGCCGAACGCGACATTGCGGTGCTGCTGATCGAGCACAACATGAAGCTGGTGATGAAGATCTCCGAGAACATCGCCGTTCTGGACCATGGCCAGCTGCTGGTCGAGGGCCCGCCGCAGACCATCAGAGAGGACCCGCGCGTCATCGAGGCCTATCTGGGGCCGGGCCAACCCGGTGACGAGGTGGACCTGTGAGGGAAGCGGCAGACAGCGACCGCGGACTCGTCGTGGAGAATCTCAAGGTCCGCTATGGGCGGGTCGAGGTCGTGCACGGCGTCTCGTTCTCAGCCGAGCCCGGGCGGGTGACGTGCTTGCTCGGCAACAACGGTGCGGGCAAGACGACCACGATCCGCGGGCTGCTCGGCCTGCAGCCGACCAGGGCCGGACGGGTACGGATCAACGGCCAGGACGTCAGCCGACTCCGTGCGCACAAGGTCGCTCGCACCGGCGTAGCCCTCGTTCCAGAGGGCAGGCGCGTGTACGGAAGCTTGTCCGTGCTCGACAACCTTCGTATGGGCGCGGTTCTGCGTCGCCGGTCCTGGCGCTCGCGGCAAGACGTCGACGACGTTCTGGGCCTCTTCCCCGAGCTGCGCGACAAGCTGGCGACCCCCGCCGGACTGCTCTCCGGTGGCCAGCAGCAGATGTTGGCGATCAGCCGGGGACTCATGGCGAAGCCGGGACTGCTCATCCTCGATGAACCATCCATGGGGCTGTCCCCCATGCTCGTCACGCGGATCTATGACTCCCTTGCTGCGCTGCGTAGTGACGGGCACACGATCCTACTGTCGGAACAGAACGCCCACCTGGCGCTCGGGCTCGCCGACCATGCGTACATCCTCGAGACCGGACGGGTCATCGAGCAGGGTGACGCGTCGGAGCTGGCTCGTTCGAAGCGCGTGCAGGACATCTACCTCGGAGGCTGACATGACGTACTACATCGATCCCGACGAGCTTGCCGTCAGCATCAACGATCCCGGTACGCGCGTTGTCGACGTCCGCGCGGGACTCGGTTCGGCTGGAGCAGGACGCGAGGCCTGGGAGCGGGAGCACATTCCCGGTGCGCCCTTCGCGGACTGGATCGCCGACTGGGGCGATACGGAGCACCCGGTGGAGGGCATGCTGGCCCGTCCGCAACAGTTCGCCGACCTGTTGTCGCGGCTGGGTGTCACACCAGAGACATCGGTCGTCGCGTACGACGACAACCAGCTGTTCACGGCATCGCGATTCGCATGGGCACTTCAGCACTACGGGCACGAGGATGTGCGCGTGCTCAACGGCGGGCTGCCCGCGTGGATCGCGAAAGGGCACCCGACGGCCAGCGATGCGGTGGAGATCGAGGCAACGACCTATCCCGTGCCGGCACCGGGTGGCCTCCGTGCGGAACTGTCGGACGTACAGGAGGCACTCGAGGACGGATCGACGCGTCTTGTCGACTGCCGGATGGACATGACGTATGACGCAGCCGGTGCCCACATACCGGGGGCCACTCGCCTTCCCGCCCCGGACCTTGTCGGTGCAGATGGTTCGTTTCTCGACGTCGCCCAGGTCCAATCGAAGGCCGAGGCGGCGGGTGTCGATCGCGAGCATCCGACGATCCTGTACTGCGGAGGCGGAGTGTCAGCTTCCGCGGCCTTCGTCGCTCTACGCGAGGCTGGGTTCGAGAACGTGCGCGTTTACGACGGATCATGGAGTGAATGGAGCACTTACAGCGACACGCCGAAGGAGGCAAACCAGACCTGAGTTCTGGGCTGGTGAGGTGGAGGCATCCGTTTCGGGCGGGCGTACTTGCACGTCGGGGTAGACGCCGCTCGAGCAGGAAGCCGAGCGAACGGCTCCAAACCCGGTGCCGCCCGGTGGGCTGCCGTCTAGAATTTCAGGACGCTGTTGCTTGACCACGCCGCTCTTCAGGTCGCGGGTGGGTCTGGGTGCAGGTAGGACGGATCACGAAGGACGGCGACCGTGACATTGTCGACTCTGCTCGTCTTCGCTGGTGCCCTGCTGCTCGTTGCGGGCAGTCCCGGTCCGAGTGTTGCGGCGATGGTCGCCCGTGTGCTGACGCGGGGGCTTCGCAGTGTGCTGCCGTTCCTGGTGGCGATGTGGGTGGGAGAGGCCATCTGGTTGACGCTTGCCGTCACCGGTCTCGCCAGTATCGCGCAGACCTTCCACGTGGCCTTCCTCGTGCTGAAGTACGTCGGGGTCGCCTACTTGCTCTACCTGGCATGGGGGATGTGGACCGCGTCCGCCGACCCAGGGACCGACTCGCTGCCGAACCGTCAGGGGGGTTGGAGCATGTTCGGTGCGGGCATGACGGTGACGTTGGGCAACCCCAAGATCATGGCGTTCTATCTCGCGCTGCTTCCGACCATCGTCGATATCGGGGGTATCGGACCCTCCGCCTACCTGGGCATGCTCGCGACGATGCTGGTCGTCCTCGCCGCGGTGGACCTGGGGTGGGCGTTGCTCGCGGCCAAAGGACGGACGCTGCTGCGCAACCGCCGGGCTGTTCGGGTGGCCAACAGGACGAGCGCCGGTGTGATGGTGGGCGCCGCCCTGGTTGTGGCCCGGCCATGACGGGTTGACGTCGACGCTGCTTTGCGTGGCAGCAGTGTTGTCGCCCGGGGCGGACCTGCGAAAAGTGAGCAGTGCGAGGATGGCGGAATGCGGTTCGTGGTTGTCGGCTTGGGCGCCATCGGCGGCACGCTGGCGGTGCGGCTCTGGCAGGCGGGATACCCGGTGGTGGGGGTCGCGCGCGGCGCGCAACGGGCGGCGATCGTCCAGGACGGGCTGCGGCTGGAGACGCCAGCCGAACGTGTCACCGCGCCGATCGATGTGGTGCACCACATCGGGGAGGTGGCCTTCGGTCAGGGCGACGTGGTCGTGCTGGCGGTCAAGAGCCAGGACACATCCGCGGTCCTCGACGCCATGGTGGGCGTCGTCCCGCCGGCGACCCCGGTGCTGTGTGCCCAGAACGGAGTGGTCAACGAAGCGTGGGCGCTGCGGTTCTTTCCGCGGGTCTACGGCGTCGTCGTGATGTGCCCGGCGGCCTTCCTGCGACCCGGAGTCGTGCAGGCCCACTCGTCACCGATCACCGGCCTGCTCGACGTCGGCCGCTACCCGGGCGGTGAGGATTCTGTGTCCAGGGAGGTGGCAGCACTGTTGAACGAGGCGACGTTCGACGCTCGCTCGATTCCGGACGTGATGCGGTGGAAGTACGCCAAGCTGCTGATAAACCTGGGCAACGCAGCGGAGGCGGTGTGCGGGCCCGAGGCCAGGTCTGGTCCGCTCACCAAGCTGCTCCAGGAAGAGGGCGAGACGGTGCTGCGGGCGGCTGGTGTCGACTACGCCTCGGCAGACGAGGACAGGACCCGACGAGGCGATCTGCTCGTCGTGCAACCGGCTGGTGGAGGGACACGCTCGGGTGGCTCGACGTGGCAAAGCCTTGCCCGCGGCACGGGGGTCACCGAGGTGGACTACCTGAGCGGTGAAGTGGTCATGCTGGGCCGACTTCATGGCATACCGACTCCGGCCAACGCGTACCTACAGAAGCTGACCGCTGACCTGGCTCGCGCCAAGTCTCAGCCCGGCACCCGGACCGATGACGAGGTACTAGCCGAGCTCTCGAAGACCGCAGTCGACCAGGCTGGAGACGCGGGACTGCGCACCGCGGTCGGCGACGCGTGAGTGCGCCGCCTTGATTCGGGTGACTCTCTAACCGCCGGCGTGCCAACCGGCCCTTCGAAGGACGTCTGTAGCGGCTTCTGCGGCGGTCCCGGAGGACACGTCGACTGAGTAGTCGTTCACTGCCGAGGAGTCCAGGATCGCTTCAAGTTCCGGCGCGCGGTCGAGGTGCCACTCCAGCGCATCGTCGTCATCGCGATGCCGATGGAGGAGACGGTCGCGGACAACGGACAACCTGGCCCGCAGTCGGCAGACCACCACGGGCATGTCGAGAGCCCGCTCATGGGCGCTTCGGTCCGCAGGCGTCTCGATCACGCTTGAAAGGACCAGGTGAACCGATCCCGCGTCGACATTGTTGGCGGCCACGCAGGCGAGGTTGCGCATCGCCAGCCCCATGTTGAAGCGGTCGTCGGGAGGACATGGCCAGGCGCGACGCAGGTCGTCCACGTCGATCACAGCATTGGGAACCCGCGATCGGGTCAAGAGCTTGCCCACCGCGGCGGCAACAGTGGTCTTGCCGACTCCCACCGTGCCATTGATGACCAGAGCGCGCGGCACGTTCGCGTCGTCAGGCTGTGGCCTCGTGCTCGACATGTCGGCCAGCCTAGAACCCGGGCTTCAACATGATCTCCAGCCGAACGGTCTCGCTCTGCGCAGACCTCAAGAGGAGCCGGTCATGGCACGGGCCTGGAGCTCGGCGCGGGGCCTGGCGTCAAGATGCCAGGCGCCGCGTTGCGTCGTGCCTTGAGCGCTTCGGTGACCAACGGGACCTGCCACGGAAGGTGCAGGATCGCTAGCGTCTTCTTCGCAGCGCCGGCGTTCTCGTCGCTGAGCCAGTTGACCGTCAACTGCACCTTCGCTGGGACCACCGCGACGTAGAAGGCCGCCGTCAGGGTCGCACCAACACGCCGGGTTCGGGGGTATGCGAGCGCCGCGGAGAGGGCATAGGCGGCGACTCCGAAGGCATGCGTGTAGGTGCGTGCGCGGCCCGGCAGCACCGGAGGAATGATTCGGTCGAAGAAGCTCGGCTGTACGAAATGCAGCGTCCCGGCGACCGCCATCAGCGCTGCCAGCCGGAATGCCGCCCCCTGGCTTGCATCGGTAGCGGCTCCGCGACTGCTCGGCCAGGCAGTGTCGGCAGACTCGGCTGTGCTCGGGCGGGGCCTCACCAGTACCTTCCCTTCCCCGGACGCAGCGGCTCGCTGATGCTCCTCGAGGATTCTTCCACCCGCGCTGCTGAGCATGTGCAGGCCTCGACGCCTTTTCGCCTGGTGATGCTCCGGGCAACCGGCGCGGGCGTGACAGTCGGGTAACGGTCAGCGGTACCTGCGCCAAGACGAACCCGACTACCAGGCTCTCGGCAATGGGGGCGCCGCGAAGTGCCACGCGTGAATCCTTCCGTCAGCCGGGCAGCCTAGCCCGGGATCACACGAGCTTGTCCATGTTCTTACGGCCCGGACCGACGCACTTCGCCGCGGATGCGGATGTTCAGGCGGCGTCGGTCGGTGCTTCCTCGGTGGTGACATGGTCGCCGGCACGACCGGACTCACAAGAGCGCGCACGCGGAGACTAGGCCGTGCAGGCCATCCCCGTGGCTGTCATGCACCGCCTGCGCCACCGTGGAAGCCCGGGTGGTGCCGGGTATCGAGCCGATGGTCTGGGGTGTCGTAGTAGTCAGTTACCCGACGGCGCGAGCGGACCAGGAAGACAGCACCTGCCGTGGCCAAGACGGCGATCAGGATGGCCACGATCAACGAAACGCTCATGCCGTCACCTCAAGAGGGTTGTCGTCCTCGGACCCTCGGCCAAATCTTACGTCGCCACACGAGAACCAGTCTCAGCAACCGATGAGCCGTGCCTCGCGTGTGGCAACCCAGCAGTGACGTTGTCGGGAAGCCTCGTCTCCGATGCGGCTGCCGGCGTGCCCTTGAGGTAGTGACCGTTCCAGCCACGACGGACACACTTCCCCTAACCTGCTGCCGCGGCCGTCAGCTGCGACCTCGCTTCAATGTGAGCTGGCACCCGCCAGTCATATGGTGGCGCCATGGACATGAAGTTGGAGCTCGTGACCGTCCCGGTGACCGACATCGACCGGGCCAGGGAGTTCTACCTTGCTGCCGGGTTTGAGGTCGACCTCGACAGCACGGTCAGCGACGACATCCGGTTCGTGCAGATGACCCCGCCAGGGTCGGCATGCTCCATCGCCTTCGGGAAGGGGCTCACCCAGATGGCGCCGGGCTCACTGGACAACCTGCAGATGGTGGTGGCCGACGCCGACAGGATCCG
>DATMEB010000133.1:0-2242 GCA_035557095.1 Nocardioidaceae bacterium | reverse complement strand
CGCAGGCCCAGCAGCCGCGCCGCCTGGTCGAGCGCCGTCACCGGATCGGGTATGACTTCGAGCAGCCCGGCCAGCACCAGGTTGCCGACAGCGTGCCCGGCGAGCGCGCCGGTTCCGCCGAACCGGTGCTCGAACACCATGCGCCACAAGGAGTTCTCGTCCTCCTCGCCGGCCAGCGCGGCGAGGGCCTTGCGCAGGTCTCCGGGCGGCAGGAGGCCGAGCTCGCGGCGCAGCCGGCCGGACGAGCCGCCGTCGTCGGCGACCGTGACCACCGCGGTCACGTCGTCGGTGAGCCGGCGCAGCGCGCCCAGCGTCGCGTGCAACCCGCGCCCGCCGCCGAGCGCAACGGCCCGCACCTCTACTCCCTCCCCAGGTCGCGGTGCACGACCTTGACTGCCATCCGGTCCTCGTCCGACAGCCGGCGCGACAGCTCCTCGGAGATGGTCACGCTGCGGTGCTTGCCGCCGGTGCAGCCGATCGCGAGGGTCAGGTACCGCTTGCCCTCCCGCCGGTAGCCGGCGCCGATGAGCCGCAGCAGCTCGTGGTAGCGGTCGAGGAACTCCTCGGCGCCCTCCTGCGTGAGCACGTAGTTGCGCACGTCGGTGTCGCGGCCGGTGAGGTCCTTGAGCTCGGGAATCCAGAACGGGTTGGGCAGGAAGCGGACGTCCATCACGAGGTCGGCGTCCATCGGGATGCCGTACTTGTAGCCGAAGGACAGCACGGTGACGCGGGTCGTGGTGCTGGCCTCGGTGCCGAACGTGTCCTCGATCTTGGCGCGCAGCTGGTGCACGGACAGGGTGCTGGTGTCGAGCACGAGGTCGGCGTCCGAGCGCAGCGGGGCGAGCAGGTCGCGCTCGGCCTTGATGCCGTCGATCAGCCGGCCGTCACCCTGCAGCGGGTGGCCGCGGCGGACCTGCTCGAAGCGGCGGATCAGCACCTCGTCGGTGGCCTCGAGGAACAGCACGCGCGGCTTGTACCCGCTGGCGTCGAGGTCGCGGATGATCGAGGCGAGGTCCTCGGTGAACGCGCGGCTGCGCACGTCCATGACCACGGCGACCTTGGTGACCGCGCCCTGCGCCTTGGCGCCGAGCTCGACCATGGTGGAGATCAGTTCGGGTGGCAGGTTGTCCACCACGAACCAGCCGAGATCCTCCAGGCACTTGGCCGCGGTGCTGCGGCCGGCACCGGACAGGCCGGTCACCACGGTGACCTCCACGCCCTGTGCGTGGTCCTCTGGAGCTTGCGTCACGTCGTTCTCCCCTTCTCGGCTTCCCCTGCCGTCTCGCCGGCGAGCGCACTGTGTACCAGCGCCGCCGTGTGCGCGCCGATTCCCGGTACACCGCTGATGTCGTCCACACTGGCCTGGCGTAACCGTTTGACCGACCCGAAATGCTTGAGCAGGGCGGCCTTGCGGTTCTGGCCGAGGCCGGGGATGCCGTCGAGCGCGGAGGTGATCATGCGCTTGGACCGCTTCTTCCGGTGGTAGGCGATGGCGAACCGGTGCGCCTCGTCGCGGACGCGCTGCAGGAGGTAGAGCGCCTCGCTCGTGCGGGAGAGGATCGTCGGCTCCGGGTCGGCCGGCAACCACACCTCCTCGAGGCGCTTGGCGAGGCCGATGACCGCGACGTCCTGGATGCCCATCTCGGCGAGGACGTCGGCCGCGGCGTTGGCCTGCGGGCCGGCACCGTCCACGACGAGCAGGTTGGGCGGGTAGGCGAACTTCTTGGGCCGGCCGGTCTCCGGGTCGATCCCCGGTGGGGACTCGGGCCCGGTCTCCGTCTCGCCGTCCGTCTCACCACTCGTGGCGCCGCCCGCCTCGCCGTTCGTCGCGCCGTTGGTTTCGGCCAGGTACCGGTGGAACCGCCGCCGGACCACCTCGGCGATCGACGCGACATCGCCCTCGGTCGCGGCGTGCCTGATCGCGAAGCGGCGGTACTCGGACTTGCGGGCGAGCGCGTCCTCGAACACGACGAGCGAGGCGACGACGTCGCTGCCCTGGATGTGGCTGATGTCGACGCACTCGATCCGCAGCGGCGCGGAGTCGAGGCCGAGCGCGTCCTGCAGCTCCTGCAACGCGGCCGAGCGAGCGGTGAGATCGCCGGCGCGGCGCAGCTTGTGCTGGGCGAACGCCTCCTTGGCGTTGCGCGCGACGGTGTCCATGAGCGCGCGCTTGTCGCCGCGCTGCGGGACCCGCAGCTGCACGCGCGCGCCGCGCAGGCCGGAGAGCCAGTCGGTGACCGCG
>DATMEB010000132.1:0-74128 GCA_035557095.1 Nocardioidaceae bacterium | reverse complement strand
CTCTCGGGGATGGTGATGCCGGTGAATCCCGCGTCTGCAAGGACTTTGAGGTTCGTCCAGGGAATCTCGTCGTGCGTGAACGCCGTCGCTGCGAACTCGTCACGGGCGAGCCGGCTCGCCGAGGCACGCAGGGCCTCCTGCTCCGGGGTGAAGGTGAAGTCCACGAGTCTACTCCAGATATGTTTTATATAGACTCTAGATTGCCCTTCGATACGGCGGCAACCGCCGACAGCGCGGGATGCTCACTGCGCGACAACCACCTCGACGCCGTGCTCGGCGAACTGCCTGCGCACGCCGTCCCCGGGATCCTTCTCGGTGAGCAGCACGTCGAAGTCGCTCGGCGGGCAGATGAGCGCGAACGCGCGCCCTTGCAGCTTGGACGAGTCTGCGACCACCACGACCTTGTCCGCGCGCGCAGCCATGTTGCGGTTGACGCTGGCCTCGCCCCCATGGTGAGCCATCGCGCCGACTTCCGGGTCGACGGTGTCGACGCCGATGAACGCCAGGTCAGCGGTGACCTGATCAAGGATCGCGTCCGTGAGCGGCCCGATGAGCTCATAGGACTGCGGGCGCGCGACGCCACCGAGCACCACGATCTTGACCTGCGGGCGCACCGCGAGCTCGGTGGCGATGTTGAGCGCGTTGGTGACCACGGTGATCCGGTGCTCTCCCTGGTCCGTGGCGAGGTCGGACCGGCTGGCGATCGCGCGCGCGACCTCGTTCGTGGTCGTGCCTCCGTTGAGCGCAACCGTGCCGCCCAGCGGAGCCATGGCGGCCGCTGCGCGAGCGATGCGCAGCTTCGCCTCCGCCTGTCGGGCGATCTTGTACCGCAACGGCAGGTCGTAGGTGGTAGCCGTGGACACGGCTCCGCCGTGTGTGCGGGTGAGCAGCTGTTGCTGTGCGAGATGGTCGAAGTCGCGGCGGACCGTGGCCGCCGAGACCCCCAGGCGATGTACGCCGTCCTCGACGCTGAGCTGCCCGTGCTCGGAAAGCAGCGTGAGGATCGCGTTCAGTCGCTGGTGCCGGGACATGACGGCATCCTGCCCGACTGCCACCGGCCGGCGCCAAGAACCGCGTGCGTGATTCTGTGCGTTTGCACCGTTGACCATTCATTTTCGATCACCTAATGTTCCGGGCGCGGGGGGCCCACCTAGCTGGTTGAAGACGGTGAGCAGATGAGCGTGAGGACCGCACACCGGCCTCCGACGGTGAGCAGTAGGCGACGCCCATGCCCAACCTCGTAGTCGTCCTCACGCACGGGCACCTGGCTCAGGGCCTTCTGGACAGCGCGGCGATGATCTGCGGGCAGGTCGACCAGGCCCGCCCGGTCGCCTTCGAGCCCGGCATGTCTCCCGAAGACCTCGAGCGGGTCGTCGAGGAGCTGCTGGCCGACGCCGGCGACGACCAGCGGGTGCTCTTCTTGGCCGACCTACCCGGCGGCACGCCGGCCAAGGTGGCCGCAACGCTCGCCGCTCATGGGCGCGCAGAGGTGGTGACCGGTGTCAACCTGCCGATGCTCATCGAGGTGCTGCTGGCGGCCAAGCACCGCGACGTCCTCGCCCTGACCGAGCTGGCCGTCCAGCGGGGGCGTGAAGGGGTTGTCGACGCAGGACGCCAGATCCGGGCGGCCCTGGCGCACGGAGATGAAGGGACACGCCCGTGAGCGCGTTCACCGCACTCGTACTGGCCATCATCGCCGGCGCGGCCTACATGACCCGGCGCATCGGCGGTGACACCCAGTTCGAACGGCCGATCGTGCTGGCGCCCATCGTCGGGCTGATCCTGGGAGACCTGCAGACCGGCATCGTCGTCGGCGGCGCCTTCGAGCTGATCTTCATCGGCGCCGCCGCGATCGGCGGCGCCGTCCCGCCCAACATCGTTCTCGCAACCGTGATCGGTACGTCGTTCGCCATCGAGACCGGCGGGGGCACGCAGACCGCCCTCCTCGTCGGCGTACCTGCCGCTGTCGTTGCCTCCAGCTTCGAGCTGCTGGCCAAGGGCGGGTGCTCCTTCCTGGTACACCGCGCCGACAGCTACGCGCAGACAGCGAACGGCCGCGGGATCACCGGGGTCATCTGGACTGGTAACGCCCTGCACTTCTTCTCCTACGCAGTACCCGCCTTCCTGGCGCTGTACTTCGGTCAGAGTGCAGTGCGGGCTCTGACCAACGCACTCTCGGGGCCGGCGAATGACGGCCTGGTCGCTGCCGCATCCCTGCTGCCCGCGGTGGGTTTCGGGATTCTGCTGACCGTGCTGTACAACCGCGCGCTCTTCCCGCTGTTCTTCGTCGGGTTCGCCCTGGCCGCCTACGCGGGGTTCACCGTCGTCGGCGTGGTACTGCTCGCCGGGGCACTCATGTTGTTCCTGTACCACCGGGCCCGGCAAGCCGAGGCATCCGCGCCGCAGCCGGCCGGTGTGGGCGCGGCCTCGACGGGCTCCGGAGCGGCCTACGACGAGCCGTCTCCGCATCCGTCGTCGGCGTCAGACGGCGACTCGGCCATGGGTGGCGACACGTTCGCAGGGACACAGGTCACCCGGCGAGACATCCGGCAGCTGTTCTGGCGGTCCTTCCTCCTGCAGGCTGCCTTCAACTACGAGCGCTTCCAGAACATGGGCTTCTGGTGGGGCATCAAGCCGCTCCTGCGCAAGCTCCACGGGCACACCCCCACCGAGCTGGCGGCCGCCGACCGGCGGCACCTGCAGTTCTTCAACACACATCCCTGGACGTGCGGCCCGATCTTCGGCATCACGGCAACCATGGAGTCGCAACGCGCCCGTGATCCGCAGTCCACCGACGGCGAGAGCATCAACGCGGTCAAGGTCTCCATGATGGGCCCGCTGGCAGGGCTTGGAGACTCTCTGGTCTTCGGAGCCATCCGGCCGGTGCTGTCCGGGCTGACCGCGGCCCTCGCCGTGAACGGCAACCTTGCCGGGCCGTTGATCTTCATCATCGGCATCAACATGATCCACGTGGCGATGCGGTGGTACGGGCTCGACTACGGCTTCCGGTACGGCGTCCGGTTCTTCGAGAAGCTCGACCCCGCGCAGGTCGAACGGGTCAAGGAGTACGCAACCTCGCTGGGGCTGCTCGTCGTCGGCGCCCTCGTCGCGACGCTTCTCCCGATCACGACTGCACTGCAGTACACCAGCGGGGACGCGACGGTCAACGTCCAGGACTACCTCGACGACGTCCTGCCGTTCATGCTGCCGCTGCTGGCGACACTCGGCGCGTTCTGGCTCGCCCGCCGGCGCGTCAACCCGACCTGGATCCTGCTGATCGCGACCGTGGTCGGCCTTGTCGGTGGGTACTTCGGCATCCTTGCCGGGGAGGCCTAGGGCGTGAGTTCCGCACACGCGCAGCGTCCCGGCTGCGACGCGTCGACGAAGGAGACCTCATGAGCATCTCGCTCATCCGTGTAGACGACCGACTCATCCACGGCCAGGTCCTCATGGGATGGACTCGGGCCCTGGGTGTCGACCATGCGCTGGTGGCAGACGACCAGGCAGCGGCCGATCCGATGCAGGGCCCGTTGATGCGGATGGCCGCGCCCACCGGTCTGACGGTGACGATCCTGCCGGTCGACGAGGCCGCAACCGCACTGCAGGACGACCGTTACCAGCGCGACCGCATGATCGTCATCGTCCGGGGGCCCGACACGCTCGTCCGCCTGCACAAGGCGGGGCTGGAGCTCAGCACCGTCAACGTCGGAAACGTCCGGTCCGGTGAAGGCCGTTCGAAGCTGACCAAGGAGGTGCATGCCTCGCCTGAGGAGCTCGAGCACTGGCGTTACCTCGACGACGCCGGCGTGGACCTGAGCGCGCAGTGGCTGCCCGACCAGAAGCGCACGCACCTCAACCCCCTCGTACGGGCGTGACGGGCCAGACGACACCACATGACGCACGGGCGAACGGAGAACAATTGATGAGCGAGCCGCTGCTCGACCTGGTCCGTCGGCATCGGGCCGATCCCGCGGTCGGGATCGCCTCGGTGTGCTCCGCGCACCCGCTGGTGGTCGAGGCCGCCGTCGCGCAGGCGCTCGACGACGGCGGTCCGCTGCTGGTGGAGGCCACCTCGAACCAGGTCGACCAGTTCGGGGGCTACACCGGCATGCGGCCCGGCGACTTCCGCGACCTCGTCACGGGCATCGCCGACCGTGCCGGACTGCCGCGCGAGCGGGTGCTCCTCGGCGGCGACCATCTCGGACCGAACCGCTGGCGTGCCCTGGGTGCGGCCGAGGCCATGAGGCGCGCCGAGGAGCTCGTGGCCGGATACGTCGAGGCCGGGTTCTGCAAGATCCACCTCGACACCAGCATGGCCTGCGCCGGAGACCCCGCGCCGCTGACCGACGCGCACGTCGCCGAACGCGCCGCGCGACTGGCTCGCGTGGCCGAGGAGTCCGCGAGACACGTCGGACAGTCGCCGGTCTACGTCATCGGCACCGAGGTGCCCGTGCCCGGCGGCGCCCAGGAGAACATCGAGGGGCTCGAACCCACGTCACCGGAGGCGGCTGCCCGCACCATCGAGGCTCACCGGCACGCCTTCGACGCCGCCGCGGTCGGTGACGCGTGGCAACGCGTCGTCGGACTGGTGGTGCAGCCGGGGGTGGAGTTCGACCACCACCACGTCGTCGACTACGACCGCCGCCACACCAAGGCGCTCACCGCCGTGCTGGACGATAGGCCGGGGATGGTGTTCGAGGCGCACTCCACCGACTACCAGAACACCGACAGCCTGGCCGCCCTCGTCGAGGACCGCTGGGCGATTCTGAAGGTGGGCCCCTGGCTCACGTTCGCACTGCGCGAGGGGCTGTTCGCGCTCGCCGCGATCGAGGACGAGCTGGTCGCGCCACACGCTCGCTCCCGGCTCGTCGATGTCGTCGAGCAGACGATGCTCGCCAAGCCCGAGTGGTGGCAGGACTACTACCGGGGCGGGGCAGACCAGCAGCGGCTTGCGCGCAGGTACAGCTACAGCGACCGCATCCGCTACTACTGGTCCGACCCCGCGGTCGCCGAGGCGCAGGATCGCCTTCTTGCCAACCTCGACGACATCGCCATCCCGCTGCCGCTCATCAGCGCGCACCTCCCCCAGCAGTACGAGCCCGTCCGCCGCGGCGAGCTGTCGGCAAGCCCCCGCGACCTGGTCGTCCACCGGGTACGCGGCGTGCTCGCCGCGTACTCACGAGCATGCGGTCGGCTCCCTGCCTTCCCGTGATCCGCACCGCGTGAGCGCCACCTGACAAGCGTCCCGCCGAGGAGGTACGAGACCCACATGGCCAAGACCCTTGGGTACGCATCCGACGAGCTCGACGACCGGGGCGCGGGCACAACCGCTCGCGAGATCGCCCAGCAGCCGACGCTGTGGCGCGATGTCGCCAAGAACATCGGCACCCAGCACGCGGAGCACGATGCCTTCCTGGCTCCGCTTCTGCGACGTCACGACCTACGCATCGTGCTGGCCGGTGCCGGCACATCCTCGTACGCCGGCGCGGTCCTCGCCCCCGCCCTGCGGCAGCGGCTGGGCCGACGCGTGGACTCCATCGCCACGACCGACCTGGTCGCCGATCCGCATGGTTTGCTCGGTGAGGACGTCCCCACGCTGCTGGTGTCGTTCTCCCGGTCCGGCGACAGCCCCGAGGGCGTCGCGGCGACTCGGCTCGCCGACCGGCTGCTGTCCGAGTGCCACCACCTCGTGCTGACCTGCAACCCCGAGGGCGCGCTGTACCGCGAGCACGTCGCGTCGGGCTCCTCGATGGTGATGCTCATGCCGGAGGCCGCGAACGACCAGGGGTTCGCGATGACCTCGAGCTTCACCTGCATGGTCCTGGCCACCCTGCTCGTGCTCACCGGGGACGAGCCCGACGAGACCGCCCACCGGCTGGCCAGCGCGTCTGAACGAGCCCTCCCCCGTATCGCCGAACGCACCCGTTCCCTGGTGGCGACCGGATACGGGCGCTTCGTCTACCTGGGGAGTGGGCCGCTGAGCGGCCTCGCGCAGGAGTCGGCGTTGAAGCTCCTGGAGCTCACGGCCGGCCAGGTCGTCACCCACGCCGACACACCGCTGGGCTTCCGGCACGGTCCCAAGGCCGTGCTCGACGACCGCACCCTCGCCGTGATCTACGTGTCGAACGACCCCTACACCCGCCGGTACGACCTCGACCTCCTCCAGGAGCTGCGGACTTCGATGGACCCGTCAGACGTCATCGCCGTGTCGGGCGAGGAGGCTCCCGACCAAGACGTGTGGCTCCTGCCCGGCCTCGAGGGAATGGCAGACGTGACCTTGTCGCTGTGCTTTGTTCTCGTCGCACAGACGATTGCGCTTCACGCCTCGCTCGCTCTTGGCCATGAACCCGATAACCCGTTCCCCTCCAAGGAAGTGAACCGTGTCGTGCAAGGCGTCACCATCTACCCGCTCGACTGAGTCTTGGTGCGCCACCGGCCGACGGTGGCAGGCAGGAGGGTCGTGACCGTGTTCCTGGGAGTCGACGGCGGCGGCACGAAGACAGCCATCTGCCTGGTGACCGAGACCGGTGACATCGCGGCGCGCGTGCTGGCCCCGTCCACCGACTACTTCACCGAGGGCGTCGACCTGGTCGCCCGCGTGCTGCGCGACGGTGTCGCCGCCGCGTGTGTCCAGGCCGACACCACCCCGGACCAGATCCGGCACGGGTTCTTCGGCCTGGCCACCTACGGCGAGGTCAGCGGCGACATCCCCGTCCTCGACGCGGCCCCACGGGAGGCTCTTGGCCACGCCAGGTACGCCTGCGGCAACGACATGGTGTGCGGCTGGGCCGGCTCGCTCGGCGGCGTCGACGGCATCAACGTGGTCAGCGGCACCGGCTCGATCGCCTATGGAGAGAACCATGGCCGCGGCGCCCGGGCGGGCGGCTGGGGTGAGCTGTTCGGTGACGAGGGATCGGCCTACTGGGTCGCGACCCAGGGGCTGAACGCGTTCACGCGCATGGCCGACGGCCGCATCGCCCCCGGACCGCTCCTGGAGGTCGTGCGCGAGCACCTCGACCTGCGTTCGGACCTCGACGTCGTCGACATCGTCCTGAACAGATGGCAGGGGCGGCGGGACGCGATCGCCGCGCTCAGCCGGGTGGTCGCCGAAGCGGCGCTACGCGGCGACGAGGAGTCGCGGAAGGTGCTCGCCGACGCCGGCCACGAGCTGGCCGGGATCGTCGAGGCCGTCCACGGCAGGTTGGGCTTCACCGACGCCGAGGTCGTACCGGTGTCGTACTCCGGTGGCGTGTTCGGCTCCGAGGCGGTCCTCGACGCGTTCCGCGCCGGGCTGACGCAACGATCCGGCCGATACGACCTGCGCCGGCCGCTGTACCCACCCGATGTGGGCGGCGCCGTCTACGCCGCCAAGCTTGCGGGCTCACCACTCGCGGCCGACGCCCTCAGGCGTCTGCAGATCTCCGGCGAGACAACCGAGGGAGACATGTCATGAACCTCCGCACCAGCTGGGTCCCCTACGCAACACTGCTGGTCATCTTCTGGGGCGTGTGGGGTGCCTTCTCCAGCGCTCCCACAGACCTGTACGGCTATCCGGAGGAGATGATCTACGTCCTCTGGTCGCTGACCATGCTCGTCCCCAACTACTTCGCGCTGCGCGGGCACCGGCTGGACCGCCGTCCCATCGCGGTCATCTACGGGCTGGTGATCGGCTTCACCGGCGCGGGCGGTCAGCTGCTGCTGTTCAAGGCCCTGGACATCGGTCCCGCGTACCTGATCTTTCCGCTGATCTCGATCTCGCCGGCGGTGACGGTGCTGATGGCCATCGGGCTGCTGCGGGAGCGCATCCATCTCCTGGCCTCCATCGGCGTGGCCCTCGCGCTGGCCTCGATCCCGCTGTTCAGCATCTCCGACGACAGTGCCGACGCCTCCGGCGGCTCGTGGCTGTTGCTGGCCCTCATCGTCATGCTGGCCTGGGGCGTGCAGGCCTACTACATGCGCAAGGCTGCCCTCATCGGGGTCAACGACGCCACCACGTTCACCTGGATGACCATCACCGGCCTGGCCCTCGCCCCGGTGGCGATGGTGATGATGGGCGGGCTCCCCTTGGACTTCCCGGCCGCGGCGCCGGCGCTGACGCTCGGCACGCAGATGCTGAACGCCGTGGGCAGCCTGTTCCTGGTCATGGCGCTCAGCCGCGGCAAGGCGGCCATCGTGTCCCCCGTCGCCAACGCCCTCGCCCCCGTCGTCACGATCATCCTGTCGCTGGCGGCCTACCAGACGCTGCCCTCGATGTACGGCGGCATCGGCATCGTGCTGGCCCTGGTCGGCTCCACCCTGATCGTCTACGGGGACGAGACCACCGCCGAGGGCGCCCAGGCCGCCGAGGGGCAGGAGGAGGCGCTCGATAGACCGGGGAAGGTGCCGGCGCCTCGGGAGCGTTAGGACTCTCGCACGTGCCGTTCACGCTCGTGCGCCGCACGCGTGCTGTGCGCCTCCCTTGCTCCTGCGACCCCAGACGCCCGGCACCCGCTGATGCGGGTGCCGGGCGGGGTCAGGTCAGTCCTGCGCGACCCGCAGCGGGAAGGTGGGGCGGCCCACGTCGGTGAGCGTCGTGGTGTTGGCCTCCAGGTAGCGGTCCAGGTACGGCGAGCGGTCACCCTGGGTGGGCACGTCGAACCGCGGGTCCTGGACATCCAGGCGAAGCCGCGCGCCGGAGACCCTGATCGTGTGGCCCGAGGGCACGTCCCACCAGCGACCGGAGTCGATCGTGCCGATCTGGACGCCCAGCCGGTCTCCGCGCGCGAAGGTCCAGTCGGTCGACTTCAGGTCGAACGAGATCCGGCCCCGGTCCTCCAGCAGCGCGACGTTCTCGTCGAACATCGTCGCTGTGCCGTCTCGAGCCACGTCCCACAGGCGCACCATCACGTTGCCGCTGGTGCTCGCGTCGAGCGTGATCCGCGGCGTACCCGTGATGCGCAGGCTTCGCGGCGTGGGCGCGGACCAGGACCAGAAGCTGGAAGGGGCGGCGTCGCCTCGCCTGGCGACCATCTTCTCGGCTCGCGACAGCGGCTCGAGCCCCGGCGCTCGCTCCAGGTCCCAGTCGTCACGATCCGCGGTGGCGGCCGGAGCATCTGCGGCAAGAGCACCGCCGTTGTCGACGTAGCGGCCGGACCTGAGCCGCGCCGCAACCGAGATCCCGGTCATCGGCCAGGTCCTCTGAGCACGCCAGTTGCCGAGGCTGTCCTCGAGTGCGTACGCCGGATCGGACACCGCCGGGTCGACGCCGCGAACGTGCTGGTCGTAGAACCGCATGACCTCGTCGAACCACCCGGCACGGCCCATCAACAGGCGGCCGGCGGCGTCGGTTTCGTTGCCCCGTACGTGGTCCCACTGGCCGAGCCAGCCGCGTTCTGGGCCCCGGTGGTTGTCCAGGTACTGCTCCATGTCCTCGGGCTTGGTGTTCGGCTCGATGAAGCCCTGGGTCACGAACAGCGGTGTGCCGGTGCCCGCGGCGTCGGTGGCCAGGTCACGAGCCCGCCAGTACGCCGACCTCGGATCGGGCTCGTTGTTGTTGGTGATGTTGTCGCTGAGACACTCCGGATGGGTCGCCTCGTAGTCGGCGTTCGCCGTGTAGCGGTCGCTGTCGTCGGCCATCGCAGGCATCGTCGCGATGGAGTTGTACGCCTCCGGGGTGCCCACCACGTTGGGGCGCGGCACCTTGTTGCTGAACAGGTAGTTGTACATGTCCCAGACAGGTTCCTGCGCGACGACGGCCTTCACGCTGTCCAGGTCGAGGTTGTTGCCCACCAGACCGGTGACGGCGTCGTACGACTTGCCGTACATGCCGATCTCGCCGGTCGACCAGGGCTGGCTCGCCGACCAGTCGACGGCGGCCCGGACGTCGGCCTGCTCGCCCGGTCCGACCCAGTCCAGGCACCCGGTGCTACCGCCGAAGCCGCGGAGGTCGACCATCACGAAGGTGTAGCCGCGGGCCATCAGGTTCGCGCCGTCGACGAAGTCCTGGAAGCGTGCCGACGGTCCGACCTGGTCCCAGCCCTCGGGGCCGGTCTGTCCGGCGTGCGCGAAGTAGGGGCCCACCGAGAGGATGACCGGCGTCTTCACGTCCGGCGGCAGATGTGCGGGACGCAGCACGTCGGCGTGCAGCTCGACACCGCTGCCGTCCGAGGACGGGAAGTACGCCTCGGTCCACGCCGCCCCCACGGGAACGCGAGGGTTCTCGTCGTGGGTGATCGGGTCGTCGGCTGCCACGACGCCCGGCAGTGCCTGTGCCGGCCCTGGCTGTGCCGGCGCGGGTAAGGCGCTCGCGGTAAGAGTGGTGCTGGTGACCAGTACGCCGGCCGCCGCGACGGTCGACACCTTCGTGCGGAGATTCATGGACGCCCCTCCCGAGAAATCAGCCCCCGAGGCCACATGGAATGACCTGCCAGAGTCAAGACCCTTCGGGCGGATTTGTCCAGACTGTGGGCTTCCCTGCCCGACCACGCCGCATCCGACGCTTCGGCGATCGAGCACCGCCGTCGTCGCGGGTTCTCGTCACGCGAAGCGGAGCTGCTGGCCGAGCCCAGCAGCCTTGGCCTTCTCCAGCAGCATGCCTCCCAGAGCGATGTCGGACAGCGACAGGCCTCGGTGCCAGAAGAGGTTCGTCTCCTCGTCGCTCTCGCGGCCTGGTTTGGCCCCGGTGACCAGCTCGCACAGCTCACCGTGCAGGGTCTGCTCGGTGAGCTTGCCCTGCTCTACGTGCTGCCGCAGCGCTCCCAGCCGACCGTCGCGACACTGGCCCCAGTCATCGACGACGATCTTGTCCATGATGTCGGTGAGGGAGAGCTCGACGGCGCTCATGGTCCCGTAGGGCACCACCAGGGCTCCGGGTTTGATCCATTCGGTCTTGAGCTGCGGTTGTGGCCGGGGCAGGCGTGACGCTTCCACGACGATGTCGGCACCGGTCACGCAGGACTCCCAGTCCTCGGTGACGATGATCGGCTTGCCCAGGTCTCGCTGCAGCTGTTCGGCGAACGCCTGTCTGCTCTCGGGGCGGCGGGAGTGCACCCGGATCTCCTCGAGGTCGAAGAGATGGTCGAGCAGGCGCACGTTCCAGTACGAGGTCCCGCGAGAGCCGACGTGTCCGAGCACGCGCGAGTCCCGACGTGCCAGGTGCCGAGCCCCCAGGGCCGTCACCGCACCTGTGCGCATCTCGGTGATCCCGGTGGCATCGACGACCGCGACGGGCATCCCGGTCCTAGGGTCGAACAGGTTGAGCAGAGCCATCTCGGACGGTAGATCGACCTTGTAGTTGTCGACGTAGTCGCCGACGACCTTCACACCGGCGAGTCCCAGCGTCGAGACGTAGCCCCGGAGCACGTTGAAGTGGCCCCGGAACTCCGGGTCGGGCTCCAGGTGCACGCGAGGCTCGATCACCGACTGGCCGGACCCCTGTGCGCGCAGCCCTTCCTCGACCGCGGCCAGGATGTCGTCGTTCGACACGTCGAGCTGGCCGATGGCAGGTCCGTTGAGGTAGGTGAACCAGATCTCTGGGGTCGCCACGTGGCGCTCCTTGTCACTCGGCGAGTTGGGACGTTGCTGCGCGGGACTCATCCGCAGCGGTTGTGCGGGGAGCTTGTTCGGGGTCAGCGCTGTTCCCGGTGAGCAGTCTCCGGGGGTTGGTCGTGCGCGTCGCGTGCACGGTGGCAGGCGCCATCGCCGTCGTACTGGGTTGTGCGTAGGGGCGGTCGGAGCCGTAGACGATGGCGTCGCCACCGACCAGTCCGGCGAGCCAGGCCACGGTCTGCGGCTGGTAGGACGAGGTCTCGTAGTACACCTGGCCGGGCATCGGCAGGCCTGCACCCCCTCGCGTGTGCAGGCGGTCACGGTGCAGAGGGGCGAGCCCGGCGAGCGCCACGAAGCACACCCGAAGCCGCGGATGGTTGACCTGGCCCGCCACCAGCCATGCGTGCCAGGCGGCGTGCATCTGCTGTACGAACTCGACCGCTGCCGGCCACCAGGTGGGCGCGTCGCCGGGCGGCGTCGCCGGGCCGGGATGTATCAGAAGCGGCTTGTCGTGCGCCTCCAGCAGCCTCAGGAGCGGTCCCATCCGTTCGACGTGTCGGGGTGTGAGCAGAGCAGTGGCGGGCAGCTGGAGTCCCACGAAGGCGCCGCTTAGCTGCTTGCGCAGCTCGTCGGGCTGGACTTCGCTCACGCATGCGGACGCCCACGCACCGAAGACCGGCGGCAGCATTGCAGCGCTGTCGTGGTACACGGAGAGCAGGGAATGCGCCTCGTCCGGCGGTAGACCTTCGATGCCGATGGGTGCCGACAGCGAGACCAGTGCCTGCTCGCAGCCGTCGGTGCGAACCTGGGAGGCGCGACCTTCGACGTCGAAATGGGTGGAGTCTAGATCCGTCGGCGGCGCGTCGGTCCGATGCAGCACCGCGCCGTCCAACCGCGGAGCACAGCGGCGGCCACGCAACGCCTCGGCCAGCGCCGGCGGGACCAGATGCTGGTGGACGTCGATCCCGTCGTATACGCCGGCAGGCTGCTGCATGGTCGGGGTCATGGAGTCTGCATTGGGTTCAGGTTTCGTCAGCCGGCCTTCTGCACGAACTGGTTCGTCCACCAGTCGCCCTCTCCTGATGCCGCCTCGAGCTCCCTCACGGTCGGCTCACCGGTCTTGGCGGTGAACTCGATGACGTGGCTCATGCCCTCTTCGGTGACCGCGCCCTTGTCTTGGACGCCGGGCGCGAGGCCCTGCACCGACTCCGTCATGATGTCGGTCGGGACATCCTCATAGGCCGTGCTCTGCAGCTTCGCGGCGACGTCTCCAGGCTGGTCCAGGATCATCTCGTTGGCCGAGTTGAGGGCGCGAACGACCTTGGTGACCTTCTCCGGTTCCTGTGCGGCGAAGTCCTTGCGAGTCACGAGTACGAGATGGTCGAACCCGGCGAGCTCGTCGACCTCGGCAGCCAGGCGAACCAGCACCTGCCCGTAACCTGCCTTCTCCGCGATCGCACCGTTCGGCGCCGTCAGCAGGAACGCGTCGATGCGGTCGTTGTCCATCCCGGCGAGCAGAGCCGGCGGGGGTCCTGCGTTCAGGACCTCGATGTCCTCCTCGGGGTCGAGTCCGCCCTGCTGGGCGAGCCACTTGCTGGTCCGCTCCTGCGCCCCGCCCAGAGCCGAGACCCCGAAACGCGCTCCCTCCAGTGCAGCCAGCCGCTCCTCGAGCGGATCCGTCGGGGACACGCCCGCCTTGTCCATGAACGCCTTGGACACCACAAGATCCAGGGACATCTGGCCCATCAGGGAGTACACCACCTGGTAGTCGCCTCCTCCCTCGGCCAAAGCCAGCAGGGGCGCCTCGGACCCGACTGCCGCGAAGTCGACATCACCAGAGTCCAAGGCAGCCAGTGCAGCCGGGTCGCCGCCGGACAGCTGCACGTGCTCAGCCTCGATGCCCTCGTCGGCGAACGTGTTGAACGCCCGAGCGGTGTCCAACGTGACGTAGCCGAGCGTGGGAACGACCTGCGCGATCGCGACCCCCTTGCCTCCCGCAGCGCCGCCACCCTCTCCGGGCACATCGGCACACGCCGAAACCAGGGCCCCGACGCACAGCAGGGCGCCGATCATCTTCACGGGGCGCATCATTGAATCTCCGTTTCAGTTCAGGCCGAGGGGGTCCGGCCGGTCGAGGTCGGCTGCCAGCGCAGGGCGCGCGCTTGGATCACGCTGAGCGCCAGCTGACCGAACAGCACGAAGAGCAGCAGAATCGCGACGCCCGCGAACACTCCGGCTGGGTCGAACGTCACCGACGCCTGGTACATGTACAGGCCCAGACCACTGGATGCCGAGGTGAACTCGCCCACCACGACCCCGATCACGCTGTACGGAAGCGCGATGCGCAGACCGAGGAAGATGTACGGCAGGGTCGCGGGCAGGTAGACGTACTGCGTGAGGCGTCTGCCGCGAACGCCCAGCACGTTTGCAACGTCCACGAGCTCTCGGTTCACCGATCGCACACCGAAGTAGACGTTGAAGAAGACCATGAAGAACACCATGGCCGCGGACAGCGCGATCTTCGACGACATCCCCACGCCGAACCAGATGATGAACAGCGGTGCGAACGCGATCTTCGGAATGCCGTACGCGGCCAGGATGTAGGGCTCGAACATGCGCGCCAGAAGCTCCGACCTGCCCAAGGCATAGCCGACCAGCACGCCGACGAGTGCACCGAGCAGGTACCCGGAGACCAGCTCGGTGAGAGTGGTCTGCAGATCTGGATAGACGGCCCCCGTGGAGAACAGCTCGTACAGCCGCTTGGCCACAGCGACCGGGCTGCTGATGTACGCCTCGCGGATCAGCCGACCCGAGGAGTACTGCCACAACAGCAGAAACGCGATTCCGGGAGCCAAGGGCAGCAGCCGTCGGACGAGGCTCCCACGACGTGATCCGGTGTCAGGCGTTTGCGCCGCCTGAACCTCGTTCGTCTCCTGCTCAAGCGTTGTCATCGGGGATCACCTCCGAGCGGAACATGCCCCAGACACGGTCGTAGGTCTCCACGTACCCGCTCATCGCGTAGGGCTCGAAGGCGTCCCGAGGGCGGGGAAGGTCGATCGCCACCTGTGCCTTGACCCCGGTGGGCGGCCGGTTCAGCAACACGACACGGTCGGCGAGCGTGACCGCCTCCTGCAGGTCGTGGGTAACGAACACCACGGTCTGCTGCTGCTCCTCCCAGAGCCGCAACAGGTCGCGGTGCATGATCATCCGCGTCTGCGCGTCCAGGGCGCCGAAGGGCTCGTCCATGACCACCAGCGGAGGCGCGTAAATCAACGTGCGCACGATAGACGCTCGCTTTTGCATACCCCCCGACAGCTGGTGGGGATAGTGGTTCTCGAACCCGGACAGTCCCGCGAGCCGCAGATACTGCGCCACGCGATCGGCCCGTTCGCCCCTCGGCACGTCGCGGACGATGAGGGGCAGCTCGACGTTCTTGAACAGCGTGAGCCAGGGAAACAGGTTTGCCTGCTGGGTGATATAGCCGATCTCTCGGTTGATGTCTGTGACCACTTCGCCGCGGTAGCGCACGACACCCCGCGAGGGAGAGTCCAGCCCGGTGGCGAGCTGCAGGAGCGTCGACTTCCCGCATCCACTCGGACCGACGATGGCGGTGAACTGGTTCGCCCGGACGGAGAAGGTCACACCGTCGAGAACCTTGAGCACCTCGTCCCCGCGTGGCTTGGGGAAGCTCTTCGCGATGTCGTCGAACTCCAGGACGGGCTCTTCGGCGCCGCGTGGCGGCGCATGCTCCGCGGGCGCGGAGTTCAGCTTTGCGGTCATGGACCCTCTCCCGAGATCTCTGGCGGCCTTGCGATGCGTGCGTTGGTCACCGGCACCGATTCACCGACACTGGGTCACCCCTCCACGAACAGGCCCCGTTCGCTTGCCTGTTGGTCGAACTCGTCAAGTCGCGCCTGCTCCTGCGGAGACAGCGCGTCGTACACCGATTGCAGGAGGCACATCGCCAGGGCCACCGGTGCGGTCGGTGAGTCGAAGACCAGCTCCGTACCGACGGCGGCGGCCAGGACCTCGTCCGAATGCTCCGCCAGCGGGGTGAGCGGGTCGTCGGTCAGCAGGGCAACCTTGAACCCGATCCCGCGAGCCCAGCCCAGGTGCTCGACGAGCTCCTGCGGGTAACGGGGCAGCCCGAAGGCGAGCACCCAGGAGGCTCCCGCCCGCCGTGCCTGGTCGAGCTGGTCTCCGGCAACAGAACCGTCGGTGATCAGCCGCACGTCAGGGTGGACCTTGCGTGCGAAGTAGCAGAACATCTCCGCGATCGGTCGCGACACCCGTACCGCCAGGACAGCGAGCGGGCGAGATCTGCCGAGTGCCCTGCCCACCCGATGCAGCTGACGCGTGTTTCGGCTCGCGGCCAACGCCTCGAGCGCGCGCACATCCTGCGCCAGCGCACGTCCGAGCACATCGGCCCCGCCATCCTCGGGGCGAGCAGGTTGTGAGTTCGCGCGCACGCGAGCTCTGAGCTCGTTTCGAAGATCGGGATAGCCCGCGAAACCCAACGCGACCGAGAACCGCGTGACCGAAGGTTGGCTGACACCGACCTTGCCGGCCAGATCGCCGCCGGTGAGGAAGACGGCCTCGTCCGCATGGTCGAGCAGGTAGCGCGCGATCCGTCGCTGGGCCGGCGAGAGCCGATGCCCTTCGAACAGCTCGTGCAGCCGGTGCCGTACATCAGCCGAAGCAACGTGCTCAACCGATGTCGGCATGTGCAGTTTCCTCTCGGCGCCATGACTGAGAAATTTCATACACCCTGGACTGCTGAAAAGTTGTCCGTCAAGGGGTTGTCTCAGTCTCCGTTCAGGACTCGCAACATGACGACCGCGGAGCTACTGGTCGTTCGCGCACGCACTGCCACTCGCTGACAGCCGCCCGCCGGGTGAACCTCCGAAAGCCGGCCGACACACCGACCACCGGTTTGACGACCATCACCCTAATATGCGTAACTTACTCAACTTAAATGGTCTAGTGCGGAGTCGACAGGCGCTGCGTGGGGATCAACGGGTTCGCGACTCGGCAACCGCGCCCACTTCCCTGACGGCAGAACTCCCCCACTTGCCTTGAACTTGAACACTTGGAGGAGCTGGATGCCGCGCACATCGAAGTCGGGCCAGCGCATCGTGTCCGCCGTTCTGCTCATGCTCGTCGCAACGCTGGCGGGCTGCGCGCAGAACGAGGCCTCGCTTGCCTCGATCTCGTCCGATCCCCTACCTACGAAAGTGCCGAGCGGCACTGAGCTGGTCTTCGCGGACCAGAACGAGGAGACGCAAACGCTCATGCGTGCCTCGGGACAGCAGGAGAAGGTTGCCAGCGACACGACGTACGCCAACTTCCTCGGTGGGCCCGAGATCCTGGAGGCGATCCGTGGCGACGCCGTTGACCTCGCCTACGTAGGCGACACCCCGCCGATCCAGGCCCAGGCCTCGGGAGAGCTCGTCCCGATCGTCGCCGCGCTTCGCACCAGCGCTCCCGACTACCAGCTCGCCGTGCGGCGTGGCCTCGACATCAACCGGCTGGAGCAGCTGAAGGGAAGGAAGATCGCCTTCGCCGAGGGGACGGGGCGTCAACCCTTCGTCCTGAGAGCGTTGGAGAAGGCGGGCCTCACCGAGCAGGATGTCGAGCTCGTCCCCTTGGACGTCGAGAACTTCCCGGACGCGATCGAGACCGGCCAGGTCGACGTCGCTCCGCTGAACGAGCCGCACTTCACCAGGTACATGGGGCTGTCGGGCGCGGCTGCGGTTCCAGGTGACCAGCTGTCGGGGCTGTCGAACGGGCTGCACTACCTGTACGTCCGCGGTGGCGCACTGGCCGACGACGCGAAGGCCGCCGCGATCCGTGACTTCGTGCAGCGGTGGGTGGCCGCCCATCAGTGGTCGCTGGACAACCCGGAGCAGTGGGTCCAGGCCTACCACGTCGACACGCAGCAGCTCAGCGCCGCTGACGGCATGAATGTGGTCAAGGCACAGGGAGAGGTCACGTTCCCTCCCCTCGACCAGAAGCTGATCGCCCTGCAACAGGAGACCGTCGACGTCATCTACCGCTCCGGTGCCCTGCCCGAGAAGCTCGATGCGCACAAGGAGTTCGTGACGAAGTTCGACCCCGCTATAGCGGCGGCTGTCGACCAGGTCGGCGCGAGCCGGGGGGGACGATGACTGCCTGGACGCCGACAAAGCTGGCCCCGCATCAGCGGCTACGGGGTCCGGACGCCGACAGCGCAGAGCGTCAAGGAGTGGGGCCGTCGCACATCAGGCTCCGTCGGCTGGCTCCACGAGAGCTCGGCCCCGTGGGACTTGCGTTCGGACCACTGGCTCTCCTCGTCGTGTGGCAGCTGGCTTCCAGCATCGGGCTGTTGTCACCGCAGCAGCTCGCGGCACCGTGGACGGCCGTCACCACCGGCTACGAGCTGATGGTGACGGGTGAGCTGTTGCCCCATCTGCTCGCCTCCGCGCAACGCGCCTACCTGGGGCTTGCAGTCGGAGTTGGCCTGGGACTCGTTGCGGCTCTGCTCGCAGGGCTGACCCGCGCCGGTGAGGCAAGCATCGACAGCCTCGTCCAGATCAAGCGCGCGGTGCCCACGTTGGCGCTGATCCCGCTGGCGATCCTGTGGCTGGGGATCGGTGAGTCCATGAAGGTCTCCGTGATCGCGGCGAGCGTGTTCGTACCGATCTACATCAACACCCACGCAGGGCTGCGCGGCATCGACCAGCGCTACGTCGAGCTTGCCCAGACCACGGACGTCCGGCGCGCGGAGTTCATCCGGCGGGTTGCGTTGCCCGGCGCGCTTCCCGGGTTCCTCACCGGTCTCCGGCTCGCCGTCACCATGTGCTGGACGGCTCTGGTCGTCCTCGAGCAGATCAACGCGACCGAGGGCATCGGCTACGTGATGAACCGGGCACGCGACTTCGGCCAGACCGACGTGATCGTCGTGGGTCTGGTCGTGTACGCCGCCATGGGTCTGCTCTCCGACGGAATCGTGAAGGCCATCCAACGTCGGGCCCTCTCCTATCGAAAGGCACTCGGATCATGACCATCGACCGGTCGACCAACGGTGGCCGCACGACTGCCTCTGCCGAGGCCGGGCCCAGCGACGTGAGGTTGTACGGCCTGACCCGGCGCTACGACGACAGAACCGCCCTCAGCATCGACGAGCTCACCATCGACGACGGCGAGTTCGTCTGCCTCATCGGCCGCAGCGGGTCGGGTAAGAGCACTCTCCTTCGTGCTCTCGCCGGCCTTGACGCCGACGTTCTCGGCGAAGGTCAGATCGCGGTTCCCCAGGCACGCTCTGTGCTCTTCCAGGACTCTCGCCTTCTGCCCTGGGCGTCGGTCATGACGAACGTGACCCTGGGGCTTCGCGGCCGGGCTGCGCACGCCCGTGCAGCCGCGGCTCTGCAGGACGTGGGTCTCGCGGGCCGCGAAGGAGACTTCCCGAGCGCACTCTCCGGAGGCGAGCAGCAGCGCGTCGCGCTCGCCCGATCGTTGGCGCGCGAGCCCCAGCTGCTCCTGGCCGACGAGCCGTTCGGCGCCCTCGACGCTCTGACGAGGCTGCGCATGCACGAGCTCCTGCGCCGGTTGGTCGCCGACCACGAGCCCACCGTGGTCCTGGTGACACACGACGTCGACGAGGCCCTCTCGCTGGGAGAGCGGATTCTCGTCCTCGACGACGGCAGAATCATCCTCGACCACCGGCCGAGGACACCCTTCACCCATCAGAGCCGCCTGGACGACCGCCGACTCCTGCTGTCTGCGCTCGGAGTCGACGAGGCGGCCACGGCCCTCCGGGAGGTCCCCGCATGACGCGAGAGCTTCACCTGAACCTGTTCATCCACGGTCGCGGGCACCACGAGGCTTCGTGGCGGCACCCACGCTCGACGGGCGAGCCCCTGACCGACATCGGCTACTTCCAGAAGCTGGCCGCCACCGCCGAGCGCGGCCGGTTCGACTCGATGTTCCTCGCCGACCACCTCGTGCTCAACAAGCAGATCGAGCACCGGGCGGCGGACGGGCTGGAACCCATCACGACGCTTGCCGCCCTCGCCGGGGCCACTTCCCGGCTCGGGCTGATCGCAACCGCCTCGGCGACCTTCACCGAGCCGTTCAACCTCGCCCGCCAGTTCGCCTCGGTCGACCACATCAGTGGCGGGCGTGTCGGGTGGAACATCGTGACGTCGTGGGCGAAGGACGTCGAGTCGAACTTCAGCCGCAGCCAGGGCTACGACCACGACGAGCGCTACGAGCGAGCACACGAGTTCGTCGAGGTCGTCACCGCACTGTGGGACAGCTGGGCCGAGGACGCGGTCGTCGACGACCCCGTCTCAGGTCTCTACGTCGAGCCGTCCCGGGTGCGCCCCATCGACTACCGAGGTAGGTACCAGCAGGTCCGCGGTCCCCTGAACATCCCCCGGCCGGTGCAAGGACGTCCGGTCCTGGTGCAGGCAGGATCGTCCGGGCCCGGCCGCCGGTTCGCGGCGCGATTCGCCGAGGCGGTCTTCACCGCCCAGATGCACATCGACGGGGCCCGGGACTTCTACGCCGACATCAAGGCCGAGGTACGCCGCCAGGGCCGGCGTGAAGACTCCCTGCTCGTACTCCCGGGAATCTCGCCCGTCCTGGGGTCGACCGACGCAGAGGCGCGACAGCTGCAGGACGAGCTGCGCGAGCTGAGCCTTGCCGACGTGGGACTCGCACACCTCTCCGCACGCTTCGGCGGTGCAGACCTGTCCCACCTCGCACTCGACCAGCGGCTCTCGGTCGAAGACCTCCCTCCCGCGCAGGGCGTGCAAGGAGCACAGAGTCGCGCGGTCCTCATCGCGGAGTTCGTACGATCAGAGCGACCCACTCTGCGGGAGCTGCTCGACAAGCTCGCCGGCGGCCGTGGCCACTTCGTCGTCGTCGGGTCGCCGGAGAGGATCGCGGACACGATCGAGGAGTGGTTCCGGTCCGGGGCAGCGGACGGGTTCAACGTGATGCCGCCGCTGCTGCCGGCGAGTCTCGAGGACTTCGTGGAGTTCGTCGTCCCGCTGCTCCAGCAGCGCGGCCTCCTCCGCCGTGACTACTCCGGAACGACCCTGCGCGAGCACTACGGACTGGCACGACCCGAGAACCAGCTCTTCGCGCCCGCCTCGGTACCTGCGGGTGGCGTGGCCTGACGTCCAGGCGGTTCCTCACCGTACGGCACCATGAGTGTCGTGACTGTCCTGCTGGGGTCGGCACCCCTCACTGCCGGCGAGGTGTCCGCGGTCGCCGAAGAGGGCCGCAAGGTCGAGATCGAGCACGGGGTGTGGGCGCGCCTGGCAGAGGAGAAGCAGGTCGTCGAGCGCAGCGTCGACCTGGGCGAAGCCGTGTACGGCGTGACGACCGGGCTCGGTGCACGCTCGCAGGTTCGGATGGGCGAAGCGGAGGCGTCGACGGCCGGGCTTCGGACCGTGCGCGCGCGGGCGACCGCGACGGGCGCGCCACTGCCTCCCCCCGTCGTACGGGCGGCGATGGTGGCCCGCCTCGCCTCCTTCGCCCGCGGCGGTAGCGGGATCGCCCCGGACGTCGCAGCCCTGCTCAGGGACATGCTGAACCGGCAGGTCCACCCGACCGTTCCCCGGGTCGGGTCGATCGGGTCATCGGATCTCGTGCAGATGGCGCACGTGGGTCTGGTGCTGCTCGGTGAGGGCGAGGCAGAAGTGCTCGGCGCGCGCGTGGACGGTGGGACCGCACTGCGCCGGGCTGGGCTGCGACCCGTACAGCTCGACGGGCGCGACGGCCTGGCGCTGTGCAGCGCGAGCCCCCTCGCAGCGGGGACCACGGCGTTGTCCCTGACACAGCTCGAGGCTGTCCTCGAGTCGACCGCTCGTGTCGTGGCCCTGAGCTTCGAGGGCTGGCGCGCCGGAACCGGTGTCATCGACGATGCCGTGCTGAGGTTGCGACCGCAGCCCGGACAGCACCGGGCGGCCGACCGGGTCCGGGGTCACCTCGCCGGAGGCGAGCTGCTCGCCACCGGACGTGGACGGCGGCTGCAGGACCCGATCTCGTTCCGCTGCGTCGCCGCGACACATGGCGCTCTGGAACATGTCGTCGAGGCGCTGGCGGACGTGCTGGCCGGAGAGCTGAACGGCAACGGCGACAACCCGGTGGTGCTAAACGGACGCGTCGCGCCGACCGGCAACTTCCACACTCCGCTGCTCGCCCTCGCCTGCGACCAGGTGGCGTTGGCGGTGGCACAGACCGCCGCCGCGTCGGTGGCACGGCTCCAGCGGTTCCTGGAGCCCGGCCTCAGCGGACTGCCGGAGAACCTCACCCGACACGGCGCCGGTCGTGCCGGCTTCGCCCCCACCGTCAAGACCGCGCAAGCCCTCCTGGCCAACATCCACCACGCCGCTGCACCACTGAGCGTGGACTCCAGGATGGGAGCAGCCTCGGTCGAGGACCACTCGACCAACGCCTTCACCTGTGCCCTGCGGCTCATCGACATCGTGGACTGGTACCGCCACGTCCTGGCGATCGAGGCCCTCGCAGCAGCGCAGGCCTGTGACCTTCTGGGCGACGACCTCGTGCTCGGCGAGTCGGTGTCGGCACTGCGTGCGTGCATTCGTGACGTCTCGCCGGCACTCGACGACGACCGTGCCCTGAGCACCGATCTCGAGCATGTCGCCAACCTGCTGGCACGCGACGCCGCAACGACTACGCGCTGATCCTGGTCGCTGCGCCGCTCGACTCAGGCCGGTGCGTACGCGACGTACAGAACGCCGCTGCCGAGTGTCCGCTCGTCGACGAGCCGCAGCTTTGTGAGCTCAGTGTCCTCGAACAGCCGCTGTCCCTTCCCGACGGCCACCGGGTGGATGAGCAGCCGGAGCTCGTCGAGCAGGCCCTCGCGCAGCAGCCACCGCACGGTGGTGGCGCACCCGGACATCGAGATGTCTCCGTCGGTCTCGGCCTTGACCTGCCGCAGCCGCTCGGCGGCACCCTGGCCGGGCACCAGCGTGGTGTTCTGCCAGGTGGCCTCGGAGAGGCTGTCGGTGACGACGTACTTGGGCAGCTCGTTGAGGATCTTGCCGAAGTCGTCGTCGGCGTGCGCCGGCCAGTACTCCGACCATTCGCTGTACAACCGGCGCCCCATGAGCATCGCCGAGGTGGTGGAGAAGCCCCCGCCGATGATTCCGCCCATCTCGTCGTCGAACCACTCGAAGTGCCACTGGTCCGGCGCCTCGACGACACCGTCGAGTGAGATGAAGAAGTTGCTGACGATCTTGCCCATCCCCTGCCCCCTGTCAGTCGAATCGGTCACAACCTAGACCGGCGAGGATGACGGAATCAATCGGTCTCGGACCTCCCCGACGACCAGAGTCATCCGCCCGATCACGCCTCGACCGACCGGACCGCGTCGAGGGACTCGGGGGCATAGCGCACCCGCAGTGCGTCGATGATCAGCCGCAGGCCGAACTCGAACGTCGCGCGGTGCGGCTGTTCGAGCATCCCGGTGACCGCCGCGGTCAGGTACGGGTAGTCGCCGGTACGCAGGATGGTGGCCAGGCGTGCGTCGCCGGCGGGGTGGTCCGCCGCGCGCGAGGCCTCGGCCTGCCACTCGGTGGCAGAGCCGATGACGTAGGCGCCGATCGCGAACAGGGCCTGCTGCGCGTCGGCCGGGGGGATGCCGATGGTCACCAGCGTCTGGAGCACCTTCTCCACCCCGGGCAGCGACTCTTCGCTCGGCCGGTTGCCGGCCAGGACCGCAGGTGCGTCGCGGGTCTGGACCAGGGCGTCGAACACCGCCTGGGACCTGGCCTCCAGCCACTCCCACCAGGGCTCCCCGGGAGCCGGCTCGTCCATGAGGTCGGCCCGCTGCTCACGCACCAGCTCCTCGGCCACCAGGTCGAGCAGCGCCCGCTTGCTGTCCACGTGCCAGTACAGCGTCGGCGCGCTGACGCCCAGCTCGTGCGCGATCTTGCGGAACGTGACGCCCTTCAGGCCCTGTGCGCGCAGCAGCGCGATCGCCGTGCTGACGATGTCGTGCTGGGACAGGGCCATGCTTGACACTCTAACAGTGTTAGAGTCTACTGGTCTAACGGCGTTAGAGAAGCCTCGGGGCGAAGCGAGAGGGTGGGGCGATGGTGGCGGTCGAGGTCAGGGGACTGACCAAGCGGTACGGCGAGATCGAGGCGGTGCGGGGCATCGACTTCGAGGTCCACGAGGGTGAGGTGTTCGGCTTCCTGGGTCCCAACGGCGCGGGCAAGTCGACCACGATCAACATCTTGTGCACGCTCGCCGAGCCCACGTCGGGCGAGGCGGAGGTCGCCGGGCACGACGTGCGCACCGAGCGCACCGAGGTCCGGCGCAACATCGGGCTGGTGTTCCAGGAGCCGACCCTGGACGGCTACCTCACCGCCGACCAGAACCTCCGATTCCACGGCGAGCTGTACGGCGTGCCCCGGGCGCAGCTGCGCAGCCGGATGGACGAGGTGCTGACCATGGTCGGGCTCGAGGAGCGCCGCGGCGACCTGGTGCAGACGTTCTCCGGTGGCATGCGCCGCAGGCTGGAGATCGCCCGTGGCCTGCTGCACTCTCCGCACGTGCTGTTCCTCGACGAGCCGACCATCGGCCTCGACCCGCAGACGAGGGCCTCGATCTGGGAGTACATCGGTGAGCTGCGCCGGCGTGAGCGGATCACGGTCTTCGTCACGACGCACTACATGGACGAGGCCGAGCACTGCGACCGGATCGCGATCATGAACGAGGGCCAGATCGCGGTCATCGACACCCCAGAGGCGCTCAAGAGCGGGATCGGCGCGGACCGGGTGCAGATCCGTACCTCCGACGACGAGGCAGCGATCGCCGCGCTCCAACGGACCTTCGGCATCGAGGCCGCGATGCACGAGGGGGCGGTCACGTTCGCGGTCCCGGGTGGAGCCCAGTTCGTACCGCGCCTGTTCAGCAAGCTCGACGTCGCGATCGAGATGGTCACCGTGACCCGGCCCAGCCTCGACGACGTCTTCATGACCTATACCGGCACCACGATCCGCGACGCCGAGGCCCGTGCCGGCGTGTCGGCGGCGTTCATGAGAGTGATGAACCGATGACCACGACCAACCCCACGATGGCGCCACCCGCGGTCACGCTCGCCCCTGCGGGACTGCGCCACGAGCTTCGCGCGACGAGCATGGTCTGGCGCCGCGAGATGATCCGCTTCGGGCGTGACCGGGCACGGATGTTCGCGATGCTGCTGCAGCCGCTGCTGTTCCTGTTCGTGATGGGCACCGGGCTGTCCAGTGTCGTCGACACCGGCGGGGCCTTCGACTTCCGCACCTTCCTCTACCCGGGCGTGCTGGCGATGTCGGTGCTGTTCACGGCCGCGTTCTCCGGCATATCCCTGGTCTGGGACCGCGAGTTCGGGTTCCTTCGGGAGATGCTCGTGGCCCCCGTCAGCACCACCGCGATCCTGGTCGGCAAGTGCCTCGGCGGCGCGACAGCGGCGACGCTGCAGAGCGTGGTACTGCTCCTGCTCGCCGGCGTGGTCGGCGTGCCGTACTCGGTCCCGCTGTTCGCGATGTTCTTGCTCTGCCTGTTCCTGGGTGCGCTGATGCTGACCTCCATGGGCGTGCTGATGTCGGTGCGGGTCAAGCAGATCCAGGCGGCGATGCCGCTGTCGCAGCTGATCATCATGCCGATGATGTTCCTGTCGGGGGCGCTGTTCCCGCTGGCCAACCTGCCCGGGTGGCTCGCGGTGGCCACCAAGCTCAACCCGCTGACCTACGCCGTCCAGCCGATGCGCTCCGCCGTGTTCGACCAGCTCGCGGTGCCCGCTGCGGTGCGGGCGCGACTGGACCCCGCCATCACGTGGTTCGGCTGGGACGTGCCGATACCGGTGCAGCTGGGCGTGGTCGTGGTGGTGACGCTGGCGCTCCTGGTGGCCGCCACGGCCCTGTTCGACCGCACCGACTAGCTGCCGGAGCTGCTACCGCGCAAAGGTCATCGAACGAAGGGGCCGGCCGTCGACCTGCGCGGAGCCTTGTTGGCCGACGCGGGCGACACAGCGCAGCCGTGGGTGCAGAACGGCCGGTCATCGGCCCAGCGTGGCCGACCGCGCCGATCCATCGCGACCACCACCTGGCGAACCGCCAGCACCCCACCGCAGTGGGGGCACCTCCAGCTGCTTCGCACCAGCCGAGCCTGTTGCATGACGCAATCATGCACACACGGATTGTGTGCATTCAGGGCCTTCGCGCAAGCCAACGTAAAGAATCCCCGAGGCCGCCGCTGCTGTCTCAGTACGGCGTCGAGGCGAGGAGGTGGGCCGCCATCGCCTCCGCCGCGTGGTCACCGTCGTTGCTCGCCAGAGCGTCGATGACGGCCTCGTGCTCGTCGGCGATCCTCGCGAACAGCTCGTCGTCCCAGCCGCGCCCTCGTACCGCGAGCCGCGTGAGTCCACGGAGCCGCCGAAGCGCGTCCTCGGCCAGCAGAAGTCCCGCGGCGTGCGGGATGTGCAGGTGGAAGTCCTCGTCGCAGTCGAGGTAGGCGTTGACGTCCCGAGCCTCGATCGCGCGGCGGGCACGGATCATGATCAGCCGTAGCTGGTCGACGTCGGAGACGTCCATGACCTTGGCCGCCTGCCGCGCGAGCACGGGTTCCAGCGCGTCGCGCATCAGGAGCACCTCGTCGACCATCTCGGGCGACGGGTCGGCGATGACCACCTGGCGACGCGAGCCCTCCTGGAGCAGGCCTTGGTTCAGCAGCTCGGCGAACGCCTCGCGGACCGGAGTGCGGGATACGCCGAGCTCGGCACCCACCTGGGTCTCCCCCAGGCTGGTACCGCCGGCCAGCTCGCCGTGTGCGATGGCACGGCGGAGCTCGTCGTAGACACGCTTGCTCGTCAGTGTCTTGTCCGTGCCCTGGACCGCCGGTCGTGGACGGAACCCCTTCATGCGCGCCCTCCCCTGGTCCGGAGGGCGAAGCACCGCAGCCGAGCGGCTCGGGCCCCTCCGAGAATGGTCTGCTGCTCGGTAAGGCGGAACTCTCGGGAGGTCCACGGATCGGCTGTCGTACCCGGGTGCAGGAGATAGCGCGGGAACTCCGAGGAGCTGAGCGCGAGCCGGAGACGATGCCCCGGTCGCATCTGGTAGCCGGTGCTGCCGAGGTCGACGGTGACCTCGCGAGGCCACGGTCCGCCGACATGTACGGCGCCGTCGAGAACCCGCAGCGCCGACCCGTCCGGTGACAGGTCGCTGACAGACGCCATCAGGTGGGTCGACTCGGCACCGGACGTGACGGTCATCGTCAGGCTCGCGGGACCGGCGAGGTCGAGTGGCTCACGCAAGGGTTCGGTCTCGTAGACCAGGATGTCGTCACGATGACCTGAAACGGTGTCGTCGGCGGGTTCGATCAGCGGGTGGTAGGCGTGCGCGAGGCTGGGCACGGGGTCCAGCGGGTCGTGCGTCCACGACACCACGCGCTCGGCCGAGTCCGCGGCACACGTGAGCGCTCCGCGACGCGGATCGTCGTGCCCGTGCAGGAACCAGTCCACCGGCGCGCTGTTCTCCGGCGGCCAGGTGGCGCTTTCGCGCCACGAGTCATGGGCCAGCATCCACCGCACCGGCGGTGCGTCGTACGACCCCTCACCGGCGACGAAGTGGGCCAGGAAGGGGGCGATCGCGCCCAGGTAGTGATCGAGGAAGCGCCCCATGGTCGCCTCGTCCGTGCGGGGGTCGACATAGCGCTGCCCAGGCTCGCGCAGATGCGTCCACCCGTGGTCGGTCGCATCCATGACGAGGAACTGCGGCGCCCGCCACCGCGCACGGGCCTCGCCCCAGGTCGCGACCTGACCGCGTTGCACGATGTCCCACCAGCCGCCCACGTGCAGCGCGGGAACGTCACCCCGGACCGGCACCCGGCCCACCTCGGGAGGGCCGCCCGACGCCACGTCGTCGAGGAACGCCGACCTGCGCCCGCCCAGCGCGGTCGGCACGACCTCCGACAACGGCCGGATGCCCCAGTCGAGCCCGTCCTCGTAGTCGTAGAGCGCCTCGTCGACCCAGGTCTCCAGCGCCCACAGGGCGGTCACCTCGAGCGCGAACAGGCCCTGCCGGGAGGTGATGTCACCGATGTCCGCGGAGATCACGCGGGGCGTGATCGCGCGCAGGGCAGGATGCTGCGAGGCCGCGGCGGCCCACTGGGTCCAGCCGAAGTAGGAGTCACCGAACATGCCGACGGCTCCCCCACACCAGGTCTGCTCGGTGATCCATTCGATCGTGTCGTAGCCGTCCACGACCTCGCTGCGAAACGGCGCGAGCTCCCCGCCCGACCGGACCTTGCCGCGGACGTCCTGCACGACCACGGCGTAGCCACGCTCGGTGAACCAGCGCGCGATGTCGGGCATGAAGCACTCGACGCCGGCCTTGTCGTACGGCAGCCGCGAGAGCAGCACCGGCCACCGGCGGCCGCGAGGGGGCAGGTAGACGTCGGTCGCCAGGCGGACGCCGTCGCGCATGCGCACGGCATAGGGCCGGGCGTCGCTCGGGACCGGAGCGTACGGACGACGGGTGGCGGTGCCGTCCGGCGGTGGCGCGAGCAGGCCCTTCACCGGGTCCGCTCGCCGATCCATGGCCAGAGAGTACCAACGAGGGGTTCGTATACATAGCGGTCTGTGGTGTACTGGGCCACTCGGGGCGGCCCCCGCCCGCCCTGGGACCCGTGGAACCGGCCGGAGGAGTCGACGGTGGAAGTCCAGGTTCCGGCGCTGCTGTTCGCCGGCCCTCACCGGCCGGAGCGGCCGCTGTGGCTGACGAACGCGCGGCTGTTCGACGGCACGCGCGCGCCACTCCGCGACCGCGCCGGCGTGCTCATCGAGGACGGCAGGATCGTGCGCGTCGCCGACAGCGGCGACGGCGCACCGGACGCCGCCATCACCGTCGACCTCGCCGGCAGGACCCTCATGCCCGGCATCATCAACGGCCATCTGCACGGTGTCGGCGCCGTCCCGGACCTGGGGTTCGGCGTCCAGCCGGTGCTGCCGGGGACGCTCAGCCATGCTCTCGGCGCCAGCCTGCGAGAGTTCCTGCGGTACGGCGTGACCACCGTCCGCGACATGGGCACCTACGGCGACCAGGTGATGGAGAACCGGCAGGCGATGCGCTACGGCGCCTACCGCGGCGCCCGCATCCTGACCTGCGGCCAGATCATCTCCAGCACCGCACCGGGCGACGTCGTCTTCGAGGGGATGTACCGCAGCGTCGACGGGGTCGACGAGGTCCGCAAGGGCGTACGCGAGCAGATCCGCCGCGGCGCGGACTTCATCAAGGTGATGGCGACCGGCGCCCGGTCGGTCGAGCTCGAGGCGGGAATCAACCGCGATGCCCACGACTCCGCGCACGGGATGGCGATCCAGCTGACCCGTGAGGAGCTCGCCGCGGCAACCGACGAGGCGAACCGGATGGGATACGCCGTGGTCGCGCACGCCGAGGGGCTCGACGGCTGCGAGGTGGCGATCGAGCTGGGCATGCGCACGATCGAGCACGGGTTCTACCTGCACCGGCGTACCGACCTCCTGGACCGGATGGCCGAGCAGGACATCGCACTCGTGCCGACATTCTCCAGCCAGTACGTCTTCGCCGGTCGCGACCTGCAGGTCGGCACCAGCGGCCCGACAGAGCGCTACTCGACCCCCGAGCTCGACGCCGTGGCGGCCACCAACATCGAGGCTGCCGCGCAGACGCTCAAGGCTGCGCACGCGGCCGGAACACCCCTCGTCCTCGGGGGCGACGACCTGGAGCTGCGACGAGGCGGCGCCTGGATCGAGATCCTGCGGATGATCCAGCACGGTCTGCCCGCACACGACGCCCTCGTCGCGTCGACGTCCGCCGCCGCGCACGCCCTCGGCCTGCATGAGCTCGGCTCCATCGCCGCGGGCAAGCTCGCCGACGTCGTCGTGCTCGACGGCGACCCGGTGCAGGAACCCGCGATGCTCGGCGACCACGAACGGTTCTGGCTGGTCCTGCAGGCCGGCTCCCCGGTCGCCGGCACGGCCCTCGAGGTGTCCCTCACCGACCTGGGTCGGGCACCGTGACCTTCACCGAGTACCTCGCGTACCGCTGGCAGGACCTCCTCCTGCTGATCTTCCAGCATGTCCAGATCGTGCTGATCGCCGTGGCCGTGGCCACGGTCGTCGCCGTCTTCGTCGGTGTGCTCGTGCACGGCCGAGCAGTTCCCCGCCAGCTCGTCCTCACCGTCACCGCCACGATGCTGACGATCCCGTCGTTCGCGCTGTTCGGCCTGCTGATCCCGCTGCTCGGTCTCGGTCTGCTGCCCACCATCAGCGCGCTGACCTTCTACGCGATCTTCCCGATCCTGCGCAATGTCATCACCGGGCTGGAGTCGGTACCGGCGGAGGTCGAGGAGGCCGCGCGCGGCATGGGCCTGTCCGTACGACGACGCATGCTTGTCGTGCGTGTACCCCTGGCCTGGCCGGTGCTGCTCAACGGCGTCCGCGTCGCCACGATCATGTGCGTGGGGATCGCGGCGATCGCCGCCGCGGTCAACGGCCCCGGACTCGGTGAGCTCATTTTCGAGGGCCTGGCGCGAATCGGCGGTGCCAACGCCCTCAACTCGACTCTGACCGGTGTCATCGGCGTCGCGGTCGTCGCACTGCTGCTCGACCTCCTGTTCGTCCTGATCTCCCGACTCACGACCTCGCGAGGCATCCGTGACTGACATGCGCTCCGACCAGGCCGGCGGTACGCCGGCCAACCCGATGATCCGGCTCGACCGGGTGAGCAAGACCTACCCCGGCTCGAGCTCACCGGCGATCGAGGAGCTGTCGCTGGAGATCGCCGAGGGCGAGATCGTCGTGCTGGTGGGTCCGTCGGGATGCGGCAAGACGACGACGATGCGGATGATCAACCGGCTGATCGAGCCCACGACGGGCCGGATCATCCTCGACGGCAGGGACGTCACCGACATCGACGCCGACGAGCTGCGCCGTCACATCGGCTACGTCATCCAGCAGGTCGGCCTCCTCCCCCACCTGACCGTCGCGTCCAACGTCGCGCTTGTCCCGCGCGCTCTGGGCTGGGACAAGCAGCGGATCCGGGCACGCGTCGACGAGCTGTTGCACCTCGTCGGCCTGGAACCGCAGACCTACCGCTCGCGCTACCCCAAGCAGCTGTCCGGAGGCCAGCAGCAGCGGGTCGGTGTCGCCCGCGCGCTCGCGGCCGACCCACCGGTCATGCTGATGGACGAACCGTTCGGGGCGATCGACCCGATCATCCGCGACCGGCTGCAGGACGAGTTCCTGGAGCTGCAGGCGCAGATCCGCAAGACCGTCGTGTTCGTCACCCACGACATCCAGGAGGCGGTGAAGCTCGGGGACCGGATCGCGATCTTCAGTGAGTACGGCCGCATCGCGCAGTACGACACCCCGGCGCGCATCCTCGCCGAGCCCGGTGACGACTTCGTGGCGTCGTTCATCGGATCCGGAGCCGCCGTGCGCCTGCTCGGGCTGGAGAAGGTCGGCGCGCTGCCCCTGCACCCGCTCGACGACGTCCGCGCCGATCGCCATCGGCAGGGTGCGGCCGCCGTCGTGCACCACGACCAGAGTCTGCACGCGGCACTGGACGCGATGCTGCGCGTACACGACGACGTCGCCGTCGTCGTCGACGAGGACGGTCGGGTCCTGGGTGCACTTGCCTGGCACACCGTGCTCAACCACACCGGCGACCACACCGCCGCCCCCGTGCCAGGCAACGGGCGCACCAGGCCATGACACAGCTCGTCGGTTCCCCCACGCGCACGACCGCTGCCCCGCAGCGGGAGCGCAGCGGCGTCGGCTTCGTCTTCGACCTCGTCTTCACACCTGCCCTGCTGCTTGTCGTGCTGGGTGCGCTGTACGCCTACCTGAACAACCAGTCGCTCGACGACATCGAGCGCCGCGAGATCAACCGGCAGGAGATCACCAACCGGCTCGTCGAGCACCTCCAGCTCGTGGCCGTGTCCAGCGCACTGGTGATCCTCATCGCCGTGCCGCTCGGGGTGCTGCTCACCCGTCCGCGACTGCGCCATGCGTCGATACTCGTGCTCCCCCTGGCCAACCTCGGGCAGGCGGTGCCGTCGATCGGCATCCTCGCGCTGCTCGCGATCTGGTTCGGCTTCGGCTTCGAGATGGCGATCATCGCGCTGGTGGCGATCTCGTTCCTGTCTGTCCTGCGCAACACCATGGTCGGCCTCACCGCGGTCGACCCATCGCTGATCGAGGCCGCGCGCGGCATGGGGTTGTCCAAGACCGTCGTGCTGTTCCGTGTCGAGCTGCCGCTGGCCGTGCCGGTGATCCTGGCCGGTGTCCGGGTCGCTCTCATCCTCAACGTCGGCAGCGCGGCGCTCGCGACGTACACCAACGCCGGCGGCCTCGGAAACCTCATCGAGACAGGCATCGCGCTCGACCGGATGCCGGTCCTGCTCACCGGGGGCGCCCTCACCGCCGCCCTCGCACTCGCCATCGACTGGCTGGCCGGACTCGCCGAACGCGTCCTGCGGCCCCGCGGGCTCTAGGAAAGGAATCTGCCCATGTCACCCCTCGTGAACCGACTCCCGAACCTGCGGAAGCCACTGCTGGGGACCGCCACCGCGGTCGCCTCGCTCGGCCTGCTCCTCACCGGCTGCGCCCTCGACAGCGAGACGACGACCGCCGAGGCCGGCAGCCTGGCGAAGGACGCGTCGCTCGACGGGGCGACCATCACCGTGGGGTCGAAGGAGTTCACCGAGCAGCTGATCCTCTGCGAGATCACCGCGCAGGCACTGGAGTCGGCCGGCGCGGACATCGAACGCAGCTGCGGGCTGTCCGGTAGCGACACCACCCGCACCGCACTGACCTCCGGCGAGATCGACCTCTACTGGGAGTACACCGGCACCGCCTGGATCGGCTACCTCAAGCACACCGACCCGGTGCCGGACGCGACCAGGCAGTACAACGCCGTCGCCCGCGAGGACCTGGCCGAGAACGATCTCGAGTGGCTCGACCCCGCCAAGTACAACAGCACCTACGCGATCGCGGTGGCCAGCTCCGTGGCGCAGAAGCTCGATGTCAGCACGCTGTCCGACTACGCGAAGCTCGCCAACTCCGACCCCGCTCAGGCGTCGATGTGCGTGAACACCGAGTTCGAGGCACGCAACGACGGCCTCCCCGGCCTGGAGAAGAAGTACGGCTTCGCCCTTCCGGCGAGCTCCGTGTCCACCATCGCCGAGGGCGCGATCCCGCAGGCGGTCTCCAAGAGCGACCCGTGCAACTTCGGCGACATGACCTCGGTCGACGGCCGCATCCAGTCACTCGACCTCACGATCCTGGAGGACGACAAGCACTTCTTCCCCGTCTACAACCCCGCCGTGACCGTCAACAAGGACGTCCTGGCCAAGAACCCCGACATCGCCAAGGTCATGAACCCCATCGCCGCCCAGCTCGACGAGGAAGCCATCCAGCAGCTCAACGCCGAGGTCGACATCGAGGGCCTGCAACCCGAGGACGCTGCTCAGACGTGGTTGCAGAAGAAGGGCTTCATCGGGGGCTGATCCGGCTGCGCCGGGACGGTCGCGCACACGTCATGTGTAGGGGAACCGCACCTCGATCAGGGAGGGGGTCCGGCCGTCGTTCGGCCGACCGTCGAGGGCGGCGGCGAACTCTGCCGGGGTGCTCGCCGTCGCGCCGTAGGCGCCGTGGGCACGCGCCAGCGCGGCGAAGTCGGGGTTCTCCAGGCCGGTGCCGCTGGGACGACCGGGAAAGACCCGCTGCTGATGGCCGCGGATGGTGCCGTAGACCTCGTTGTTGACCACGACCACCGTGATGTCGAGGCCGTACCGGGCAGCGGTCGACAGCTCCTGACCCGTCATCGCGAAGCACCCGTCACCTGCGAAGGCCACCACCTCCCGGCGCGGGTCGGCCAGCTTGGCCGCGATGGCGGCGGGCAGGCCGTACCCCATCGCCCCGGACTGGCTGGCCAGCTGCGAGGGAAACCGGACGTAACGGTGGAAGCGCTGGTGCCAGACGGTGTAGGCACCGGCTCCGGCAGTCACGACGGCGTCAGCGGAGACCCGTTCGTTGAGCACCGACATGAACGGCTCGGGGTCGCCGCCGGCCGCGGGCGTGTCGGCCGCGACCTTGAGGTTGGCCCGCAGCCGTTCCAGCCAGTCACGGTCTGCCGAGGTGCGGACCGGCCGCTTCACCAGCGTCTCCAGGAAGGCCGGCGGGTCGGCCACGAGCGCCATGTCGGCCCGGTAGACGCTGTTCAGGACGTCCGGACCCGGGTGCACGTGCAGGAGGGCCTGGTCGGGCTGGGGCGCCGTCAGCCAGTCCCCGTCCTCGGTGGTCAGGCCGTCGGGCCTGCTTCCGATGAGCAGGACGACGTCGGCCTCGGCCGCGAGCTGCGGCAGGCCAGGCGTCGTGCGCAGGCCGAGTGTCCCCACGTGGACGGGCGAGTCGTTGTCGATCAGGTCCTGGTTGCGAGTCGCGGTGGCCACCGGCAGGGAGCCGCCCTCCGCGAACGCCTGGAGCCACTCGACCGCGTCCGGCGTCCACCGCGAGCCGCCCACCACGACCAGCGGGCGACGCGCACGGTCCAGGCGCTCGACGACCCGCGCGACGTCGTTGTCGTCCACGGCGAAGGACGGTGTGGGCGACGGAGCCGCCAGCGGGACCCTCGTCGAGGCCATCAGGACGTCCTCGGGCAGCGCGACCACGACGGGTCCGGGCTCGCCGGAGGTGGCGATGCCGTACGCCCGGGCGACGAGCTCGGGGATGCGGTCTGCCAGCTCGACCTGGACGACGTCCTTGGCCAACGGCCCGAACATCGCGCGGTAGTCGACCTCCTGGAACGAGCGGCGACCGAGCTTGGTCGTCGGCACCTGGCCGACGAGCAGCAGCATCGGGCTGGCGTCCTGGCTGGCGATGTGCACGCCGATGCTGGCGTTGGTGGCACCCGGCCCCCGCGTCACCATCGCGACGCCGGGTCGGCCGGTGAGCTTTCCGTGGGCGGCCGCCATCATCGCGGCTCCGCCTTCGTGCCTGGTGACGACGAACCGGAACCGATCCGAGTGGTCGTACAACCCGTCGAGGACGGCGAGGTAGCTCTCGCCGGGTACACCGAACGCGAGGTCCGCTCCCAGCTCCAGCAACTGCTCGACGACCACATGGCCACCCAGACGACTGTCGTCCACGACTCGGCTTCCTCTCGTCCCTGTTCGCCGCATCGGCGATCCGGCACTCTTGCCCTCGATCATCGTTCAGGCGCTCTTCCCGGCCGCCGCCCGCCCAGGTATTCCCCAGCGGTGCAGGATCGCGGCGACCTCGTCAGCCGTCGACGCCGGCACCTCCGAGAGCGGGGGCCGGACCGTGCGTTCGCACAGTCCCAGCTGGGCGAGCGCCTCCTTGACCACGGAGACGTTGTGCTGCGAGCCCTGGGCGGCGCGCAGCTCCTCGAACCGGCGGATCTGGCTCCACTGCTCGCGGGCCGCGGCGTGGTCACCCGAGCGCAGGGCCGCCAACAAACCTCGGCTGCGTGGCGGGTCGATGGTCGTGAGTCCGGAAGTGAACCCCTGGCTGCCGCCGACAGCGAAGAACGGCGCCCAGTACTCGGCCAGTCCGCACAGCCACACCAGCTCCAGCGACGCGGTGTCCTCGACCAGCGCGGCGAACCTGACCGCGTCCGGCACGGCGTACTTGACCGCCACCAACGCGGGACACGCGGCCGCCAGCGCGTGGATCGCCGCCGCATCGATCCGGTCGTCCTTGACGTAGGGGATCAGGGCGAGGCCAGGCACGGAGCGGGCGATCGCAGCGTGGTAGTCGACCCAGCCCTGCACGGACCGGAACGGGTGCACCGGCTGATGCACCATCAGGCAGTGCGCACCGGCGGCCCGGGCAGCTTGCGCCTCGGCGATCGCCGTGGTCAGGTCGAGACCGACGCCGGCGACCACCGTTGCTCCCGGCGCCGCCTGCACCGTCAGCTCGACGACCCGCCGCCGTTCGGCCGCACTCAACGCGTAGTACTCCCCGGTGTTGCCACCGGCCGTGAGTACCGAGATGCCGGCGTGGGCCATCCGCTCCACCAGGGAACGAAACGTCGCCTCGGCGATGCCGCCGTTCGACCCGAACGGCGTGACCGGGATGGCGACCACGTCCTGCAGCAACGTCCGCAGCTCACCGAGCTCCGCGCTCATCGCGACCTCCTGCCCTTCGAAGCGACCGGCCTGCGCGTGGTGTTGTGGTATACCAACAACGATGCCGTTCAACGAGAGCCTGCTGCCGCAGGCGCCGTCGCTGCTCCCGCCGCTGGGCAGGCCCACGACGCAGACCGACCTGGTGGCCTCGTCGATGCGCGAGGCGATTCTGTCCGGTCGGCTGGCCGCGGACGAGGTACTCGTGGAGCGACGCATCGCCGAGCAGCTGGGCGTCTCGAAGACACCGGTGCGTGAGGCACTGATCCAGCTGAGCAACTCCGGCCTGGTGACCCCGACCCGCAACCGCGGAGTGCGGGTACGCCGCATGACGCGCGCGGACGCGCGGCACGTGTACGAGCAGCGCGTCCTGCTCGAGCCGTGGGCGACGGCACAGTCGATCCGATCCGGTCGGATCGACGTCTCGGCGGCCGAGTGGCTGTGCGCGCAGGGCTCCACGCATCTCGCCGCCGAGGACTGGACGGCGATGGCCCTGGCGAACCGGCAGTTCCACCGCGCGCTGTACTCCCCCTGCTCGAACCCGTTGGTGGTGGCGACCCTCGACGCCATGCAGGACCTCACCGCGCTGGCGACCCTGAACGTGTTCTGGGAGATCAGGATGACCGCCGGGGCCGAGCACGAGGAGCACCGGGAGATGCTGCGGCTGGCCGGAGCCGGCAAGGCCGACGAGACCGCGCAGCTCATGCACAGCCACATCAGCCACTCCCTCGAGCGGATCGCGGCCGACGAGCCGGCGAACCGCACCTAGCGCCGGGGCTAGGGCCGGGGCACTAACCACGCTGCGCCTCGTACTCCGCACGCGTCTCGGAGTCGGGCGGGTAGGTGCCACGCAGCGAGCGGCCCTCCTCGATCCGGCTCAGCACGAAGTCCTCGAGCCGCTCCTGCTCGGCGGCGTCGCGCGCAACCTCCTCGGCAAGGTGTCGCGGGATGCAGACGACCCCGTCCCGGTCTCCGATCACGACGTCTCCGGGATAGACCGCCACCTCGCCACATCCGATGGGTACCTGCAGGTCCACTGCGTGGTGCTGCGCGAGGTTGGTCGTCGGCGAGGACCCGGCGGCGAACGTCGGCAGATCCAGCTGCTCGAAGCCCTCGGCGTCGCGCACCGCGCCATCGGTGACGATGCCGGCACCGCCCCGCTTCTTGAAGCGGGTCGCCAGGATGTGCCCGAGCGAGGCGGCCCTGGTCTTGCCGCGCGCGTCCACGACCAGCACCGACCCCGGCGGCGCCTGCTCGATCGCTCGCCGCTGCGGATGGTCGTAGTCGGAGTAGACCGAGAGCACGTCGATGTCCTCGCGGGCGGGGATGCACCGCAGGGTGAACGCCTCGCCCACCATCCGCGGCTGGTCGGGGTTGAGTCGCTGGGGCCCGATCATGAACGCCGACCGCAGACCGCGGGCCATCAGCTGCGTGGACACCGTCGCCGTGCTCACCGTGGCGAGGCGTGCCCACGTCTGGTCGCTCAGGGCAGCGTCTGGCGTCCCGTTCCGCGTTGCCGTCGTCATGTCGGTGGCACCCCGTCTCTGTGTGTTCTCTGGCTTCAGTAACCGGAATCGAGGTCGACGATCCCCACGAGCCCTTCTCCGCGCACGAAGCGGGAGACGTTCTCGGAGATGCGGTCGTGCAAGCCCTGGACCAGCGTGCTCGCGGGGTTGGCGATGTGCGGTGTGACGATCGCCCGGGGATGGCCGAACAGCCAGTGCCCCTGCGGCAACGGCTCGGGCTCGGTCACGTCCAGCGCGACGCCGGCGATGCGCCCGGCGTCGAGGGCCGGCAGCAGCGCGTCGGTGTCGACCAGCGACCCTCGTGCGACGTTGACCAGCCAGGCGTGACCGCGCATCTGCTCAAGCTCGGCCGCCCCCACCAGGTGACGGGTCTCGCTGGTCGCCGGAGCGGCGACCAGCACGTGGTCGACACTGCCCCAGAACCCGCCGGCCTCGGCGGCCGCCATCGTCGTGACTGCGCCGGGCACGGGCCGGCCCGACCGGTTCACGGCCACCGTCTCTGCGCCGAGGGCGGCAAGGACGGGGATCATCGCCCGCGCGATCGAGCCTGCTCCGTAGATGCCGACCCGGCTTCCCGAAAGCGTGCGGGTCGCCGGCATCAGCTCATGCTTGCGCCAGGTGTCCGCGGCCAGAGCGGCGGGCAGCTGCCGCAGGCCGGCGAGCAGCAGGGCGACCGCGTGCTCGGCCACCGGTCGCGCGTAGGCGCCGATAGCGGAGGTCCAGGTGCGCCTGGTGTCGACCAGCCCCCGGGCGAGCCAGGCCTCGATGCCGGCCGACGGCAGCTGCACCCAGCGGATGTCGTCGGGCAGGTCGGCCGGAAAGCCCGTCGGGTCCGAGACCGTCCACACCAGCGCCTCGGCGTCGGCCAGGGCAACGACCTCACCGCCGGCCTGCTCGACGACCGCCACCGTGCCGGTGTCGGCGCCGTCGGGTCCGAGCGCGATCCGGGCCGAAGCCGCAGCGGTCATCGACGAGGCCTTCCCCTGTGACTGAGATTGCGGTATACCAGCATACCAACCTCACCACCGTCCACTCCCTGCCTCATCGGCAGCGCGGAGAGCGGGCACGAAGGAGTGACCGATGGCCCAGACCGAAGACTCGGCCGAGGTTGGCACGACGACCCAGACCCGTGGAGGTGTCCCCGACTTCGGGATCCCGGTGCCCCCGTCCTCTGCCACGGAGGTGACGTCGCCCGCCCCCGTTGCGGGGTCGTTCGCGGGGTACGTGAAGTCGTTCGGCCCGGGCATCGTGGTGGCGCTCAGCTGGGTCGGAACCGGCGACCTGGTGGACAACTCCGTCGCCGGCGCCAACTACGGGTACGCACTGCTGTGGGTGCTGCCGCTGTCGCTGGTCTTCCGGTTCCTGTTCGTGAACAGCCTCGGGAAGTACCCCCTCTACAACCGGCAGCGCGACCCCAGCCTGGTGCGTGGGTTCGCCCGGACCCACCCGGCCTTCGGCTGGCTGATGATGATCTCGTTCGTCATCTACACCCACATCCTGATGGCCTTCACGCTCAGCGGGGTGGGGGTCGCGCTGGAGGGCCTGTTCGGCGGCCCGTCCCGGTTCGTGTGGACCCTCGTGGGTGCCGCCTCGGTGTTCCTGGTGACCTTCAAGGGCGTCTACCGGCTCATCGAGCAGCTCTTCAAGGTCATCCTCGCGGTCATGGTCGCGTCCTTCGTGTTGGCGATCGCCCTCGTCGGCATCGACTGGGGTGAGCTCGTGCAGGGCTTCGCGTTCGACCTGCCGGCGCAGTCGGGGCTGTTCGACTCCAGCCTGGTCGCGTCGAGCCTGGTACTGGCCACCCTCGGCTCGATGGCCAACCTGTTCTACCCGCAGTTCCTGCGCGAGAAGGGCTGGACCACTCCGGCGCACCGGCGCGTGCAGCAGTACGACCTGCTGTTCGGCACGTTCATCGTGCTGTTCCTCGGCGTGTCCATCTGGGCAGTCGGCGCCGAGGTCATCCACGGCGACGGCAGCGGCATCGAGGACCCCTCCGACATCGCCAACGCGCTCGGCACGGCCATCGGCCCGATCGGGCCGTACCTGTTCTACCTGGGACTACTGGGAGCGGCCTGGACCACCGTCACCGGTTCCATCTTCGCGCTCGGCAAGATGACCGTGGAGGCAGTACACGTGACCCGGCCGGCACGTGCGCGCCGGTACGGAGACGAAGCGAGCGCTGACCCGATCTACAAGGTGATGATCGCGTGGGGGCTGGCGGCCGTGGTCTGGTCCCTGCCCGGGGCCCCCGGCTTCATCGTCCTCGTGGTCGTCTCACACGTGCTGACCTCCCCGTTCCTGCTGGTGATCGTCATCGGGATGATCATGATGCTGAACAAGCGCGGGATCATGGGCGACCACGTGAACACCTGGAAGGGCAACCTCGCCCTCGGGCTCATCGCCGTCTTCGTGGCGGTGGCGGCGTACCAGGGGCTCACCGAGGCTGTTGCCGAGATCGTGGGCTAATGCCCGGGTGACGCCGCCTCGACCGCGCCACGAGAGCGGCGCGCGGCAGCGGCACCGGCGATACGTCCGAGGCCGATCGCGGACATGAGTCCGTTGCCCGAGGAGTACCCGGCCGCACCGGTGACGCCGGACAGGCCGGCCGTGACACCCCCGCCTGCGTACAGCCCCGGGATGGGCGAGCCGTCGCTGCGCACCACGCGGCCCTCGTCGTCGACCCGCGCTCCGCCCTGGGTGTGGAAGATCGCAGGGACCGAGCGGACCACGCAGTACGGCGGCTGCAAGGGTGCCATCCCGAAGTCGGTGCGCCCGTGCTCGTCGACAGGCCCACCGCGAGCTGCAGCCTGGTAGCGGCTAAGCGTCTCACCGACGACATCGGCCGATGCTCCGATACGCAGCGCCACCTCGGCGACGTCGGACGCCTCGACGACGCCTCCGATCGCGACCAGGTCGGCGAACTCCGGCTCGTGCGCGGTCACGTAGTCCCGGATACGGGTGTCCATGACCACGTGACTCTCCGTCGCGTGCGCGGAGACCACCTCGGTGAACCCGGAGTAGCCGAGAGTCTCGTCCCCCATCCGCTCCCCTGCGGGCGACAGGATCACTCCGCCCTTCTCCACGGTGGTCCACGACACGATCGAACCGTGCGGGTAGGCGACAGTCGCGTATCCCTGGTAGGCACCCATGTTGCCCGGCTGGGCTCCGAGGTCCAGGCACCAGCGGACCGCCTCCCCGGTCGAGCCCTCGGCGCCGAAGTACTGCGCCCCGGCGACCTCTGGAATCCAGGCCTCGAGCATCGAGCGGTCGTTGCCGAAGCCGTTGCCCGCCAGGACGACCGAGCGACAGGAGATCTCGTAGCGCCCACAGCGCGGGCCGTCCACGACGACCCCCACGACCTCGCCGTGCTCGACGACCAGGCCGGCCACGGGATTGCCGACCGCGATGTCGACACCACTGCGCCGCGTGGCGGCCAGCAGGTCCTTCATCAGCGAGGATCCCCGACGGTCCGGTGGTGCATGCAGCCGTTCGACGGAGTGACCGACGTGCTTGTAGTCGGTGACCAGCCGCAGGTCGACGCGATGGTCCTCCACCAGCCACTCGACCAGACTGGCGGAATCCGCAGCCAGCACGGCGACGAGGCCCTGCGCCTCGTGGGTTCCCGACTGCCGCAGCAGGTCGGCGGTCATCCGCTGCGGGCTGTCGAGGATGCCGGCCGCAGCCTGGTACCGGCTGCCCGCGGCGGGGATCGACCCGGTCGACAGGGCGGTGTTCCCGCCGGGAGCATCCATCTTCTCCAGGACAGCGACGGACGCACCGCGCTCGGACGCGGCCAGCGCAGCGGCCAGACCGCAGCCCCCGGCGCCGACGACCACGACGTCGACATCCACCGGTTGCCCAATGTCGCTTCTCGTCATATCGACCTGATGCTCCTGTACTCCCGTGCGGCGGCCGCGCCTAACCGGCCTGCGCTCGGCCGGTCAGTCCACGCAGCCGGTCGAGCAGCGCCGAGGTGGTCTCCACGTCGGCGTACTTCTGCGCCATGTCGAAGAGGTTCACCTCGTGCACCACGTCCGAGCGGTCGTAGACGGCGTCGCTGGGGACAGCGACCCGGAAGTTGTACGAGAAGGCGTCGACCACGCTGGACCGCACGCAACCCGATGTCGTGCAGCCGGTGACCACGAGAGAGTCCGCGCCCGCGTCGATGAGGTAGGACGCCAGCGGCGTCCCGAAGAACGCCGACGGGTGCCGCTTGGGCACGAGGACGTCGCCGTCGCGAGGGGCGACCTGCTCGACGAAGTCGTAGCCGTGCTCGGGGATGCTCATGATCCCTGGCACCTTGGCGCCGAGCCGGCCGGAGTCGTACGCCTGCTTCGGCGCGACATAGGGGTACAGCACAGGCCAGGAGTTGTCGCGGAACACTGCCAGCAGGCTGCCGATGTTCTCGACGGCCGCCCAACCGACGTCGCCGCAGCTGGTCGGGAACTCGGTGACGGCCTGGTCGAAGGGCATCGGCGAGGTGCCGACCGTGCGGTACTGCACGTCGATGATCAGGAGCGCGGGGCGGGTGCCGAAGCCGATCTGCTTGCCGAAGCCTGCCGCCTCGTACCGTTCGCGCGTGCGGGCGTCGACCACTTCTGAGCCACCGCTCGCCCACGGTCGTTCGGTGGAGCGGTTCGGTTCTGGGCGTGTCATCGAGCGTCCTCCTTCACTCCGCTCGCGGCATCGATGGCCGAAAGGGCGGTGGCGCCGCTGTTGCGGCGGTGCAGGTACCGGCCGGGACGGGCGTCGGTGAGCTGTCCGTCCCGGTAGGCGAAGGTCCCACGGACCAGCGTGTGCAGGACCCGAACCGGTACCTGCGTGTCCTGCCACGGGGTGTACTCCGCTGCAGAGTGCTGGGTCCGGCCGTCGAGGACGGTGCTGCCGTCGAGGTCGACCACGACCAGGTCGGCGTCGGACCCCACGCGGATGGTGCCCTTCTGCGGATAGAGCCCGAACAGCTTCGCTGCGCGCGTGGACGTGGCGTCGACGAGCCGGTCGAGGCTGACACCACGCCGCAGACCTTCGGTCAGGGTCAGCGGGAGCACGACGCCGGTACCCGGGAACCCGGCCGACGCCGACCAGACGTCCTTCTCCTTGTTGCTGCGGTGGCGGGCGTTGTGGTCGGACCCGACCGTGTCGACCTGACCCGCGGCGAGCCCCTCCCACAATGCCTCGACGTCCGACGGTGGCCGCAGTGGCGGGTTGACCTTCCCGTACGTGCCGCAGGGCGACTCGGTGGAGAGCGTCAGGTAGTGGGTGCAGGTCTCCACGTACAGGTGGGGATAGGCGGCCTGCTGCCGCACGGTCGCCTCCAGCGCCGCGCGACTGCTGGTGTGCACCGCGTACACCGACGCGCCGGTCACCGAGGCCAAATAGGAGACCCGCTGCTGCGCCTCCGCCTCGACGAACGGAGGCCGGGAGGCGTTCCAGGCCGCGAGCGGTCCGAGCGACTCGTCACGCGGCTGCTCGCGCAGACGCCATACCAGCTCGACGTTCTCCGGGTGCGGGTTCACCATGGCGCCGTGGTCGGCCGTGATGCCGAGCAGGTCGTACATGAACGCGTCGTCGTTGCCGGGCATTCCCAGGTAGGCGCCCTCGTCCCCGCGGAAGTTCATGAAGAACTTGAAGGTGGTCACGCCCAGCTCACGCACATAGTCGGGCACCTCCGCCAGGTGCTGCGGCGTGCCCAGCACGAGGTGGAAGCCGAAGTCGGTGCGGGCGTACTCGTCCATGACCTTGCGGGAGGACGCGAACTCGTTCGCGTACGGCTCGGCACTCATCAGGTAGACGAGCATCGAGGTGATCCCACCGGCGACGGCCGAGGCGGTCTCCAGGTCGCTGTCGTCCGGGTCCTTGGGCGTGCGGATGTCCTTGCCGAGGTGCACGTGCGGGTCGATCGCGCCGGGCAGGACCACGGCCCCGTCGAGGTCCACGACCTCGCGAGCCTGGGCGGGGGCGTCGGCACCGACGATGCCGGCGACGAGCCCGTCGGCCACGAGGACGTCGGCGGTGACGAGACCCGTGCCGTGCAGGAACACCCGCCCGCCGTGCAACCTCAGGTCGGCGACGTTGTCACCAGCCGTGGTCACGGGGTCGCTGCTCATTTCCCTGGACCCCCTTCCTCGGAGTCGGTGAAGCGGGCGTACCGACTCTCGAGCTCGTCGTAGGTGGGTTTGCGCACGAGGTTCTGCCGCTCGGTCCAGGAGATCATGAGCTCACTCGCGCCCAGGGTGTCACCGTGCTTGGCCAGATGCTCCATCACCGCACGCATCCCGAGCACCGCACCGCGCATGGCGGCGTTCGCGTACAGGCCGATGGCGAAGCCGAGCTCGGCGAGCTGGTCGCGGTTGAGCAGCGGAGTCAGACCACCCTCGACCATGTTGGCGATGTGCAGGCCCGGCACCGCAGCGGTCACCTGGCGCATCTCCTCGATGGTCCGCGGCGCCTCCACGAAAAGGACGTCGGCGCCGGCCTCGGCGTACGCGGCCGCGCGGTCGCAGGCGGCGTCGATGCCCTCGCCCGCGCGGGCGTCGGTGCGGGCGACGATGACCAGCGCGTCGTCGGTACGGGCGTCACAGGCCGCACGGATCTTGCCGGCCATCTCGGCGGTGCTGATCACCTCCTTGCCGGAGAAGTGGCCGCACTTCTTCGGGGAGAGCTGGTCCTCGATCTGGATCGCGGCCGCGCCGGCCCGCTCCAGCTGCCGCACCGTGCGGGAGACGTTGATGGCGTTGCCGAAGCCGGTGTCCGCGTCGGCGACCAGCGGGATCGCGACTGCGTCCGCCATCGCCGCGACGTGGTCGACCAGCTCCGAGACACTGAGCAGCCCGTGGTCGGGAACACCGAGATAGCTGTTGGTCACACCGGCACCGGAGACGTAGCAGGCCTCGAAGCCGGCTTCCTCCACGACGCGCGCTGACAGCGCGTTCACCGCGCCAGGAACGATCAGCGGCAGGTTTCGTCGGTCCCGCAGAAGGCCGCGAAGCTGCTCGGTGGGTCGCATCAGAGGTCCTCTCTTGTTTCGGTGGGCAGGCCGAGGGCCGTCAGGGCGCTGTCCCGGGAGTGCCCGATGTGCCGGTCCATCAGATCCGTGGCGGTGTGGACGTCCCGCGCCTGGACGGCATCCACCAGTTCGTGGTGCTCGACGACCGCGGCCCGCGCCCGGAGTGGCTGCTTGGCCGAGATCGACCGGGCCAGCGAGATCTGGTGGTGCGAGGCCAGCGCCGCGTCCATCAGTGCCTGGTTGCCCGCGAGGAGCACCATCCGGAGATGGAAGTCGAGCTCCTGCGGGTATGCGTGGTTGCGGTCCCGGCTCATCCGCGTCTCGGTCTCGTCGAGCATCGCCTGGAGCTCGGCGATGTCCCCGTCGTCGGCCCGCTGGCACACCAGCCGCACGGCGTGCAGCTCGAGGGCTGCCCGCACCTCGTACAGCTCGACGATCTCGTCACGGCTGAACGTCCGCACGAAGGCTCCGCGGTGGCTGACCAGCGTGAGGAGCCCCTCGCTGGCCAGCCGGCGCACCGCCTCGCGGAGCGGACCGCGGCTGATCCCGAGGGTGTTGGCCAGTGCCACCTCGTTGAGACGTTCGCCCGGCGCCAGCTCGCCGTCGAGGATCATGCTGCGAAGCACCGACTCCGTACGGGCGGAGTAAGTGGCATTGCGCGACAGTGGGCCAAGTCCGCCGGACCCGGTCGCCGGGTCGTTGTGCACGGTCATGCGTCGCGCAGGGCGGTGCCGGCGGTCTCCCGCATGCCCAGGGCGGCCACGAGTGTGATGACCGCCGTCACCATGAGGAAGTACGCCGGCGAGAGGTTGGAGCCGGTGACGTCGACCAGCCAGGTACAAACGTAGGGAGCGGTCCCACCGGCCGCGGCGGCACCGACGTTGAACCCCAGCGCGATGCCGGTGTAGCGGACCCGGGTCGTGAACATCTCGGCGAACGCGGAGAACGCGACGCCCATGAGAGCGGCGTCGACCAGGCCCAGCACCACGTGGGCGACGATCGCCACGGCGCCGCCCGCGTCGAACAGCAGGAAGGCCGGTACCGGGAGCACCAGGCCCGCGAGCGCGCCGCCCACGAACACCGGCTTACGCCCGATGCGGTCCGACAGCGCACCGAAGAACGGCATGGCCGCGACGGCCACCGCCAGGGTGAGGGTGGTCGACCAGAATGCCGTGTTGGCCGGCATGCCGACGACGGTCTGCATGTGGATGTTCACGTAGACGTAGGCCACGTAGTAGGCGGAGAACAGCAGGATCGAGAGCCCGATGCACCTGGTCAGCGCGCCCGGCTGCTCCCGGAACAGCGCGACCACCGGTGTGCGCGACTTCTCGTCCTTCTCCTCCAGCGCGGCGAACCGCGGGGTGTCGACCAGCCGGGCCCGGATCCACAGACCCACGCCGCCGAGCGGGATGGCCAGCAGGAACGGGATCCGCCAGCCCCAGTCGGTCATCGCCTGCTCGCCCAGGATCGTGTTGAGCAGCGTCACCGTCAGCGAGGCCAGCAGGGCACCGCCGACCGCGCCCATCTGCACCGTGGAACACAGCAGGCCGCGGTTGCGGCTCGGGGAGAACTCGGACACGAACGAGGCCGCACCGCCGAGCTCGCCTCCGGCGGCCATGCCCTGGGCGATGCGTGCCAGTACCAGCAGCACGGTGGCACCCACACCGATGGCGGCGTAGGTCGGCAGCAGCCCGATCAGTCCCGACGCCACCGCCATCAGCCCGACCGTGGCGGCGAGAGCGTTGCGACGTCCGTGCCGGTCGCCGAAGTGGCCGAACAACACGCCACCAAGAGGGCGGAGCACGAACGCGGCGGCGAACGTCGCCAGCGTCGCCAGCAGTGCCGCCGTGGGGTCCTCGGCCACGAAGAAGTGCACGGCGAGGATCGTCGCGACGAAGCCGTAGACGCCGAAGTCGAAGTACTCGACGATCGAGCCGATCGCGCCCGCTGCAACGACCCGCGGTGAGACCTGCTTCGGCTCGGTGACCGCACCGCTGAGGTCGGGGGCCTGCGGATCGAGCGGGCTGCCGGTACCGGACGTGACGTTCATACAGCGCTCCTCGGCTGTCGAGCCCCCGGCACGTGCGTGAACGCACGTTGGGACGCAGGGGTACGACGCATCCGCGCAGTGAAGCCGAGAAAGTGCAAACTGTCAACAGTTGGCACGCAGGCAGCCTAGGCGGCCGGGGCGGCGCCCCCGCGAGCTACCAGACCTCGTCGAGCACCCGCAGGACGTTGCCGCCGAGCACCTTGGCGATCTCGTCGTCGGAGTAGTCGTGGGCGACGAGCCAGCCGGTGATGTGGTGGAACTCCTCCGCCGGGTTCTCGATCCCGTCGACGAAGTCGACCTTCTCGAACTCCTTGCCCTCGTGCGCCGCCCCGATGGACAGGTGCTGCGCGAACAGGTCGTGCAGCCCCACGTGGTCACCGAACAGCGTGTCCGGCCCGAACGCGACGTGGTCGATGCCCACGAGGTCGACGCAGTAGCGGAAGTGGTGCATGAACGCGTCGAGGTTGTGCCGGGGCTGCTCGGGGCTCATCGTCGTGTGCGGGGCAGCCTCGATGCCGATGACGCCACCGCGTTCGGCGCAGGCCTTGATCACCTCGTCCGGCTTCATCCGCGCCGTGGGCCAGACCGTGCGGGCACCGGCGTGGGTGATGAAGATCGGCTTGCTCGACCGCTCGATGACGTCCAGGCTGGTGCGGTCGCCGGAATGGGAGACGTCGATGGCGATACCGAGCTTGTTCATCCGCTCCACCGCCCGGTCGCCGAAGTACGTCAGCCCGCCGTCATGGCGCTCCCGCAGCCCCGAACCGAGGTTGTTCGCCTCGCTGTAGGCGATCCCCATCTGACGTACGCCGAGGCCGTAGAGCACGTCGATGCGGTCCACCTCGTTCTGGATCGGGGTCGCTGCCTCGAGCCCGGAGACGAACGCCAGCCGGCCGTCGTTGTGTGCGGCGTGGATGTCGGCGACGCGTTCGGCTCGCACCACGAAGTCCTGCTTGGCGATGTCGGAGTAGCGCATGCCGATGTCGATGAGGACGTCGTCCCACTTCCAGCCCGCCTGCGACGTGATGCAGCAGGTGCCGTCCATGAAGTTCTCGAACACCGCGGTCATCCCCGACCTGGACAGACCCTCGTAGCCGGTGTGGTGGCGGCCCAGGCGGTTGTAGTCGAGGGTGTCGCCCATGTCCTCGGGGAACACCGAGGTGTGGTCGTGCAGTGAGATGACGATGTTGTCGGCCAGCAGCCGCTGGACCCGCTCGCGCTGTGCGCTGTCGAGCTCTGGCCCACGGGAGTCGACCCGGCCGAGCTCGACGGCGAGCCGGAACGCCCGGTAGTCCTTGCCGGCGGCCAGGGCCGAGTAGCTGCGGTAGCCGTCGTAGCGGGTCTTGCGCGGGGACTGCAACTCGTTGCTGGTCACGGTGTTCCTTTCATCTGTGCCAAGGGCCTGACGGGATCGGGTCCGGGTTCGAAGAACGGTTCGAGGAGCTCTGCCTCGACGGGGCGGGTGGCGAGCGACACGAGCAGCATGGCAACGACCGAGGCGGTCACGCCGGGCACGACCGCACCGATGTACGGCTCGCCAAGTGCGTACCAGGCCGCGCACACCGCGAACCCGACGAGCATCGACGCCACTGCCCCGGCCTGGCTGGCCCGCCGCCAGTACAGCCCCAGCAGGACCGGCGCGACGATCGTCGAGGCCAGCAGGGCGGCGTACGCCAGCACGACGAACTGCACGATGTCGAGCTCCTGGACGGTGAGCAGCACCGGGACGGCACCGATGACCGCCGTCGCCCAACGGTTGACGCGCATCCGCGACGCCTCGTCGGCGTTCGGGCGGATCAGCCGCCCGTACAGGTCATGGCTGATCGCCGGCCCCGCGACGAGGAGCACCGAGTCGACGGTGCTCATCACCGCGGCGATGACCGCGGTGAGCACGACAGCACCGAGCAGCGGCGGGACCACCTCCGAGGCCAGCAGGGTGGAGGCGGCGTCGGCGACCGGCAGCTGGGGGTAGATCACCCGCATGGCCATGCCGAGGATGGCGATGCAGATGCCGGTGGCGAGCACGAAGCCCAGAGCGACCCCGGAGGCACGCTGGCACGTGCGGTCGTCAGGCATCGCGTAGAAGCGCAGCAACAGGTACGGCGCGCACAGGGCGGCGAACCCGAACCCGAGCCAGAAGCCCACGAGGTCGCTCCAGCCGAAGGCCCAGCCGGTGAACTCCGGGGCCACCGCGGGCAGCGCGGCTCCCAGGGACTCCCAGCCGCCGGCGCGCGCGACCACGAGCGGGACGCCGACCGCGATGCCGATCATCATCGCGATCTGCTGCAGGAAGTCGGTGCGCATCACCGCGTGCATGCCGCCGATCACCGTGTAGCCGACGACGAGCACCATCAGGATGATCGCGCCGTAGACGAAGGGGATCCCGAACACGGTGCCGAGGATGACCCCGCCGGCCTGGTACTGCGCGGACATGAACACGACGTACGAGATCACCAACAGCACCGACACGACCGCGCGCGGCAGCTTCCCGCCGAACCGGTCGGCGATGTAGTCGGGGAAGGTCAGCGCGTTGCGCTCGTGGGCGTACCGCCGCAGGCGCGGCGCGATCACGAACGCGGCCAGGACGAACGCGACCCAGATGCCGAGCCAGCCGGCCATGAACGACGCACCGGTGAGGTAGTGGATCCCCATCGTCCCGACGAAGGTTCCAGCGCTCATCTGGGTGGCCGAGATGCTGGCACCTCCGATCCAGGCACCCATGCTGCGACCCGCCACCAGGTAGTCGGTCTCGTTCTTGGTGCGCTTCCACGACTGCCAGCCCTCGACCATCACCACGACGAAGAAGGCGGCCAACACGAGCAGGAACGCGGTTTCGAAGGTCACGAGCCCTCCTTGGTACGCACGGCGTCGGCCGCGCGCGCGGGCGTGTCGTCCTGGGCGGCTGGCCGTCGGCGGTGGCTCAGCACGACCGCGACGGTGGAGAGCAGCACGCCCACGATGACGGAGATGTCGAACGGGGTGCCGAACGGTGTCAGCAGCATCGCGATCACAGCGCGTCCCTCCCCTGGCCGGCGCCGACACGTTCCCGGGCCTCAGGCAGCTCGTCGACGGGTCGCGTCGCGTCCTCGCCGGCGTCGGCGGTGCGGTTGCCATGCCGGAACCACAGCAGGCAGCTGCCCGCCAGCACGCCGAGACCGAGCAGCGTGAGGAGGTCGCCGAGGGAGAACACGGACGAGGTCCCGTACGGCGCGACCACGGCGCTGGGAACGGCCGGACCGCTGTGGTGGAGGAGCGTCCGTTCACCTCGGGTCTCCGAGGTGAACGACGGAAGCGAGTCGCCGACGAGATGCTGTCCCCGCGGCAGTGCGACGTCGATGGTGACGTGCGCCTGCTCGACCGCGGGAATGTCGGGGACCGGGACGGGCACGTCACCGGGCACGGACGCCTGGCTCACCGCAACCAGCGAGTAGGTCCTGGCTCCGCCGGGAACGGCGACGTCGTACGTGGTCGCATCACGGCGCTGCACGGATCCCGGGCCGACGATCGCCAGTCGACGCAGCTGCGAGTCGCTGCGGGGCAGGATCCGATGCGGTACGACCGTCCCTCCCGGTGAGGCTGCGCTCAGGCGGTAGGTGGCCCGTAGCCGGGAGGTGTCGTCGGCACGCATGGTCACGTCGACCTCGGCGCTCTGCAGGCTCGGCGCAGCCTCCTCGGCGGCTGCGACACCGGGCAGCAGGGCCACGCCGGTCAGACCGCCGACCAGGACTGTCGCGAACCACCTGGTCAGGACCGAGCCGGTACGTCTGCGTCGCGAACCGTCGACCGGTGTGTGGTGGAGGTGCATGTTCGCTCCTTGGCAGGGGATGACACCCACGGGTCAGCGCTGGTGGGTGTCGGTGAGCAGCAGGTCCTCGGGGGCGGAGCCCGCGGCCACCTTCGGCGGCACGAGGTAGGCGCGGCGGCTCGGCGCGAGCCGCATCCGCACGAGAGTCTCGGCATGGTGCAGGGCGGCCCGCACAGGGTTGACGACCGGCACGCCCAGCTCGTCGGTGAGGCGTTCGGCCGCGCCGAGGAAGCCCATGCTCATGCACCCCAGGACCAGGGTGTCCACGTCGGCTGAGTCGAGTGCGCGCTTGCACTCTTCGGCCACCGCGGCGTGCGCCGCGTCGTGGTCGGCGTTGAGTGCGAGCACGCCGACGTTGACCGCGCGGACCTCCCCGAGTGCACCCTCGACACCGGTGTCCCAGGCCAGGCGGCGTAGCGGATGGCGAACGCTGTCGGCGACGGTGACGATCGAGAAGCGGTGGCCGAGTGTCGCCGCGAGGGTGATCGAGGCGGCGGCTGGGCCCACGACCGGCTTCGCAGCGATCTCGCGGATGCCGTCCAGCCCGGGATCTCCGAAGCAGCCGATGATGGCGGCGTCGCTGCCGGACGCCTCGCTGTCTCGGATGGATGCGGCCAGGTGCGGGATCGCCAGGTACTCCTCGTACATCGACTCCACCGACGCCGGACCCGCCGGGGTCGTGGTGACGCTGACGGTGGTGTCGGGACTTGCCCACTCGTTGAGCAGCGCGGTCCGCCGGTCCACCTCCTGCTGCCCCATCGACGTCAGGTGTGCCGGTGCAGGGAGGGCGTAGGTCAGGTGCATGCGGATGACGCCTTCCGGGTGGGTGATGCGCCCGGCTGGTCCGCCGGACCATGCCAGGCACGCTTGCGGTTGCCGATCTCGACCCCGATGTCAGCGGTGACCAGACCGGGCAGGCGGCCGAGCACCTCGGTGGTGAACGCGTACAGGTCCCCCTGCTCGGGAAGCACGACCTCGCAGACCAGCTCGGCGGACCCGGCGGTGGCGGAGAGATAGCGAACCTCGCGGTGGGCGGCCAGCTCGGCTGCGGCTCGGTCGAGGTGCCGGTACGACATCCGCAGCCAGACGAGGAACTCGAGGTGGTACCCGAGCGCTGCGGGTTCGACGTAGGCGCTGAAGATCAGGCACCGCTCCCGCACGAGCCGTTCCAGACGCCGCCGGACCGCGGTCTCGGACAGCCCGACCTCGCCGGCGACCTCGGCGTACGAACGGCGGCCGTTGTCGGCGACCGCGGCGAGCAGATGCACGTCCACGTCGTCGAGATCCACCGCGGCGCTGGCCGACGGGTCGTGCCAGCGCGTACTCGCCGCAGCGCCTCCCTCGGTCTCCAACGGCACGTCGTCGGAGGCGACGTCGAGCAGCCCCCGGCTCCAGTCGTAGCTCATCTTGTAGTTGCGGGTCACGAATGCGGTGGAGGACTCCGTGATGCCCGGCAGCTGACCGACCTCGTCGACCACGACGCGAGCCAGGTCGTCGCTGGAGGAGGAGATGAGCTCGGCGACCACGTCCCAGCGCCCTGTGGTGAGCCCGCAGAACCGCACGTCCTCCCGGCGCGCCAGCGCGTCGGCGATCGACCCGGCCCGACTCGGCTCGCACTTCAGCTGCAGCAGCACCGGCTGACCGAAGCCGCAGCGGATGGGGTCAGCCAACCCGGTCAGGCGCAGCGCACCCGTCTCCAGCAGACGGGAGGCTCGCCGCGCCGCGGTGGTCTCGGTCGTCCGCGCCACCGTGGCCACCGCCGCCCACGACGCGCGCGGCTCGGCCTGCAGGGCAGCGACGATCCGGCGGTCGAGCGACCCCAGCCGAGCGGTCATGCGATGTCCTGTCGTTACGTCTGACTCATTGCGAGAATGTGCAGCAAAGCGCACTGATGGACGCTGACTTTGCAGGATCCCGCCGCATTTGGCAAGGGGAAGGCCGGATCACGCCTGGTCGAGCCGTCCGGACGACTTGATCGTCACCGTCAGGGCTGGCGATGGAACAGCCGCATCCGGCGCCAGGTTTCCTCGCTGCGGTTCATCGCGTCCTGCACCTGGCCGTCGCCGAGGCGCGCCAGCTCGGCCAGCAGCGCATGCATCAGCGACATGGCCGCGGTCAGCGACGGGAACGAGCTCGCACCCTCGCTCGGCACCACGACCACGTGGGCGGCAGAATCGGTCAGCGCCGACGTGCGCTGGTCGGTCACCACACCCACCGTCGCGCCACGTTCGCTCGCCACCTCGGCTGCATCGAGCAGCTGCTGCGGCAGCCACCAGAAGTTGACCGCCACGAACACGTCACCCTGGCGCAACCGGGAGACCGTGTTGGCCAGCGCGGTGCCGAAATGCCGCTCCAGCCGCATGTCCAGGCCCATCGTCGTGCCGGCATGCACCAGCTGCATCCCCGGCGCGGCGAAGGTTCCAGACCCGGCCACGACGGTGCGGTCGGCAGCATGGATCGAGGCGGCGAGCGCTCGTACCGCCTGCGCGTCCACCGTTCGGGCGAACGTCTCCAGGTTCTCGATGTCGCGTCGGATCGCCGCCGAGATCGGGTCGTCCGCGACCTGCCACTCGTGCTCGGCCAGCACCTGGTTGGCCGACAGCGAACCGAGATACCGGCTGCGCAGCTCCAGCCGCAGATCCGGCCAGCCGGTGAACCCGAGCGACCGTGCGGTGCGCACGACCGTGGCCACGTTGACCCCGGCGCGCTCGGCCAGGTCGGCAGTGGACGCGTAGGAGGCCAGGTGCGGCTGAGTGGCGACGATCTCCACCACGCGCCGCGCCGCCGGGCCGAGCCGCGCGTCCGCCACCCGCTGCGACAGCCACTCTTCGATCGCGTTCACGCCGCCACCCTCACGCAGTCCGGCCCGGCTCCGGACCTTTGCAACGACTATTGCACGACAGTGAAAATACCTGTAAGCATTGCGGACCAATCGGTGCTGGCGGCTGCACACGCAGCGGGCATGCTCCTCGTGCCGGCCAGCCACCCGGAACCCGGGACCCGGAGGTCACACAGTGCAGACCGTGCATCTGGCCATCCTCGTCGGCTACCTGGTCGTCATGGTCGTCGCCGGCGCCTACTTCGCCCGCTCCAGCCGCGTGCGCACCGGTGACGACTTCATGTTCGCCGGCCGTCGCCTCCCGCGGCCCGTGCTCATCGGGACCCTGCTGGCCACCTGGGTCGGCTCGGGCACGATCGTCGGAGGCGCCAACTTCGCCTATACGTACGGACCGTGGGCAGCGCTGGTGTTCTTCGCCGGGACGCCGGCCGGCATCATCGTGCTCTACTTCGCCGCCGCCAAGGTGCGGGCCGCCTCTCGCTACACCGTGCCCGAGCTTCTGGAGGCGCGGTTCGGTGTCGGGGTGCGGATGGTCGGGGCGGTCGCCATCCTGCTCGCCTACGTCGGCATCACGGCGTACCAGTTCACCGGCGGCGGCTACATCGTCAGCCTGGTCACGCCACTGTCCGAGCTGCAGGCGACCATCCTGGTCACCGTCGTGGTGACCTTCCTCGCCGTGAGCGGTGGGCTGTTCAGCGTCGCCTGGACCGACTTCCTCTCGGCGCTGCTGATCGTGTTCTCCCTCCTGGTCAGCGTTCCACTGGTGCTGTCAGCCGTCGTCGGTGGGTACCTCAGCCGGCTCCCGGCCGCGTCGCAGACAGTGTCCGGAGGGCTCGACGCGATGCAGCTGCTGGGCTACTTCCTGCCGCTGTTCCTGCTCATCCTGGCCGACCAGAACATGTACCAGCGGCTGACCGCGGCGCGCGACGAGGGAGCCGCCCGCAGCTCCACCATCGGGTTCTTCTTCGGCGCGTTCGTCGTCGTGATCCCGGTCGCCATCCTCGGATCGGCGGCGACCGTGCTCCTGCCGAACCTGGAGAACCCCGACACCGCCGTGCTGTCGCTGGCCTCCGAGGGCGTGCTCCCGACCGTGGTCGGCGGGCTGCTGCTTGCGGGAGCGCTGGCGTTCATCGTCACCACCGCCACCTCGTTCATGCTCTCGGTCGCCGGCAACATGCTCTACGACTTCTACGTCCGGCACACCTCGAAGGACGTCTCGGAGACCTCACGGCTGAAGCTGCTGCGGCTGGCGGTGCTCGCGGTGGCCGCACTGGCGTTCGCGCTCGGGCAGTTCTTCCCCACCGTGCTGGAGCTGCAGATCCACTCGTACACGATCTACGGCGTCGCCATCACTCCAGCGGTGCTGGCGGTGCTGTTCTGGCCGCGGGTCACCACCGCCGGCGCACTGGCCAGCATGCTCGTCGGCACCGCAGCGGTACTGGTGTGGGAGTTCGCGCTGGGCAAGCCGAACGAGTGGAACTCGGTCATCGTGGCGCTGCCCCTGTCGGTGCTGGCGTTGGCGCTCGGCAGTCTTCTCACCAAGCCCCGCACCAGCGAGGCCACCCTGCCGGCAGCGGCAGCCACCGGAGCGGGTGGCCGGCAACCCGGGGGCGTGGAATGAGCAGACACCGATGAGCGTCCACTGGAGGAGCGGTCGATGACGAAACGGGACTACGCCGATCGAGGCGGCCGGACGCCGGTGTTGATCGAACGCGCCCAGGTGCTGGACCCGGACACGGGTGAGCTGGCCGAGAACCGTCGGGTGCTCGTACACGGCGAGCACGTCGCGGAAGTCGGTGGCGCGGAGGTCACCGCGCCGGCCGGGGCACGAACGATCGACGCACACGGCATGACGGTGATGCCCGGGCTGATCGACGCGCACGTGCATGTCACCGCCACCACCGCGGACCTGGCCGCGCAGGCCGAGTGGTCGCCGACGTACGTCACCGCGAAGTCCGCAGCGATCCTGCAGGGCATGCTCGCTCGCGGGTTCACCACCGTGCGCGATGTGGGCGGCGCGGACTACGGACTGGCCCAGGCGGTCGAGGAGGGGCTGCTGGCCGGTCCGCGGCTGTTCTTCGGTGGCAAGGCCCTGTCGCAGACGGGCGGTCACGGCGATCTGCGGCACCGCGGTCGCCTGGTGATGGACCAGCACCGCTGCTGTCCCAGCATCGGCCTGGTCTGCGACGGCGTCGACGAGGTGCGTCGAGGGGCCCGCGAGCAGCTGCGCACCGGTGCGGACCACATCAAGATCATGCTGTCCGGTGGCGTGGCCTCCCCCACCGACCGGGTCGACTCGACCCAGTTCTCCCTCGAGGAGATCCGTGCCTCCGTCGAGGAGGCGACCGCGGCGAACCGGTACGTCACCGGGCACGCCTACACCGCCGCCGCCATCAACCGGGGGCTGCAGGCCGGGGTGCGCAGCATCGAGCACGGAAACCTGCTCGACGACAGCAGCATCGAGCTGTTCCTCGCCCATCAGGCGTTCCTGGTGCCCACGCTGGTCACCTACCGGCAGCTGGCCGCCGAGGGCGCCGAGCACGGGCTGCCCGCTGACAGCCTGGCCAAGGTTGACGACGTCCTGCAGCACGGGCTTGGTGCGCTGGAGCGTGCCGGCCGCGCCGGTGTCGACATCGTGTACGGCACCGACCTGCTCGGCGGCATGCACCGGCACCAGCTGGGCGAGTTCAGCATCCGTGCACAGGTGCAGCAGCCCGCCGACATCATCCGGTCGGCGACCACGACCGCGGCACGACTGCTCGGCGACGACCGGCTTGGCAGGATTGCTCCCGGCGCGTGGGGCGACCTGCTCGTGGTCGATGGCGACCCGCTGGCCGACGTCGAGGTGCTCACCGCTCCGGACAAGCACCTGAAGCTGGTGATGAAGGCCGGTGTCGTGCACCGCGACACCCTGAGCTGAGGCGCGACCGATGGCACTGGTGCTGCGCGGTGGGCTGATGTGGGACGGGGTCGCCGACCAGTCACGCCCGGCCGACCTCGTGGTCGACGAGGTAGTGACCGGAGTGCACGACCCCGGGCAGGCCCGTCCCGGCGCCGACGACCTGGTGGTCGAGCTCGACGGTGCGTTCGTCCTGCCCGGGCTGGTGGACGCGCACGTGCACCTGGTGTGGTCCGGCGGCGCCGATCCCGTGGCCGTGCTCCAGCAGGAGGGCGAGCAGCTGACGGTGGTGCGTGCCCTCACCAACGCCCAGCAGCAGCTGCGAGCGGGGGTGACCACGGTGCGCGACCTGGGCAGCAGCTTCGACATCGCCGTCACAGTCGCCCGCGCTGTCGACCGCGGCCTGTGCGAGGGTCCGACGGTCATCGCCTCCGGTCGCACCGTCATCATGACCGGCGGACACGACCCGTTCTGGGGTGTGTTCAGCGACGGGCCCGAGGCCTGCACGCGGGCCGTTCGCCAGCAGGTGTCCGTCGGCGCCGGCGTGATCAAGACCGCCGCCACCGGTGGCGTTTACGGGCGCAGCGAGGGTGAGCAGGTCGGGCAGAGCGAGCTCACGTTCGAGGAGCTGGCCGCGATCTCCGCCGAGGCGCACCGGCTGGGCCGCCGGGTCGCCGCCCACGCTCTGGGCACCGACGGGATACGCAACGCGGTGCTGGCAGGCATCGACACCGTCGAACACGGGGTGTTCCTCACCGAGGACATCGTCGAGCACATGCGAGTGCAGGGCACGGTGCTGTGCCCGACCCTTGCGGTGTACCGGACGTTGGCCGACGGCGTCGACGGCACCATTCCCGCGTACGCCACCGGTAAGGCAACCGAGGTGACAGACGCGCACCGGGCCAGCTTCGCCATGGCGCTGGAAGCCGGCATCCCGATCATCGCCGGCACCGACGCGGGCGCTCCGCATACTCCGCACCCGTCACTGGTAACCGAGCTCGAGACCCTGCACGCCTACGGCATGACACCGGTTCAGGCGTTGCGCGCCGCCACGTCCACTGCTGCCGCCGCCACCGACGCCCCCGCAGGCACGGGCACGATCGGCGCGGGTGCACCGGCAGACCTGCTCATCGTGACCGATGACCCGTTCGCGCACCCGGCCGCCTTGCGCGACGTGTGGGGCGTGGTACGCCACGGCCACCCCGTGGTCACGACCTCGCCATTCGCGCTGATGGGAGCGTATGGCGCAGCGATGCCGACGGCCGCCGGGGTCCGTTGGACGACGTGAGCAAGGGAGTGTGATGGGCGACTACGAGGTGGCGACGTTCGACTGTTACGGGACGCTGATCGACTGGGAGGGCGGCGCCGCCCAGTTCCTCTACCAGCACGCTCTGCGTCAGGACCGCACGGACCTGGTGCCCGGCCGGGAGCTGCGTGATGAGTGGGAGCAGCTGCAGTTCGCGCTGCTGCAGCAGACTTACCGCCCGTACAAGCAGGTGCTCGCCGAAAGTCTCCAGCAGACGTGCCGGCAGCGCGGGTGGACCTACGACCAGCGGCTGGCCGAGGACTTCGTCGCCTCCATGCGCTCCTGGCAGCCGTTCCCGGACACCTTCCCGGCGCTGACCCGCGCCCGCGCCGCCGGGCTTCGCCTGGTCATCATGTCCAACACCGACCGCGACATCGTCGAGCACAGCCTGCGGCACCTGCGCGTACCGTTCGACGACGTCGTCACCGCCGAGGACTGCGGCATCTACAAGCCTCACCCGGCGTTCTTCGACCAGGCGCTGGAGCGCATCGGCGTGCCGCCGGAGCGCATCCTGCACGTGGCGTTCGGGTTCAAGTACGACCATGCGTCCGCATCCGCAGCGGGCATGTCCACCGCGTGGGTGAACCGGCATGCGGAGCCGCAGCCTGAAGGTCCTGCACCCGACTACGAGTGGCGCGATCTGTGGGGACTGGCGGCGCTCGCGGACGGACGACCAGTGCTGCCGTGAAGGCGGCGGTTCACTCGCGCTGAGGGTCGGGTGCGACGGCCTCAGCTCCGGTGCTCCGGCAGGTCGGCGGTGAGCGCCGTGTAGTGCCGCGGGTGGCGGCGGCCGTAGAAGTCCCATCGGTTCCGGGCCTCGGTGATGAGCGTGAGGTCCAGCTCTGCGGTCACCAGCTCGTCGTCCTCGGTGTCGGCGCGGGCGATGACCTGTCCGTTCGGGTCCACCACGCAGGACCCGCCGATCAGGTGTGCGCCGTCCTCGACCCCGGCCTTGGCTGTGGCGATCACGAAGAGGCTGTTCTCGTACGCGCCGGCCCGCAGGCACAGCTCGTGTTGTGACAGGGACAGTGGATGGGCCGGGGTGTTGTAGCCGCTGACGATCACCTCGGCGCCCCCGAGACCCAGCGCGCGGTACGTCTCCGGATAGCGCCGGTCCTGGCACAACATCATGCCCAGCATCGCGTCCTGGGTGGCGAACGGATGCAGCCCGGTATCGCCGTGGTCGAAGAAGTAGGGCTCGTACACGCGGAACTGTCCGGGCGGAGCGGGTCCAGGCAGTCCGGGCAGATGCAGCTTGCGGTAGCGGTGCGCCACGGCTCCGGACCCGTCCACGTAGACCATGGTGTTGAAGTGGCGGCCATTCTCGGTTCGCTCGGCGTACCCGAGGCAGAACGCCATCCCCGCCTCACGCGCGCGGTCGAACAGCGGCTGTACCGACGGGTTCGGCATCTCGGTGTCGAAGAACTGGTCGGCGTCGTCTCGTATCCGCTTGGGGAAGTAGGTCGTCAGCGCAAGCTCCGGGAAGACGACCAGGTCGACCTGCTCGCTTGCAGCCTGGTCGGTCAGGGCCACGAGTCGTTTGACGACGCTGGCGCGGGGCATCTCCTCCTGGTTCGGTCCCAGCTGCGCCGCGGCGACACGCATCCGGCGGGATGGCCGTGCGCGGGAGTTAGGAGTCGGCATCATCGGTGTCATCCCTTCCGGAGCACCACACCGGCGCGGTGACCGGTGAGCTGCCCCTCGATCTTTGCGATCCGGCCGGCGACCAGGACCGCGGTCACCCCGACCGAGAGCTGCCAGGGGTCCGCGAAGGTGGAGCGGTCGGTCACCATCTCCGGGTCGAACACGGCGATGTCGGCGACCGCCCCTTCCTGCAGCACACCGCGCCCGGTAAGCCCGGCCCGGGCCGCGGGCCGTGACGTCATCTTGGCGATCGCCTCTGCCAGCTGAAGGTCACCGCGCTCGCGCACGTACCGGCCCAGCACACGGGCGAACGTGCCGAAGCTGCGTGGGTGCGGGGCGCCGGCGCCGACGGGGCGCATCGTCCAGCCGTCGCTCGCAACACTGGCCAGCGGGTGTCGAAGCACTGCGGTGACGTCGTCCTCAGCCATCGCGTGGTTGACCACCGCCACCGCTGCCTGGTGGTCCTCGAGCAGCCGAAGCGCCGCCTCGTCCGGCCCGACGCCGAGCCGGGCGCCGATCTCGGTGAGGCTGGACCCGACCGTGTCCGAGTGCGGGCCGTCGGGAAGGGCGGCGACCACGACACCGTCGGGGTCCACGTCTGCGACCAGCCGTTGCCTCAGCTCCGCTGCGATCCGCCCGCGTATGGCGGGGTCGGCGAGCCGGTCCAGCAGCGCGTCCACTCCCCCGTCGATCGCCCAGGTCGGCAGTCGCGAGGTGAGCGTGGTCGAGGAGGCGGTGTAGGGGTACATGTCGCAGCCGACGTCAATGTCTTCCGCCGCTCGCTCGATGCACTGCAGAGCCTGGGCGACCCGGCCGTGGTTGGGACGTCCCATCGCCTTCAGGTGCGAGATCTCCAGCCGGGCGCCGGCGGCCCGCGCGGTGTCCAGCGCCTCATTCACCGCCGGCAGCAGCTGGCCGGCCTCGTTTCGCATGTGCGTGGAGTACAGCAGCCCGCAGTCGGCCGCGACCTGAACCAGTGCGGTGACCTCCTGGGTGTCGGCGTAACAGCCGGGCGCGTAGATCAGCCCGGTGGAGAACCCGTGCACGCCCTGTTCGGCGGCCTGCTCCAGCAGCGCGCACATGCGCTTGAGCTCGCTGCGGGTGGGCGCCCTCTCGTCCGCGCCGAGCACGGCAATCCGCAGCGACGAGTGTCCGACCTGCAGCGCGAGGTTCACCGCCGGACCGGCGCCGTCCACCGCGCGGGCGAAGCCGGCGGCGTCGTTCCACGACCAGTCGAGCTCGGGGTCGAGGAACGCGGTCGCGCGCGGCAGCGTCTCTGAGTCGGCGAGCGGGAAGGGCGACCAGCCGCAGTTGCCGGTCACGAGTGTGGTCACCCCTTGGGTGAGCGCGGTATCCGCTGCCGGATGGCCGAGAATGCTGAAGTCCGCGTGGGAGTGCAGGTCGATGAACCCGGGACACACGACCTGCCCGGTGGCGTCCACCTCGGCACGTGCGGCCGTCGTGTCGGCCTCTCCTGGCCCACACACGGTGGTGACGGTGCCGCCGTGCACGACCACGTCGGCCCGGCGGGGCGGCGCGCCGGTGCCGTCGATGACAGTTCCGCCGCGGACGAGCACGTCCGCCGGTGGCTGTCCCCCACTGTGAATGGTCACGTGAGTACCGCCAGCAGGACCGCGTAGAGCGCGCACGCAGGCACCAGGATGGCCCAGCCGGTGTACAGCAGCGTCTTCAGACTGGTGGACCGGGCCAGTCCCATCGCCCCGATCATGTTCGCGTTCGGGAACGGACCGTACGTGTCGGCCTTCGACGCCCACAGCAGCACGATGACCCAGGCCCCGGTGCTGATGCCGATGGTGGCCGCCAGCGGGCCGAACACCTTGTCGATGAGCACCACCTGGGCGGCGGTGGCCCCAGGCACGCCGACCCAGCCGAGCAGCGCGACTGCGACGGCGAACGCGAGCCCGGACATGTTCTTCAGGTCCGCGCCGTACTGCTCGAGGATCACGTCGAAAGGCGCCAGGTCGTTGATGATGAGGAAGAGCGCGGCCAGCAGCCAGAACAGGATCAGGATGCTGAGCAGCCGGGCACCGCCCCGGTAGATGTGGGAGGCAACCTCGGTGAGCGGCAGCCTGGCGGCCAGGCCGGTGACGACCGCCAGCAGCGGCAGCGCCAGCAGCGGGAACGCGATGCCGGCCTCGCTGACGGTGGCGTAGATGACGCTGACCAGCAGGGCGGTGAGGAACACCGCGGTCGTCCGGCCGGCGCGCGCCGGCTCCTCACCGGCCTGCATGCCGGCCTCGTCGGCGTTGTAGAAGTCGTCGAGTTCGCGGGTGCGTCGCTGGATCCACGGCACGATCAGCAGCGCCATCAGTACCGACAGCACCGCGATGGGGGCGCCCCCGTAACGCAGGTAGGTGAAGTAGTCCACCTCGGCGGCGTCCATGATCGCCACGTTGGACCCGGCGAACGGGGCGAGCGCCAAACCCGCGCAGCCGCCGACGAACATCATCGCCGCGGTCGCCGAGCGGGTGAACCCCGTGCGAGCCGCGATCGGGATGAGGATGGGCGCGGCGATCGCCAGCGCACCGGCGAGTGTGCCCAGCGCGGTGACCAGCACGAGGCACGACAGCATCACGCCGAGCATGACGGCCCGCTGGGTGCGTTCGCCGAGCGCACCCATCACCGTCCGCACGATGCGGCCGGCCACACCGGTGACCCGCAGCACCTCGCCGGTGCCGGCGCCGAGCACGATGATCAGGCCGATGGCGGCGACCAGCTCGTCGTCGATGAGCCCGGCCGCGAGGAGGTCGCCGACCTCGGCCGGCCCCAGCTGCGCGATCAGTACGCCGCCGAGGAGGCTGACGGCGGTGGCGATGACCATGTCCATGCCGGCGAGACACAGTGCACCGAACAGCACGATCGGCGCCAGTCCCCACAGGGTGGGCCCGCCGTCGACCGTGAACCCGGCGGCCGCGCAGACGGCCAGGCCGGTGACGGCGAGGATGTTGCAGAGCCGCTGCCGCTGCGCCGACAGCCTGACCTCGAAGGCGTTCGCGCTTTCGACGACCGGCCGGCTACCCGCGCCCGCGCTGTCGGTGGTGTTGGTGGTCTGGGGCATCACGACGTCCCTTGGTCGAGGACCCGAGAGGGCCCTGGCCTGCCGCCGCGGTCAGCCGCTGCGGAAGGCGACGGTGCTGGTGGAGGTGGCACGGACAGTCGGCAGGCGGTCGCGCGCGCCTCGACTGCGTGGGCGGCAGGTTACCCGGTGGTGGGAGCTCGTCTCAGTTGCCATGCATGCGCACCCCGACGAGCGTCTCGACGTGGGTCACCGCCCAGTTGACCGCGAACCCGATGACGCCCGCCAGGAGCAGTAGACCGTAGACCTGCGCCGAGCGGTAGTTCGCCTGCGCGGCTCCGAGCAGCGCCCCGACGCCATCCACTCTGGTCACGATCTCGACCAGGATCGTGATGATCAGCGCGAGCGGTGCTGCGACGCGCAGGCCCAGCAGGATGCCGGGGGTCAGGCTGGGGACAAGCACCTTGCGGAACCGCTCCCCGCGGCTCAGGCCGAGCGAGCGAGACGCGTCGATGAGAACCGGGCTGACCGCCCGCCGAGCCGACCGGCAGGCGAGCAGGATCGGCCAGGTCGCCGGCAGCACGACCACGGCGAGCTTCATCTGCAGCGTGTAGCCGAGGACCAGCGCCGCCAAGGGCACGAGGGCGGCAGCCGGCAGGACGCGGAGGAACTCGAACAGCGGCCCCAGTGCCTGGTCCGCGCGCCGGCTCGAACCCACCGCCATCCCGAGCAGCCCGCCGACGGCGGTGGCCAGCACGAGCCCCAGGAGCAGGGTCCAGATCGTCGCCCGTACCGCCTCCATCAGTGCGCCACTCGTCCACAGCGGCAACAGGGCATCGAACCAGCGTGACGGCGGGGGGAAGTACGGCGACTGCTCGCGACCGAGCAGCTGCCATGCCGCAAGAGCCAGCGCGAGTGGGAGCAGACCGACGATGGGGCTGCTACTGCTCTGGCTCGTCGAGCGGCGCGTTCGTCCGCGCGCCTCCACCGACCCGGCGGCCTGCTCTACGGCGCGGACGGGTGTGGACGTGGTCATGAGACGTCCTCACCGGCCACGGACATCTGGCCGCGGAAGCCCAGCCGGGCGACCGTCATGAGCACGGCGTTGAGCGCGATGCCGGCGAGCCCGATGGCGATGATGTAGGCGAACATGGTCCCTGGCTGGAGGGACTGTCCTGCCTCGACCAGTGCGTACCCGAGGCCGGCGGGGTTGCCGACGATCTCCGCGACCAGCGCCAGCACCAGCGACAGAGACAGACCCAGCCGCAGTCCGACCACGATGTACGGCGTAGCGATGGGGAGCCGCACCGCCCACAGCGTGCGAAGCCTCCCGAACTGCATCATCTTCGCCACCTCCAGCGATCGGGGCGGGGCGGCGCGCAGGCCGGCGATCGTGTTCAGCAGGATCGGCCAGATCGCGGCGTAGGTCGCGACCACGATCTCCATGGACATGGTGAAGCCGAAGAGCAGCACCGCCACCGGGACGAAACCCACGATGGGGAGTGCGCGCAGCGCATCCAGGCTGGCCATCGTCGACGTCCACACAACTCGCGAGAGGCCGATGACGACGCCCGCAGGCACGGCGATCGCGCAGGCGTTGAACCAGCCCAGGAGCGCCGCCGACAGCGTGTGCGTGAGGTTCTGCTGCAGTTCTCCGGAGGCCAGCAGGGAGCTGCCGGAGTCGAGCACCTCGGCAGGGCTCGGGATGTAGCGGAAGGACACCAGGCCGAGGGCGTCCGCCAGCTGCCACACCACCGCGATGGCAAGAAGGGTGCCGAGCCCGAGGAGGTTCACCCTGCGGCTCAGGGTCCTCATTCGACGGCCGCCCCGTAGCCGAGCGCCTCGTAGACGCGGTGCCGCAGGTCCAGGTAGTGCGCGTCCTCCTTGGTCTGCAGCTGGTGGCGAGGACGGTTCAGCTGAACCTCCAGCCGTACGCCGACCGAAGCGGGCTTGTCCTGCAGGATGACGACCTCGTCGGAGAGGTACACGGCCTCCTCGACGTCGTGGGTGACGAACACGACCGTGGTGCCGGTCGCGGCCTGCACGCGCTGCAGCTGATCCTGCAGCGTGGCCTTGGTCATCGCGTCCAGGGCACCGAACGGCTCGTCCATCAACATCACCGAGGGCCGCATCGCCAGTGCGCGGGCGATCTGCACGCGCTGCTGCATCCCGCCGGACAGCTTCGAGGGGTGCTCCTGCGCGCGGTCGGTCAGTCCGACCATGTCCAGCGCCTCGTCGACCCGCTCGACCGTCTCCGCCTTCGTCAACCGACGCTCGATGCCCAAGGCGACGTTGCGGCGCACGCTGCGCCAGGGCAACAGCGACTGCGCGTAGTCCTGGAAGACGGTCACCAGCCCGGACACCGGCCGGTCGAACTCCTCCCCGCGATACCGCACCACCCCAGCGGTCGCCGGCTGCAGACCGCCCAGGACCCGCAGCAATGTGGTCTTGCCCGACCCGGACTGGCCGAGGATCGACACCAGCTGCCCGTCGTGCACGCTCAGGTCCACGCCCTGCAGCACCGGCACCTCGCCCGCCGCCCCGTGCAGGGTCACACCCACCCCCTCGCACCGCAGCTGCGGCACCGAGGCGGAGTCGCCGGCGGCGGAGGTCGCCCGCGACTCGTGCGCGGCGTGGACCTGTTCTCGAGTGCGGCTTGCCGTCACGGCTCCTCCGAGGGCTGGAAGCACCACCAAGCAGTGGCCGGGCGCAGGTGCTCCTCATCGTCGTGTATGCGAGATAGTATGACCTGTGGAGAGGACGGTCAACGCCGGTATCGTTGTCCGAACGTCCGCTCCACGAGATCATGGATCTCGTCACTAGGGCCTACCGGCAGTGGAACGGGGCCGCTCCGCCGACCGAAGGAGTTCGACGATGTCCAACGACGTGCCGGCGGTCAACGCCGCGATTCGCATCCTGGAACGGATCGCGGTCGAGGCACCCGCCGGGGTGTCGCCGGGCGTCCTTGCCGGAGAGCTCCGCCTGAACCGGTCCACCTGCTACAACATCCTGGCCACGCTGCAACGAGCCGGTTGGGCCAGCAACCTGGGCAGCCGCAACGGGTGGACGCTGGGTCCGGGACTGCTGGCGTTGACCGGTGTCAGCCAGGAGTCGATCCACGCGGTGGTGCAGGAGGAGATCGACGCACTGAGCCGGCAGCTGGGCTTCGTCGTCTTCGCGGCCCAACAGGACGGCTCCGGCGGCTACACCGTCATCGCCGCCGCCGACCCACGCCGTGGTGTGCGCGTCACCGTCGACGTCGGCGACCGGTTCCCGTTCTCCGCGCCCGCGCTGATGCACGCCTTCTACGCCTACCGCGACTTCGACGACTTCGCCGCTCTGACGCGCACCCAGGGACTACCGCAGTACACCGAGCACACGATCGTGGACCTGCCGGACCTTCGGGAGCTGTTCGACCAGGTGCGCGCCTCCGGCTACAGCCGCAGCATCCAGCAGTACAACCTCGCGCAGAGCGGTGTGGCCGCCGCTGTCTTCGACCGCTTGGAGCACCCGACGTTGGTGCTGGCCACGCTGGCGTTCTCCAGCGAGCTCACCGAAGCCAACGTCGCCGACGTCGGCGCGATGATGGCCGATACCGCGGAGCGGATCACCGGCCGCACCGGCGGGATCGCTCCCACCCGAGGGTCCGCCGTGGAAGCGGCCTCGGCACAGGAGACCGCATGATCGTCCGCCGCGGCCGCCGGTGCCCCTGGGTGGTGGCGGTCACCGGGGCCAGCGGAACGCCGTACGCCGCGCGACTTCTGCGTGCGCTGCTCGACGCCGGCGAGGACGTCGACCTGATGATCAGCAAGGCCGCCCGCCTGACGATCCTCGACGAGACCGGGGTACGGGTCCGGGACGGCCGGTGGCGCCAGGACGTGGCGGACTGGGTGGGTCGAGACGTCGACCCCGTCGTCTACTGGTCACCGACCGACTTCGCCGCCGGCCCGTCCAGCGGGTCCTACCGCACCCGCGGGATGGTCGTGGCACCGGCCACCACCGCGGCCATCTCCGGGATCGCCGTCGGCGCGAGCAAGGACCTGATCCAGCGCGCGGCCGACGTCACGCTGAAGGAGCGGCGGCCGCTGGTGCTGCTGGTACGGGAGACTCCGCTGCGCGCGGTCACGCTCGAGCAGATGGCGACGCTCGCACGCGAGGGCGCGACCATCATGCCCGCCTCCCCCGCCTTCTACGCCGGGGCCAAGAGCATCGACGACCTCGTCGACTTCGTGGTGGGCAGGCTGCTGGACCAGCTCGACGTCGAGCACGAGCTCTTCGAACGCTGGAACGGCTCACCGCCCGGTGTCACCGAAGAGGCAGAGGCCGACTAGCTGCACGCGCCGACCGGTCCCTCGCGTGCGGCAGCCGCAACGCCGGTCGGCACCTAGCCGTACAGCACGCCGGACCACTTCGCGGCGACCGCGGCCAGGTGGTCGGGATCGGACTGGGCCACCTTCGCGAAGCTGCCACGCCGCTCCCATGGCACACATGCGTCGATCACCGCACGGCTGTTGAACGACGGGCTGTCCGGCGGCAGCATCGGGTCCAGCTTGCTGGCCCACCCGCGGTCGAAGGTCGTGATGTCGGTGGCGGGGTCGCTGCGCGTCGACATCGCCCACACGATCTCGCCGAGGTCGGCGACGTCGATGTCGGCGTCGACCACGACGACGTAGCGGTTCATGTAGGCAGCGGCTGGGACCTGCGAGGCCAGAAGCCCCGCCTGGCGGACATGCCCGGGGTAGCGCTGGTCGATGGAGACGGCGATGAACAACCGACCGCCGCCCGCTTCGTGCGCCCACGCGCCCGTCACGCCCGGCACCCCCAGCGACACCAGCTGGTCCTCGATCAGCGCCGACTTGAACATGGTGCGCATGTAGGAGTAGTCGTGTGGCGGCTTGCCCGGCGGCGCGCCGAGCTGGATCGGGTCGTCGCGCCACCACATCCTGCTGATCCGCAGGTTCGGCGCAGGGCGCGGACTGCCCGCGTAGTAACCCGTCCACTCGCCGAAGGGACCTTCGGTGGCGGTGTCGTCCGGGTACAGCCAACCCTCGACCGCGATCTCGGAGCCCGCGGGGATGGGCAGGCCCGTCTCCTCACCTTGCAGCACCGGCACAGGCTCTCCGAGTACGGCACCGGCGTAGTCCAGCTCGGAGATCCCGGCCGGCACCTCGGTGCCCCCGAGGACCAGCAGCAGCGGGTCGTGGCCGAAGGACACGGTCACCGGGGCGCGACCCTCACGCTCGAACCACCGGTCGATGTTGAGCGCTCCGTGCTTGCCCGGCACCGCCGCGATGGTGGTCGTCCGCCCGTCCTCTTGCACCTGCATCCGGTAGCACCCGCCGTTGACCGCGCCGGTGTCCGGGTCGCTGGTGACCACGAAGCAACCGGTCCCGACGAAGCGGCCGCCGTCGCGCGAGTGCCAGCGCGGCACCGGGAACCGCAGCAGGTCAACGTCGTCGCCGGTTGCCTGGTTTGCCAGCAGCGGGGCGTCGTCGACGACACGGGTGAGCGAGTGGGCTGCCGCGGCCTCCCACTGCGACGGCTTGCCGCGCAGGGCAGCCACCAGCTCCTTGTCGTCCAGGTCCGCTCCGAGGCGCAGGGTCCGCCCCAGTCGGGCCGGCGAGCCGGTCGAGCCGGTCAGCACGCGCAGCCCGGGACCGTAGTCGGCGATCTCGTCGAACAGCAGTGCCGGCGGATGGGGCAGCCGGTAGCTGAGCTCGGCGATGGCCCCGATCTCCAGGTCCCAGTGCGCCCCGCGCACGTGGCGCAGCTCGCCGGCCTTCTCCACGTCCTCGATGAAGGTCCGCAGACTCAACAGGGGTTCGGTGTGACCCACAGTGGCTCCTCGGGTTCTTGTGCGCTCCGCGACTCCGCCCAGTCAACGCTTCGACCGGCCGACAGGACAAGTCGTCAGGTCCAGAGGACAGTCCTGGGGAAAGTTCTGCGGCGCATGTGTTGCCCCCAGACTCCGATCCTGCGTAATGTCTCGCCTGCAGGACACGTTGTATCGCATAGTAACCAAAGTTGGAGGAGTCGGCCATGCGGGTCAGCAAGTGGCTCACCGCAGCAGTGGCCTCGGTGGCGTGCCTCGGGCTCAGCGCCTGCGGCGTCAGCGGCGGGCCCACCGAGGACAGTGGCAGCGGGACGACGGTGCGAGTCGCGGGGAACAGCAACGCCACGATGCTTCCGCTGTGGGTGGCCATGGAGAAGGGGATGTTCGCCGACCAGGGAATCACCGTGTCCCTGAAGACCATCGAGAACATCGCGACGCTGGTGCCGGCGCTGGGCAAGTCGTTCGACATCGTCCTGTCCACTCCCACTCTGGTGATCGCCTCGAACGCCCAGGGCATCCCGGTGCAGTGGGTGAGCGGCTCGTCGGTGGACTCGGTGCAGCGCACCTCCGGAGAGCTGCTGGCCATGGGGAGCTCCGGCATCGACGACGTCACCGACCTGCAGGGCAAGTCCATCGGTGTGCTCAACGAGTCGGGCACGCTGCACAGCGCCACCGCCTACTGGCTCAAACAGGAGGGCGTGGACCTCGAGTCGGTGGAGATCATCCAGGTCGACGGGCCCGCGCAGGCCGACCAGCTCAAGTCCGGGCGTATCGACGCGGTCGAGTCCGTCACTCCGTTCACCGGCCAGATCAAGGCGGCCGGCGGCAAGAGCCTCGGGGTCCCATACCGTTCACTCGCGAACACGATCGCGCCCATCATGTTCGCCGCGAAGACACCGTGGGCCCAGCAGAACTCCGAGACGGTCGAGAAGTTCCAGCAGGTGCTCGAGCAGGGTGCCGAGTACATCGCCAGCCATGAGCAGGAGGCCCGCGACATCCTGCAGGAGAAGACCGGCTACCCCGACGCCGTGGTCCAGTCGATCGTCTTCCCGCAGTACGACACCTCCGTGCGGACTCAGGACCTGCAGACGTGGTACAAGGCGATGCACGAGGTCACCGGCTTCACCACCGACCTCAAGGTGGACAAGCTCGCCTTCCAGGGCGGCGAACAGTAGGCGGCAGCCTCCTTCACATCCCATACAGGTAAGGGCTCCCGCGTCACCGCAGGAGCCCTGCCCTTACCTGTGTTCCGCCGACCAGTGCGAGCGAAGGCCTCAGCGGAGCAGGTGCTTGCGCACCAGGCTCCGTGCCGTGGGGCTCTCGATGAGGCTCATGTGCCGTGTGTCGGGCAGGATGTGCAGGCTGGAGTCTGCGATGCCGTCGTTCAGGGTGCGCGCCATCTCCGGTGGGGTGGCGTAGTCGTCCTCCCCGACCAGCACAAGTGTGGGTGCGTCGATGTTCCCCAGCAGGTCTCGGTCGTCGAACGCGCCCAGGGCGCGGCAGGCGGCGGCGTGTGCCCGTCCGTCGGTGTCGAGGAAGATGCTCGACACCCGCTCGACCTCCTCGGGGTCGCTCGCGGCGAAGTCCGGTGTGAACCATCTGTCGACCTGGAAGCCAAGCTGCTTGGCCCGAGGTACGTTGATCGCCTTGTCGGCCCGTTCGGCCCAGACCTCCTCCTTGCCGGGTCCGTAGTCTGCGGTGGTGTCGGCCAGCACCAGGCTGTGCACCGTGCCGGGATGGCGGGCGGCCAGGTCGACGGCTGTGCACCCGCCCATCGACAGCGAGATGAGGCGGGCCGGACCGGCATCGAGATGGCTGACCAGTGCGGCGACATCATCGGCGAGATCGGCGACGCTGAACTGTTCGCCGTCCCAGGACGAGGCTCCGTGACCGCGGGCGTCCGGTGCCACCACTCGGTGCTCCTCGCGCAGCTCGTCGATGAGCGGTCGCCACAGCTGTCCGGATGCTGCCAGCGGGTGCAGGCAGACCACGAGTGGGCCGTCGCCGTCGTCGAGGTAGTGGGTCTGTCCCCAGGGGCGTCGCAGGTTCATGCCGGCCTCCGGTGCCGTGCGGCGCGACGCACGGCGCGCAGGATCTCGGGGTAGGTGCCGCAACGACAGATGTTGCCTTCGAGGTGATCTGCGATCTGCTCGTCGGTGGGCTCGGGATTCTCTGCCAGCAGCTCCTTGGTCATCAGCACGAAACCGGGGATGCAGTAGCCGCACTGCATCGCTCCGCTGTCGACGAAAGCCGCCACGACCGGGTCGTCGACGTCGAGGCCGTCGGCGGTGGTCAGCTCGGCCCCGTCGTACCTGGTGGCGCGGGTCAGGCAGGACGACACGCTCGCGCCGTCGACGAGGACCGTGCAGGCGCCGCATGCACCGACGCCGCAGCCTTCACGGGCACTGGTGACCCCGATGCGCTGGCGGAGCGCGTCGAGCAGGAGCTCGGTGTCGTGCACCGACAGCCGATGCGGGGTCCCGTTGACGTTGAGGGTGATGTCGGTCATGGCCGCTCCTGCGCGATCAGGTGACCCAGCACGTTCTCCGGCGTCAGCGGGAGCCGGGTTATGCGAACGCCGCAGGCGTCGTGCAGTGCGTTGGCGTACGCGGGCGCGATCGGCAGGATCCCGGTCTCACCGACGCCCTTGGCGCCGAAGGGGCCGTCACGGTGTGCGCTCTCGACGATGAGCGGCGTGAGCCGGTCGGGAAGATCCTTCACCGAGGGCAGCTGGTAGTCCAGCAAGGTTGCGTTCGTCATCTGCCCGGAGTCGTAGACGAGCTGGTCGAAGAGCGCGTGCCCCAGTCCCATCACCGCCGCGCCGGTCAGCTGCTGCTCGACCATCGTGGGGTTGATGGCCTTGCCGACGTCGCCGGCCACCGCCAGGTGATGGGTATGGACGCGTCCGGTGCGCGTGTCCACTCCGATGCGCACCGCCGCCGCACCGGCGAACCAGTGCTCGGTCACCCGTTCCGAGAGCCCGGTGGACTTGTCGTAGGGGTGCCACCAGGTGGTGAAGTTCTCCGCGGTGGTCACGGTGGCACCGCGCGCGCCGTACTTGGCCCGCACCACCTCTGGCACGGCGATGCGCCGACCGCTGTCGCTGTGCAGCACCCCGTCGGCGTCCAGCCGGAGCTGGTCGGCGGGTACGGCGAGCTCCTCGGCGGCAAGGTCCAGCAGCTTGACCCGCATGGCCTCCGCGACCATGCGCACGGCGTTGCCGGTGTGGTAGGTCGACCGGCTCCCGGCGGTGATGGTGTCGTAGGGGGTCGCATCGGTGTCCGCCCGGACGACGTGGATCCGCTCACTGTCCAGGCACAGCACCTCGCCGGCGATCTGGGTCATGATCGTGTCGCTGCCCTGCCCCATGTCCACGGTGCTGATCAGCAGGGTCGCCGAACCGTCCTGGTTGAGGTTCAGGGTCGCGTTGGCGACCGTGGGGGTCAGCACCGCCTTAACCCCAACGGCGATGCCCTTGCCGTACACGATCGGCCCCTCGGGCGGTGGGGTCGGATCAGTCCACCCGACCGCGTCCGCCACAGCGTCGAGGCAGGCGACGAAGTCGGCGCTGTGCATCTCGGTGCCGACGCTGGCGACGTCACCCTCTCGGAGGAGATGGCGGCGACGGAAGTCGTACGGGTCCTCGCCGAGCCGGTGGGCGAGCTCGTCGACCAGGGTCTCGTGCGACCAGGTGACCTGCGGTACCCCGAACCCGCGGAACGGGCCGGCGGAGACCTTGTTGGTGTAGACGCACCGCGAGTGCACGTCGGTGCTGGCGACGCGGTACGGGCCGGCCGCGACCATGCCCGACTTCGCGGTGATCCGCGGGCCGACGTCGGCGAACGCCCCGGTGTCGTAGCGCACGTCGGAGGTCACCGCGACGATGTTCCCGGCCTCGTCGGCCGACATGGACGCCGTGATCTCGCAGCCGTGCCGGCTGGTGAGCAGGAACGCCTCCTCACGGGTGGCGTCGATGCGCACCCGGCGACCCGTCGTCCAAGCCAACGCCGCGGCCAGTGGTTCGAGCCGGTCGTACATCTTGGCGCCGAAGCTGCCGCCGAGCGGCCGGGTCATGACGCGAACACGCGACAGCGGCAGGTCGAGCAGGTCGGCCGCCATCTGCCGAACGTAGGAAGGAGTCTGGGTCGTGGTGAGCATCTCCAGCCGGTCGCTGTCCACCCACGCGGTGGTCGAGGGCAGCTCGATCGGGACATGGTGCGTGGGGGGTGCCCAGGTGGTGGCGTGGACGGTCGTGGTGGCTTCGGCGTGCGCGCCGGCCGCGTCCCCGCTGCGCTGCCGGTACTCGTAGTTGACGTTGGTGTCGCGTACACCGTTCAGGTGCGCAAGATCGGCGAACACCGTGCTCGGGCGGAGCTCCTCGTGCACGAAGCTGGTGCCACTCAGCGCGGCGTCGAGGTCGTAGACCGGGGACAGCTCCTCGTACTCGACCACGACCTCCTGGGCGGCCTCGCGAGCAGTCGCTGCGTCGACGGCCAGGACGGCCGCCACCGGTTCGCCGACGTAGCGGACCTTCTCGACGGCGAGGGCGGGTTGGTCGGCGAACGCGGGGCCGGTGTAGACGCGGTCGCCGAACAGGTTGTGGAGATCCCGGCCGGTCACCACGCCCAGGACGCCCTCCTGCTTGCGTGCGCGGGCTACGTCGACCGCGCGGATCCTCGCATGGGGCATGGTGCTGCGATGCACCGCCACATGCGCGGTGGCCGGAGCCGCGGCCTCGTCTCCGGTGTAGCGGAACGTCCCGCGCACTCGGCCTGCGGCGTCGAACCGTGGGCGTCGCTCGCCGACCCCACCGGGCGCGACCGGCCCGGCAGTTGAGTCATGCTCCACACCCGCGTCCGGCGTCGGAGCGAAGATCTCAGTCATGGACGACCTCCTTCAGCGTGTGCCGCACGGCGTCCTCGACCGCGACCCGGCCCAGGTGCGCCTTGTAGCCGACGCCGCCGCGCACATCCGCGATCGGCTCCATGGCCGAGTCGGCGATGTCCAGTGCCGCCTGTACCGCCTGCTGCTCGTCCATGTCCGGTGTCACGTCGAACGCCAGGTACAGCGTGGTAGGCGCCAACGCGCCCAGGCCCAGCCTGACTTCGATCTCGTCCCCCACCGGAACCGCCAGCGCGGCAGCGGAGGCGCACGGCCAGTCGTTGACGCTGAGACTGCTGATCTTGCGGTACGCACCGACAGCACCGGCGGGCTGGCGGGGAATGCGGATGCCGGTGATGAGCTCGTCGCGGCGCACCGCGGTCTGCTGGAAGTCGACGAAGAACTCACGGATCGACACCTCGCGGGTGCCCTGCGCCGACGTCACTGAGACCACAGCGTCCAGCACCACGAGTGCCGTGGGCGGGTCGAGCCGGTAGTCACCGTGGGCGAGGTTGCCGCCCACGCTCGCGGTGTTGCGCACCCGCGGGTTGGCCACCTTGGCGTAGGCCTGTGCCGCGACGGGGACCATCCGGCGTACCAGCGGGTCGGTCTCCATCCTCCGCAACGACGTCATCGGGCCGACGGTCACGGCATCGTCAGTCGCCGCAACCTCCCGCAGGCAGGGGATTCCGGTCAGGTCGACGAAATGCTCGGTGAACAGCAGCCCTTGCTTGAGCAGGATCTGGATGGCCGTGCCCCCGCCGTACACCATCGCGTCGTCCAGCACAGCGAGCATCTCCGCGGCCTCCTCCGCCGAGGCCGGGCGGTGCACGCGACTCATCGCCGACGCCCGCCCCGACCACCGACGATGACGCCGTAGGCGAACGCAGCCGCGGCGGCCAAGCCGAGGATCACCCAGTCCTCGCGACCTCGCGTGGGTTCCGGCGGCTGCTCGGTCACTCCGGCGACGGCTACGTGCGCACCGGCGGTCTGCGCTGCGCCGGATGCCCGAGGGACGCTCGCCGCTGCGGGGCGCACGTCGGGCACTTCTTGCCGAGGCAACGGCTGGCCGGCACAGACCGCACTGAACGACTCGACGAACTGCCGCTCGACCTCCATGCTCCTGCGCCGGATCACGGACTCCCCCAGCCGTCCGAGCTTGCCCCACATGGCGAGCTCGAGCACGTACTCGATCCGGGACGCGTCGGCATTGCCGCCGGCGGAGTCTGAACGGACCGTCAGCGTGGCATCGACCCGGATGGTGCTGCCGAGACGCCGGTCCTCGCCCTTCAGTACCGCGCGCACGACGGCGGGCTCTTCGGTCCTGTCCGGTGCCGAGGTCGAGGTGATCTCGGCGGTGAAACCGGCCTTGAAGCGGACATGTGCGACCTCGTTGACCAGTACCCCGCGGTAGTGCGTGTCGTCGCGCTGGACGAGCTCCTCGCAGCCGGGGATGCAGGCCTGCATCGTCGCGGCATCGAGCAACAGCGCGAGCACCTTGTCCGGCGCGGACGGGACGTGGAAGTCGGACGTGAGCCTCATTTGACCGCCATACAAGAAGGGATGTCCTGTACCGAGGACAGTATG
>DATMEB010000131.1:0-3825 GCA_035557095.1 Nocardioidaceae bacterium | reverse complement strand
ATCACCGCCCAGACCAGCGTGGCGCCGGCGATGACCACCACCAGCCAGGCGGCGACCGCCAGCGCGACGGTTCGCTGGAACGTCATGTCCGCATCCTCCCAGTCCTCAGGTCACCCGGCGGGTCAAGCAGCCCGTCAGACGGCCCGTCACGCCACCGGACCGGGGATCCAGCGGTTACCGTGCGGGCATGGCCAGCATCCTCGTGATCGAGGACGACGAAGCGATCCGCAACGCCTGCCGGCGCGGACTCACCGAGCGCGGGCACGCGGTCGCCACCGCGGCCACCGGCATGTCCGGCCTCGAGCAGGTGCTGAGCAGCAGCCCGCAAGTGGTGCTGCTCGACCTCGGGCTGCCCGACGTCGCCGGGCTCGCGCTGATCTCGATGATCCGGGCTGCGTCCTCGGTGCCGATCATCGTCATCACCGCCCAGGACGACGATCCGACCATGGTCAAGGCGCTCGACGGCGGCGCCGACGACTACGTGGTCAAGCCGTTCGGCACCGATCAGGTCGCGGCCAGGATCCGGGCCGTGCTCCGCCGTACCGAGGGCACCGCCGGAGACGTCGCCGAGCCATTGCGGGTCGGTGAGCTCGTCATCGATGAGCGCACCCGGACCGCCACCCTCGCCGGGGACCGCCTGGAGCTCGCCCGCAAGGAGTTCGACCTGCTGCTCGCCCTGGCATCGCGCCGGGGCGACGTGGTCACCAAGCGCGAGTTGTTGGCCGACGTCTGGCAGGAGGTGTACGGCGGCTCCGACCGCACCGTCGACGTCCACCTCTCCTGGCTGCGGCGGAAGCTCGGCGAGTCGGCCGCCGAGCCGCGCTACCTGCACAGCGTGCGTGGTGTGGGCGTACGCCTCGTCGACCCGGACCTCGAGCAGAGCTGATGCGCCGCCGGATCTCATGGCTGGTCCTGGCGACGACTTCGACCGTCGTGGTGTCGTTCGTGGTCCCGCTCTGCCTGCTGGTGCGCACGCTGGCAGAGGACCGGGCGATGGCAGCCGCGGACCAGGAGGCTCGCAATGTCGCGATCCTGGTCGCCGGGCTGACCGACCAGGAGGCCCTTGCCGACGTCGTGTCGAACCTGGACAGCCGGGGCGCTCCCAGCACGGCGGTGCTCACCGTCGACGGCGACGTCCTCGGGTCCGGTGACATGCGGCGACGCGACCCGGAGGTGCGCCGGGCGGTCGACGGCGAGGCGTTCACCGTGATCGACGGGGACGGCGGGCGGGTGCTGCTGCCGGTGGTCACCGCCGACGGCACTGCGGTGGTGCGGACCAGCGTGACGCTCGATGACCTGTACGACGGCGTCACCCGGGCCTGGCTCGGCATCATCGGACTGGGCGTGGTCCTGATGGCGCTGGCGGCCGCGATCGCTGCCCGGCTCGGGCGCCGGATCAGCGAGCCGCTGATGGACGTCGCCGACGTCGCGCACCAGCTGCGAGGCGGTGACCTGACCGCCCGCGCCGACGTCCGCGGGACCGAGGAGACCGAGGAACTCGCCCGAGCCCTCAACGGGCTGGCCGAGCGCACCAACGAGCTCCTGGTCGCCGAGCGCGCCGCCGTCGCCGAGCTCTCCCACCGGCTCCGGACCCCCGTCACCGCACTGCGGCTGGACTCCGAGGCGGTCGACGACCCCGAGGTCGGCGAGCGCCTCCAGGACCACATCTCCGTGCTCCAGCGGAGCATCGACGAGATCGTCAGGGAGGCCCGGCGCCCGGTGCGCACCGACCTGCGGGCCGCCTGCGACGCCACCGTGACCGTCCGTGGCAGGACCGACTTCTGGCTGGCCCTCGCCGAGGACCAGGGCCGCTCCACCGACGTCTCGCTTCCGGACGAGCCGCTGCTGGTGCCGGTCGCCGCCGAGGACCTGGCCGATGTCGTCGACGTGCTCATCGACAACGTCTTTGCGCACACGCCGGAGCAGACGCCGTTCGCCGTCCGCCTGGTCGCGGACGGCGAGCTCGTGCGGCTCACGGTCTCCGACGCCGGACCCGGGCCGGTCAGTCGCGGTGGGGACCGGCCTGGGTCGACGGGGTTGGGGCTCGACATCGTGCGGCGTACGGCGACCGCGTGCGGCGGCGCGATGGCCATCGGCCGCAGCCCCGAGGGCGGCACCTCCGTGGAGGTGAGCCTGCCCCGGCTGCCTGCCTGACGGGCGTGCTGACTGGCCTGCTGGCGGGTCAGTCGTCGTGGCCGGTGCGGGTGCGGGTGTGCGTACCGCTGCCGTCATCGTCGGTCCGCGTGTCGAAGGTGTCGAAGTTGTCGTCATCATCGTCGTCGTCGCCGTGATGACCGTCCTCTCCCTCACCCGAGTGGTGGCTGTCGTCGTCGCGCCCGGCAAGGAAGCCGCCGCTGTCGTGACTGCCGTCGTCGCCGCTGTCGTGACCCGAAGGGCTGGGTGCGGCCGGCGCCGGCAGGCTGGACGACGCACCGCCCACCATCACGGTGCGGACCTCCGTGGTCACGCACTTCTTGCCCTCGAGCTTGGCCGGGGGCTTGCACGGCGCGAACTTCTTCTCTCGGGCCTGCTTGCCCCGCTGCGTCTGATCGGGGGCGGCGACCACGGCGGCCGCGCCGGCGGTCTCGCTGCCGCTGGCGGGTGCGGCGAACTGGTAGGCGGCGACAGCCCCGGAAACCCCGGCGACGATCGCGGCCGATGCGATGAGTACTGACTTGATGTTCATGGCCGCAAGACAACCGTCGGCCGCACTATGGGCGTCTCGTCGGAACCTCAAGAGTGCCTTAAGTCCCGGCCATGACCTTGACTTAACATCTCGATGAGGCGCCCTTGCCGCGAGCCCCGTGATGGTCGTCGTCCATGAGCTACACGAGCAGGGACCGCGACCGCTTCCGCCTCGCCGTCGCCGCCGTCACCGGTGTCAGCACCGTCGGTGCGCTGACCGCTACCGGATGGCTGATCGGGAAGGCCGCCGACGACTTCGCCGCCCAACAGGCCGCCGCGTCGGCCCAACAGCAACAGGCCCAGCAACAGGCCAAGGGTGCCCAACAGCAGGGCCGGCAAGGGGCCGATCGGCAACGCCTGGCGCGGCCGCAGCTCCGGCAGCGACCGCACGTCACGCGGGTGACCGTTCGCTACGTGACGGGTACGACGTCCAGCAACCCGGTCGGCGGCGGCACGGTCTCGGCGCCGGTCTCCAGCAGCGGCAGCAGCGGGGGCTCGAGCGGCTCGTCCGGAAGTGGCTCCTCCTCCTCTGGTCCCGGACCGGCACCCGCTCCGCCACCTCCTCCGCCGCCGGCGGCGCCGAGCAGCGGGTCCTGACATGAATGCCCCGACCCGGCACACCAGGTTCGATGCGCTCGGGACCTACGTGTTCCTGGCCGTACGCCGACCGGTCGCCCTGCGCGGGGCCGAGCGGGTGGCCCGTCGGGTCCTCGCCGACGTCGACGCGACCTGCAGTCGGTTCCGCGCCGACTCCGACCTGAGCATGGCCAACCGCCACGCCGGCAGCTGGGTCGATGTCGACCCGCTGCTGGTGGCGGCCCTGGAGGTGGCGTGCGACGCGGCTCGTCGTACCGGCGGCCTGGTCAACCCGTTGCTCGGCCGCCAGCTGGTCCAGCTGGGCTACGACCGTGACTTCGACCAGCTCCGGGACTGCGCAGAGCAGGTCACGATTCCCTGGCCCGAGCCCGGCCCGGACACCGACGCGTGGCGCGAGATCGCGATCGATCCGGCGGGAGCCGTCCGGGTCCCGGCGGATACCGCACTCGACCTCGGCTCGGTCGGCAAGGCCTGGGCAGCCGATCTCGTCGCCGTCGGCATCGAGCAGGAGCTCGGCGAACCGGCGGTCGTCAGTCTCGGCGG
>DATMEB010000130.1:0-11135 GCA_035557095.1 Nocardioidaceae bacterium | reverse complement strand
CGGCTGCCGGACTCCGCCTGGCGCGACGTCGCCGGGATGCTGCGCTCCTTCGACTACGCTGCGCAGTCGGTCGTGAAGGACCTCCACTCCGCCGACGCGCCGGGATCGCAGATCACCTACCGCGCCAAGGAGTGGCTGGAGCGCAACCGCGCCGCCTTCCTCGAGGGGTACGTCGAGCGCCGCGTCGAGGGCGGCGGCGAGCCGCTCAGCCCTGCCGAGGAGGCGATGATCGACGCCTACGAGGCCGACAAGGCCGTCTACGAAGTCATCTACGAAGCACACAACCGTCCCAGCTGGGTGGACATCCCGCTGCAGGCGATCGACCGGATCGGAGCACCGCGATGAGCGAGCCGATGATCGGCGAGCTGGACGTCCACCTCATCAACGAGGGACGCCACGAACAGCTGTGGGAGGCCCTCGGCGCCCAGGTCAGCGCGGAGGGCACGGCCTTCCGCGTATGGGCTCCACGGGCCCTCGAGGTCCAGGTGCGCGGGGACTTCAACGGCTGGGACGGCGCCAGGAACGTGATGACCCAGGTCGGCAAGTCCGGCGTCTGGGAGGCGTTCGTTCCCGGCGTCGGCTCGGGCGCGAGCTACAAGTTCCACATCCGCGGCGCGGACAACGTCTGGCGGGACAAGGCCGACCCGATGGCCTTCTGGACCGAGGTCCCCCCGGCGACGGCGTCCCGGGTGTTCGAGAGCAAGCACACCTGGACCGATGACGAGTGGATGACCCATCGCGCCGCCGAGACCCGTGCGGACCAGCAGCCGATGTCGGTCTACGAGGTGCATCTCGGCTCGTGGCGCAAGCACGAGGGCGGCGGGCCGCTCACCTACGACGAGCTGGCCGACGGGCTCACGGCGTACGTCGTCGACATGGGGTTCACCCACGTCGAGCTGCTGCCCGTGATGGAGCACCCCTTCGGCGGTTCGTGGGGCTACCAGGTCACGTCGTACTACGCACCCACGTCACGCTTCGGTGACCCGGACGGCTTCCGTCGACTGGTGCAGGCCCTGCACAACGCCGGCATCGGCGTGATCGTCGACTGGGTGCCCGCGCACTTCCCGCGCGATGACTGGGCCCTGGCCGCCTTCGACGGCACCGCGCTGTACGAGCACGCCGACCCGCGCCGGGGTGCTCACCCCGACTGGGGAACGCTCGTGTTCAACTTCGGGAGGCACGAGGTCCGCAACTTCCTCAGCGCCAACGCGCTGTACTGGCTCGAGGAGTTCCACGTCGATGGTCTGCGCGTCGACGCGGTCGCGTCGATGCTCTACCTCGACTACTCGCGCGAGGAGGGCGCCTGGCGGCCCAACGTGCACGGCGGACGGGAGAACCTGGAGGCGGTCAGCTTCCTGCAGGAGATGAACGCCACCTGCTACAAGCGCGTCCCCGGGATCGTCACGGTCGCCGAGGAGTCCACGTCGTGGCCCGGCGTCACCAGGCCGACGCACCTGGGCGGGCTCGGCTTCGGGATGAAGTGGAACATGGGCTGGATGCACGACTCGCTGAGCTACGTGCGCCAGGACCCGATCTACCGGCAGTTCCACCACCACCAGATGACCTTCTCGATGATGTACGCCTACTCCGAGAACTTCGTGCTCCCCATCTCGCACGACGAGGTCGTACACGGCAAGGGCTCGCTGCTGCGCAAGATGCCCGGCGACCGCTGGCGACAGCTGGCCAACCTGCGCGCATACCTGGCGTTCATGTGGTCGCACCCGGGCAAGCAGCTGTTGTTCATGGGCTCCGAGATCGGCCAGGAGTCCGAGTGGTCGGAGGCTCGCGAGCTCGACTGGTGGCTGCTCGACCACGTGGAGCACCGCGGGCTGCACGACCTGGTGCGTGACCTGAACCGCGTCTACCTCGCCCACCCCGCGCTGTGGGCGCTCGACCACGAGCCGCAGGGGTTCGCCTGGATCGACGCCAACGACGCGTCGAACAACGTGTTCAGCTTCGTACGCACCGACGGCAAGGGCTCGACCGTGGCGTGCGTGGCCAACTTCTCCGCGGTCCCGCACGAGGGCTACCGACTCGGTCTGCCGCAGCCCGGCTGGTGGCGTGAGCTGCTGAACACCGATGCCGACCTCTACTACGGTTCCGGCGTCGGCAACCTCGGCGCGGTCGAGGCGGACACCACGCCGTGGCACGGCCAGGAGGCGTCTGCGACGCTCCGGCTGCCGCCGCTCGGTGTCGTCCTCCTCGCCCCGGGCTCCGGTACCTCGGGACAGACGTCGTCCGAGCCCACCAAGGGCGCATGAGCCGACGCCGCGAGCCGTTGACCGATGGGACGGTGACGCTGACTCCGGTCCCGGACGAGGACGATCCGCAGCACCTGCGCTTCCGCGTGGAGGCCGGGAGCGCCGTCGTCGGCGAGGTGTCGCTGTTGCTGCTCGAGGACCTGGTCGGTCAGCTCACCTGGTCGACCGATCCGCAGCAGCGCCGCCGCGGCATGGCCACCCGCGCCGTACGCCTGCTCACGCGGCACGCCATCACCGAACTGCGGCTGGCCCGTGTGCAGGCCTACGTCGACCCCTCCGACGTGGCCTCGCTGCGGATCGCCGGTAGGTCCGGGCTGCGCCGTGAAGGCGTTCTTAGGGGGTTGCGACCGAACACCGGCTTAGGCCCTGGCCACGATGACGGGGCGCGGGGCGGGCACCCCGACCACGGTGACCCGGCGCGTGGCGAGCACCCCGACCACGGCGGCCAGCCGCCTGGCGGGCACCCCGACCACGGTGACCAGGTGTCTGGTGAAAGCTCCGGTCTTGGTGACACGGGGCGCACGGACCTGGTGGTGTTCGCGCGGCTGGCCGACGACCCGGAGCCGCACGAGCCGGAGGGCTTCCGCGCGCTGCTCAACGCTGGGCTGCCCCGCAAGCGGGTCATCTCGCAGCTCGCGATCCGCGACCACGAGGACCGGCTGCTGCTCTGCCAGCTCAGCTACAAGCCCGACTGGGACCTGCCCGGCGGCGTGGTGGAGGTCGGCGAGTCGCCTCGCCTGGCCGCCGCGCGCGAGGTGCAGGAGGAGCTCGCGCTCACCGTCGACGCGGGCGACCTGCTGCTGGTCGACTGGCTGCCGGCCTGGAGCGGCTGGGACGACGCCTGCACGCTGGTGTTCGACGGCGGCGTGCACGCCGCCGGCCTGACCGACTCGATCGTGCCCGAGCCGCGCGAGATCCGAACGGCGGAGTTCTGCGACGCCGACCAGATCCGGGAACGGTGCGCGCCGCAGACGGTCCGCCGGGCGCTGGCCGCTTTGGACTCGACGCAGGGGCCATTGCGCTACCTCGAGAGCGGCGCGCCGCCGGTCATGCCGCCTTCCAACACGCCCTAGAAGCCCTGGCCGTCGACCACTCCGCCGTACTGGCCGATCAGCCGCGCCCGGCCGCTCCCCGCGGGCGGGACGTACAGCAGCAGCTGGTGGGCGTAGTCGAGGTCGGCGGAGCGGAAGACCCTGCCCGGGAGGTACGCCGCGGTGTCCGCGTTGTCGTCCCAGTCGATGTAGCTGTTGGTCTGCACCCGGTAGGAGTCCCTGCGGGTCACCGTGCCGAACACCAGGAGGCCGCCGCCCTCGACCCGCAACGCGAACTCCGGGCGCTGCGCGGTCCAGGTCTGCTGGAAGTCCGCGAACGGCAGCGACCCCTGCGTCTCCTGGAACCTGCGGGTCTGGATCAGGAACGCGTCCGAGGCGAAGAAGTCGTCGTCGACATCCGTGCCCGGCGCCAGCGCACCGGTGTACCGACGCAACGCCGCGGCCGGGCTGATCCCGGTACCGGTGTCGTCGTCGGGGAGCACGGTCACGGCCGCGCCGGTGCTGTCGGTCACGACCGGTGGCAGGATCGCACCCGGTGTGGTCTCCGGAGCCATCGTCATCAGCCACGGCGACACCGAGTCGGCCCGCTCGAAGACCGCGACCCGCTTGTTGCCACTCACCTCGTCGCGTGCCATCGCCACGAACCACATCGGGTAGGCCTCGAAGCGCGGCGAGACAACCTGTTGCGGCGGCGCGAGCCGTAACAGGCCGTAGCCTTCCCGCTTGTCGACGCGCACGCTGACGAAGTAGGCGCCCTGGTCGATGTCGAGCAGCTCGCCACCCTCGACCTCGGGGAGCAGGGAACCGTCCAGGGTCGCGTCGGCGCGCGCCCGGACCTCGTTGTAGTCGGCGACGATCGTGCGAGCGGTGACCGGCGTCGCGGCCGGCTTGCTGACGATCGAGGTGTCCTTGCGCTGCGGTACCGCACAGGCGCCGGCGAGCAGCGCGAAGGCTACGAGCCCGGTGAGCCCGACGAGCAGCCGGCGGCTCACTCGCCACGCTCCGGGGCGACCGGCTCTCGCGCCGGCGCGGGCGCAGGTGGGTCCGGGCGACGTGCGTGCAGCCCGTGCGGTGCCACCCGCGTGGTCAGCACCGCCCAGCCGAAGATCACCACGCCGAGCCCGAGCACGGCGACCGCGAGGCCCACGACGAAGACGCCCGGGGCGAGCACCGCGGCCGTGACGTCGACGGTCAGCCCGTCACCGCCGACGGGGTCGAGGATCACCAGGTCGGCCGCGGAGTCCGGCAGCCGCCAGTTGAGCACCGCCTGGCCGCGTCCCTGCGCCTCGGCCAGCCACCACCTCGGGTCCTCCGGCGCACCCTTCGGAGCCCCGCCGCCGGGCAGGTCGGTGGTGGTCACCCTCCACGGCAGCTCGATCGTGTCGATCCTGGTCCGCGGGGTCTCGCCGAGGAAGTCGCGCACGTCGACGTCGTGCCCCACTCCCAGGAACAGTGGTCGCCCACGCTCGACGCTGGTGACGGTGAGCTCGACCCGCGGCCCGGAGAAGGCGAGCGCCTCGGGCGCGGTCACGATCGCCTGCCCGGGAGTGCTCAGCCGGTGCGGGCCGGTCCCGATCCGGTCGTCCGGGCCGAAGCCGACGGCGAGCGCAGCGCCGAGCAGCACCCCGAGCACGCCCAACACGATGAGCGCGATCCCTCCCAGTCGCCGCATAGCACCTCAAGCGTAGCCGCCCGGGCGTGCGACACCCGCTAGGACGCGTGGGCAAGCGGCATGGCCTGCTGCCCGGGCTACCAACACGCCTTAGAACAACGCGCTGGCCAGCCGTGTCCGGAAGGTGCGTACGCGCGGGTCCTCGTTGCCGACGATCTCGAAGAGCTCGACCAGATGGGTGCGCACCCGGTCGCGGTCGGCTCCGGCGACCCTGGCCACGGTCGTCACCAGTCGCTCGAACGCGTCCTCGACGTGCCCCCCGAGCAGGTCGACGTCGGCGACCTGGATCTGCGCCTCGACGTCGTCCGGGCTCGCAGCCGCGGCGTCGCGCGCCGCGTTCAGGTCGACCTCGCGGGTGCGCGCGACCAGCTTGGTGCGTGCGAGGCCCGTGCGGGCCTCGTCGTCGGAGGGGTCGTTCTGCAGCACCTGCTCGTACGCCGCGATCGCGCCGTCGAGGTCGCCGGCCGACAGCGCCTCCTCGGCGGCGGCGTACCTCGGGTCGGCCGCCGGCTCGTCCTCCTCTTCGACGCCCTCGGGCGCGGCGCCGGCTCGCGGCTCGACCCGGCCGGTCACGCCGTTGGCGACGGCCGTCTGCACCACCTGCTCGAGCACCTGCCGTAGCTGGTCGAGGGGGACGGCCTCCTGCGCCAGCGGCGCGAGCTGCCCGCCCAGCGCGACCGCGACCAGCGGGGCACCGGGTATGCCGACCGCCTGCACGATCTGCGGGTTGGCGTCGACGTCGACCTTCGCGAACAGGAACTTGCCGGCGAACTCGTCGGCGAGCGCTTCCAGCGAGGCGTTCAGCTCGATCGAGGCCGGCTCCTGGCGCGACCAGAAGCTCACCACCACCGGCACCTGCATGCTCTGCTGCATCTCGGCCTGGAAGTTCGACTCGTCCAGGTCGATGCTGTACGCGCCGCTGCCTGCGGGCGGGCGCGGGCCGCCACCGGGCGCGCCGGGGCCGGGAGCCCCCGACTTCAGGGAGGACAGGTCGACGGCGCCGGGACGCGAGAACGGAACACTCATGCGCCCATCCTAGAAGCGCGCCGGCTCGCGGTACTCCCCCCACTCGGCCCGCAGGGCGTCACAGATCTCGCCGAGCGTCGCCTCGGCGCGGACCGCGTCGAGCATCGCCGGGATCATGTTGTCGTCGGTGCGCCCGACGTCGACCATGCGTGCCAGTGCGGCCCGCACGGCCGCGTCGTCGCGCTCGGCCCTGCGGGCCCCCAGCTCCTTCACCTGCTCGGTCTCGACCTCGTGGCTGACCCGCAGGATCTCGAGGTCCTCGGTGACCGTGCGGTTGTGGCAGTTCACCCCGACGATCTTCTTGTCACCCTTCTCGAGGGCCTTCTGGTACTGGAACGCGGCCTCGGCGATCTCGGCCATGAACCAGCCGTCCTCGATGCCACGCAGGATCCCGCGGGTCATCGGCCAGACGCCGCGCGGGTCGCCGGTGCTGCGGCGCACCTGCTCAGCCAGGCCGGCGGTGTCGGCGGCGCGCAGCCCGGTACCACCCTGCTCGAGGATGCGGTCGAAGATCGCCTCCGCCTCGGCCTCGAGCCGGTCGGTGAGAGCCTCGACGTACCAAGAGCCGCCGAGCGGGTCGGCGACGTTGACCACGCCGGTCTCCTCCATCAGCACCTGCTGCGTGCGCAGGGCGATCTCGGCGGAGCGCTCGGTGGGCAGCGCCAGGGTCTCGTCGAGCGCGTTGGTGTGCAGGCTGTTGGTGCCACCGAGGACCGCGGCCAGCGCCTCGACCGCGGTGCGTACGACGTTGTTGTACGGCTGCTGCGCGGTCAGCGATACGCCGGCGGTCTGCGTGTGGAAGCGCATCCACTGCGCCTTCTCGGTCTTCGCGCCGTAGACGTCGCGCATCCAGCGGGCCCAGATTCGCCGTGCGGCGCGGAACTTCGCGACCTCCTCGAAGAAGTCGACGTGGCTGTCGAAGAAGAACGACAACCCGGGCGCGAACCGCTCGACGTCGAGCCCGCGCGACAGCCCGAGCTCGACGTAGCCGAAGCCGTCGGCGAGCGTGTACGCGAGCTCCTGCGCGGCGGTCGAGCCGGCCTCGCGGATGTGGTAGCCCGAGACCGACAGCGGCTTGTAGTCCGGGATGTCGTTGGCGCAGTACTCCATCAGGTCGCCGATGAGCCGCAGGTGCGGCTCCGGGCCGAACAGCCACTCCTTCTGCGCGATGTACTCCTTGAAGATGTCGGTCTGCAGCGTGCCGTTGAGCCTGCCGATGTCGGCGCCCTGCCGCTCGGCCGACACGAGGTACATGCAGAACACGGGGACCGCCGGACCGCTGATGGTCATCGACGTGGTGACCTGCTCGAGCGGGATGCTGTCGAAGAGCAGGTCGGTGTCGGCCGCGGAGTCGATGGCCACGCCGCAGTGCCCGACCTCGCCGAGGCTGCGCGGGTCGTCGGAGTCGCGTCCCATCAGCGTCGGCATGTCGAAGGCCACCGAGAGCCCGCCACCGCCGGCGTCGAGGATCATCTTGTAGCGCTCGTTGGTCTGCTGGGCGTTGCCGAAGCCGGCGAACTGCCGGATTGTCCAGGTGCGCCCGCGGTAGCCGGTGGAATAGAGGCCGCGGGTGAACGGGAACTCGCCGGGCCAGCCGATCCGCTCGAAGCCGGGGTACGCCGACGACCCGGTCTCGGAGTCCTCGGGCGGGCCGTAGACGGGCTCGACCTCCACCCCGGACAGTGTGCTGAAGTCGGCGTCGCGCACGCGCGACCTCGCGTAGCGCTCCTGCCAGCGCTGTCGACCGCTGCTCTCGGCCATCGCAGCCTCCTCGGGTTGCTCCCTCGAAATAGTAGGACGTCCTACTATCTCAGACCCAGCCTACCCCGGATCCCGTGGTCGACACGGATCACTGGCTCAGCGGTGGGGTCAGAAGTCGCCGGCGCCCGCGCGTACCGGACGCAGCAGTTCGAAGAGCTCGGTCAGCCCCTCGTCGTCCAGCGAGCGCAGCCCGAACCGGGCCGCGGTGAGGTCGGCGGTGGCAGCGTCGACGACCGTTCGGCCGGCGTCGGTGATCTCGGCGAGCACGGCCCGCCCGTCGCTGGGATGCGGCCGGCGTACGACGAAGCCCGACGCCTCGAGCCGGTCGATCGTGGAGGTCACCGAGGTGGGGTGCACCTGCAGCCGCTCGCCCATCTTGCCCAGCGGCAGCGCGCCCGTGCGGCTGAACGTCAGCAGCACCAGCGCCTCGTAGCGCGCGAAGGACAGCCCGTGCGGCTTGAGGATCTCGTCGAGCTCACCGATGACAAGCTGCTGGACGCGCATCAGCGAGGTGACCGCGCGCATCTCCTCGACCGCGTCCCAGCGCAGCGCCCACTGACGTGCGGCCTCCTCGATGGGGTCGAACGGCAACGGAGCACGGCGTGCCATGGCCTCAGAGCCCCTGCCGCGTCCCGTGCGCGCCGTGTGACCCCGACCCCGGTCGAGGGCCGCGCAGGCCCGCCTGGGCGATGACCCGCTGGATGGTCAGGTCGCGCTCGTCGGGGTTGCCGACGTAGCGGATGTCGCGCAGCCCCTGCTCCTGCGCGGCGGACTCGAAGACGAAGTGGCCGTAGCCCATCATCCGGCCCATCAGCGGCTTCTCGACCGAGATGTCGAGGATCCGCGCGATCGGCATCGTCGCCAGCCGCTGGGTGAGCACGCCCTGGACACGGAACACCCGCATGTTCGTGATCACGAACCGGTCCATGTGGTAGTTCAGCGCGCCCCAGCCACCGTGCAGCACCAGGCCCACGCTGACCAGCAGCGGGAACCAGGCGAGGTCGACCGGACTGAACAGGAACAGGACGAAAGCGACCACGGCACCGAGCAGCTCGCACATCGCGGTGCCGTACACGACCGAGTGGTGACGCACCTCGTCGACGATCCGCTCACCCTCTTCGACCAGCAGGTGCCGATGCACGTGCGGGTCGGCGAACGTGCGGCGGAGCCAGCTCATCCGTCAGGCGAAGAGCCTGGTGATGAACCGGACGATCTGCGAGAAAGCCTCCATCACCGCTCCCACCGCTCCCCGGACGGCCTCTGCTGCGCTCTCCGGCTGCGATAGGAGGTAGAAGATCGCGAAACCCGCTACCAGCAGCGCCAACAGCTTCTTGGCCACGACGTCCACAACTCCTTCTCGGTCCCCGAGACAAACCGACCGTTGACACGACCACCCGACGTAGGGACGCAGGCGTCGGCCTTGTTCTACCGCACCACCCTGGCACAGCGGTCGAGGCGCGCCCGCCAGGGCCGATCGGATCGGCCCTTAGCTGCTCGCGGCTGCTGCGCGGGCGGCCGGTCAGAGCGCGGCCAGCACCTCGTCGGCAGCGGTGTACGGGTCGGACTCGCCGGCGACCACGGCGTCGGCCAGGTCGTCCAGGCGGGCGTCGCCGTGGATGTCGCCGAACCGCTCCCGCAGCGCGGTCACCGCGATGGCCTCGATCTCGTCGCGGGCGCGGCGACGCCGGCGCACCGCGAGCTCGCCGTGCTCGTTCATCCAGTCGCGGTGGTTGTCGATGGCCTCGGCCAGCTTGTCGAGCCCGTCGCCGTTCTGCGCGACGGTCTTCACGATCGGCGGGCGCCACCCGCCCTCGAGTCGTTCGGCCAGCGACAGCATCGCCCGCAGGTCGCGAGCGACCTGGTCGGCGCCGTCGCGGTCGGCCTTGTTGACCACGTAGATGTCGCCGATCTCGAGGATCCCGGCCTTCGCCGCCTGGATGCCGTCGCCCATGCCGGGCGCGAGCAGCACCAGCGTGGTGTCGGCGAGCCCGGCGATCTCCACCTCGCTCTGGCCGACGCCCACCGTCTCGATGATGATCACGTCGCAGCCCGCAGCGTCGAGCACCCGGAGTGCCTGCGGGGTGGCCCAGGCCAGCCCGCCGAGGTGGCCGCGCGAGGCCATCGACCGGATGTAGACCTCGCGGTCGAGGGCGTGGTCCTGCATCCGCACCCGGTCGCCGAGCAGCGCCCCGCCGGAGAACGGCGAGGACGGGTCGACGGCGAGGATCCCGATCCGCTTGTCCTGCTTGCGGAGCTGGCCCACCAGGGCATTGGTCGAGGTCGACTTGCCCACGCCGGGCGAGCCGGTGATGCCGATGACCTGCGCGTTGCCGGTGTGCGGCCCGAGGACCGCCATCACCTCCCGCAGCAACGGGGACTCGTCCTCGACCAGTGAGATCAGCCGTGCGACCGCGCGGGCTTCGCCCTCACGGGCGCGACCCACGAGGTCGTCGACGGACTGCTCAGCCCTTCGGGACACGCACGATCAGGGCGTCACCCTGTCCACCGCCACCACACAGTGCTGCCGCGCCCACGCCACCGCCGCGGCGCTGGAGCTCGAGGGCGAGGTGCAGCACGATCCGGGCGCCGGACATGCCGACCGGGTGGCCCAGGGCGATCGCGCCGCCGTTGACGTTGACCTTGGACTGGTCGAGGCCGAGGGCGCGAGCGGAGTCGATGCCGACCGCGGCGAACGCCTCGTTGAACTCGACCAGGTCGAGGTCGGCGGGCGAGATGCCGTCCTTGTCACAGGCCTTCTTGGTCGCGTTGGCCGGCTGCATCTGCAGGGTGGAGTCGGGACCGGCCACCATGGCGTGGGCGCCGATCTCGGCCAGCCACTCGAGGCCGAGCTCCTCGGCCTTGGGCTTGCTCATCACCACGACCGCGCAGGCGCCGTCGGAGATCTGCGATGCCGAGCCGGCGGTGATCGTGCCGTCCTTGGCGAACGCCGGGCGCAGGGCGCCGAGCGACTCCGCCGTGGTGTCGCCGCGCACGCCCTCGTCCTGGGAGACCACGACCGGGTCGCCCTTGCGCTGCGGGATAGAGACCGGCACCACCTCGTCGTCGAAGACGCCGTTCTTCCAGGCCTCGGCGGCCTTCTGGTGCGAGCCGGCGGCGAACTCGTCCTGCTCCTCGCGGGTCAGGTTGGTCCCCGCGGCGTTGCACGACTCGGTGAGCGCCCCCATGGCTTGCTGGGTCGCCTGGTCGAACAGCGCGTCGTAGGCCATCGAGTCGACCAGGGTGGTGTCGCCGTACTTGAAGCCCTCGCGGGAGTTCGGCAGCAGGTGCGGGGCCTGGGTCATCGACTCCATGCCACCCGCCACGACGACCTCGACCTCGCCTGCGCGGATCAGCTGGTCGGCC
>DATMEB010000129.1:0-2947 GCA_035557095.1 Nocardioidaceae bacterium | reverse complement strand
GGCGGCTACTACCTCGCCACCGGCGTGGCGCGCACGTTCGACACCGAGACGAGCGACCTCGAGTTCGAGCGGGTCATCCGCTCGCCCAACGGCGAGGACGTGCTCTACGTCTTCCACGCCCGCGAGTCGGGCCGCACGCTGCTGCTGCCGTACAACGTGATCCGCAAGGAGGTCGCCACCCCGCTGCCCTGCCACGGGTACTCGCTGTTCGAGGACGGCACGCTCGTCGCCTTCCGGGCCACCTCCGAGGAGCCCACGCGGGTGCACCCGATGCAGGTGTGGCAGACGCCGTACCTGGCGGACAGCTTCGCCGCCGCGCAGCCGGTCGGCACCGGGCCGCTGGAGCGTGTGGGCAACGCGGACCTGGTGCGCGGCATCTCGGACTGCCTGTCGGTGACCCGGATGGTCGACGAGATGGCGCCGTCCACGGCCGTGTTCGAGGGCCTGATCGCCGCGTGCGCCCGGGTGTTCGACAACTACCACTGGCTGGGCGAGCCGGAGTTCGGCGACCTGCGCACGCCGGTCACCGACGTGCGGGCCACCGCCGAGCAGGTGCTGGCCGAGTACGAGAACGTCCAGTCGCTGACCGAGACCGCCGCCGGCGAGCTGGCCGCGGCCGGCGACGAGATCGCCTCGCTGGTGCGCCGGGTGCGCGGCGAGGCGCCGAAGTCGGCCGACCAGTGGGTCGAGCAGCTCGCGTCGCTGCGGCGCGCACAGGGTCGGCTGGTGTCGCTGCGCGAGCTGCGCTACGTCGACGCGGCTCGGATCGACGAGCTGGCTCAGTCCCTGTCGACCGAGCTGGACGCGGCGGCCAAGCGGGCGGTCGAGTTCCTGCGCGGACCGGACGCGTTCGCCGGCTACCACGAGCGGGTCGAGTCGCTGGTGGCCGACGCCTCGGCGATCCGCACGGTCGCCGAGGCCGAGCCGGTGGGCGAGCGACTCGCCGAGCAGGCCGGCGGGCTGGAGGTCGTCACCGAGGTCGTCGGCTCGCTGGACATCGCCGACGCGACCGTGCGCACTCGGATCCTGGAGCGGATCGGCGAGGTGCTCGGCGGCGTCAACCGCGCCCGGGCCACGCTCGACGCCCGGCGCCGGGAGCTGCTGTCCACCGAGGGGCGGGCCGCGTTCGCCGCCGAGTTCGCCCTGCTGGGCCAGGCGATCACCGGCGCGCTGGCGGTCGCCGACACGCCGCAGCGCTGCGACGAGCAGCTGGGCCGGCTGCTGCTGTCGCTGGAGAACCTGGAGTCCCGGTTCGCCGAGTTCGACGACTTCCTCACCGAGCTCGCCGCGAAGCGCACCGACGTCTACGAGGCGTTCTCCTCGCGCAAGCAGGCGCTGGTCGACGAGCAGGCGCGGCGGGCGGACAGGCTGGTCGACTCGGCGCAGCGGATCCTCGCCAGCATCAACCGGCGGGTGGCCTCGCTGTCCTCGCTGGACGAGATCAACACCTACTTCGCCTCCGACCCGATGGTCGCGAAGGTCCGTTCGGTCGGCGACGAGCTGCGTGCGCTGGACGACTCGGTGCGGGCCGAGGAGCTGGCCGGCCGGCTCAAGGCCGCGCGCCAGGAGGCAGGCCGCACGCTGCGCGACCGGACCGACCTGTACTCCGACGGCGGCGAGACCGTCCGGCTGGGCCGGCACTCGTTCGCGGTGAACACGCAGGCGATCGACGTGACGCTGGTGCCCAAGGACGGCCGGATGTCGCTCGCGGTCACCGGCACGGACTTCCGGGAGCCGGTGACCGACCCGGAGTTCGAGGCGACGCGGCCGTTCTGGGACCAGCTGCTGGTGTCGGAGTCGGCCGACGTGTACCGGGGCGAGCACCTGGCTGCGGCCGTCCTCGCGGACGGGGTCGCGCCGGACGCCGACCTGCTCGACGTGGTGCGGCGCGCGGCGGAGTCGAGGTACGACGAGGGCTACGAACGCGGTGTGCACGACCACGACGCGGCGGCGATCCTCACGGTCCTGGTGCGGCTGCACGCGGCGGCTGGCCTGCTGCGGTACCCGCCGCAGGCGCGGGCCGCGGGCCAGCTGTTCTGGGCGTTCGGGGTCGACGAGCCGACCCGCGCGCTGTGGTCGACGCGGGCCGGGTCGCTTGCGCGGGCGCGTTCGTCGTTCGGCGAGGTGCCCGCCATCCGAGACCTGTGTGGCGAGCTGGCCGCGGCGATGTCGGCGTTCGCGCTGCCTCCTTCGGATCCGGGGCTGGCGGCCGAGTACCTGTTCGAGGAGCTGGCGTCGTCCCCGGCCGGGTTTGTCACCAGCGCGGGCGCGAAGGCGATCGTCGAGCGGTTCCGCCGGCGCAAGGATCTCGAGGAGGACCTGCGCGCGCTCGGGTCCGACCTGGTGGCGCGCCACCAGCTGGCACACGCCTGGCTCGCCGCGTTCGTGGCCACCTCGGACGGTCTGGCCGCGACGGACCTGCCCGAGGCGGTGGCGCTGCTGCTGGCCGACGTGCCGCGGCGTGACTCCTCGGCCACGTTGTCGTCCACTGTGGAGGGTTTGCTCGGCGCGCATCCGCGGATCGTGGACCGGCGGTTGGAGGTCCGGCTCGACGAGCTGCTGACCCGGACTCGGCGGTTCCGAGAGTCGCGCGTGCCGGCGTTCCGGGCGTACCAGAAGCTGCGCAACGACCTCGTGGCGCGGTCGCGCACCCGGCTGCGGTTGGACGAGTTCCGGCCGAAGGTGATGTCGGCGTTCGTGCGCAACCGGCTGCTCGACGAGGTCTACCTGCCGCTCATCGGTGACAACCTCGCCAAGCAGCTCGGCGCGGTCGGCGATGCCAAGCGCACCGACCAGATGGGCCTGCTGCTGCTCATCTCCCCGCCCGGCTACGGCAAGACGACGCTGATGGAGTACGTCGCGAACCGGCTCGGGCTGGTGTTCGTCAAGGTCAACGGGCCGGCGCTGGGGCACGAGGTGACCTCGCTCGACCCGGCCGAGGCGCCCA
>DATMEB010000128.1:0-24305 GCA_035557095.1 Nocardioidaceae bacterium | reverse complement strand
GGCGGTCATGTACACCCCCTGACCGCTGCCCGGGGCGACCGTCGAGTCGAACACGACCATCGCGATCTGCGGTCGCACAGCGATGTTCTGCGAGTGACGCGCGTCGGGGTAGGACACCCAGTACAGCTCCGCGTAGCTCTCCATCGCGAACCACACCGGCGAGGCCCACGGCACCCCATCCGCGTCCGCGGTGGCGAGCACGACGTATGAGCGGGCCCGGAGAATCTCGCGGGCGATGTCGTCGTTGGTCACGCCCCGGGAGCCTAGCCCCGCCTGTCAGTCGCATCCAGCGACCTGCCTGCCAGTGAATGCCCGGCACCGAGTGCCGGACGCGGCTGCCCGTCTGGCACTCGGCGCGCCTGGCGGCGCTCGAAGGCTGAGCCGCTGCCTACCGCGAGGGGTCGCGGTTGTAGAGACGCTTCGCCCACACGTAGCCGGTCACGGCGATGACGGTGCACCAGGTCACCGCGAGGAACGCGTTGTTGCCGATGGGCGTGCCCAGCAGAAGTCCGCGCACTGTCTCGATCACCGGTGTGAAGGGCTGGTACTCGGCGAACCAGCGCAGCCCGGTGGGCATCGACTCGGTGGGGACGAACCCGCTGCCGAGGAAGGGCAGCAGCACCAGGAACATCGGCAGGTTGCTCGCGGCCTCGACGCTCTTGCTCACCAGGCCGAGTGCGACGGTGAACCAGGTGAGGGCGAACGCGAGCATGCCGAGGACGGCAACCGCGGCGAGCCACCCGGCGGGTCCGGCGTCGCTTCGGAACCCGAGCAGCACGGCTACCGCCAGGACGACCGCGACGGCGATCACCGTCTGGATCAGTGCGCCCACGACGTGTCCGGTGAGCACCGAGACCCGGGCGATGGCCATGGTCCGGAACCTGGCGATGATGCCCTCGGTCATGTCCATCGCTACCGAGATCGCGGTTCCCAGGGAGACGCTCGCGACCGCCATCAACAGGATCCCGGGCGTGATGTAGGTGAGGTACTCCGCGCGTCCCCCCGACACACCCGTCAGGCCGGCGCCCATCGTGCCGCCGAAGACGAAGACGAACAGGAGCATGAAGACGATCGGCTGCCCGACGAGCATCAGTGTCATCGACGGGTAGCGGAGCATGTGCCGGAGATTGCGGCGCAGCATGGTCGCGCAGTCCTGCGCGGCGTACGTCATGGTGCTCATGGTGTCGGTGCTCCTTCTGGCTCTGTGGAAGATCCGGTGAGGGTGAGGAAGACGTCGTCGAGGTCGGGGGTGTGCATCGACAGCGTCTGGACGTCGACCGCGTTGGCGTCGAGCCGGTCCAGCAGCAAGCGAAGTGACTCGACGCTGCCGTCGGTGGGCACCTGCAGCGTCATCGCCTCACGGTCGGGGCTGGCGTCTGCCAGTGCCTCGGTGGCCGTGGCCAACCCGGCAGCGTCGGCGAACCGCAACCGCACGTGGCCGCCGGGGACCAGCTGTTTGAGCTCGTCGGCGGTGCCCTGCGCGACCAGCCTTCCGTGGTCGAGTACGGCGATCCGGTCCGCGAGCGCGTCGGCTTCCTCGAGGTACTGCGTGGTGAGGAAGATGGTGACACCGTCGGCGACCAGGTCGCGGATGATCTGCCACATGGTGCGGCGACTGCGCGGGTCGAGGCCGGTGGTGGGCTCGTCGAGAAAGATCACCTGAGGCTCGCCGACCAGCGTCATCGCCAGGTCGAGCCGGCGCCGCATGCCGCCGGAGTAGGTCGCAGCAGGCTTCCCGGCGACGTCACTGAGGTCGAACCGGTGGAGCAGGTCGCGGATGCTGCGCTCCCGCTCGGCGCTGGGCACATGGTGCAGGTCTGCCATCAGCCGCAGGTTCTCCTCGCCGGTGAGCAGGTTGTCCACCGCCGAGAACTGGCCGGTGACCCCGATCGCGGCACGAACCGCATCGGGGTGACTGGTGAGGTCCTGACCGGCGACCAGTGCCTGCCCGCCATCGGCGCGGATCAGCGTGGACAGGATCTGCACCATCGTGGTCTTCCCGGCGCCGTTGGGGCCGAGCAGCGCGAACACGGTGCCCTTCGGGACGTCGAGGTCGACGCCGTCGAGCACCACGTTGGTGCCGAACGCCTTGCGCAACCCGGCGACGGTGATTCCCGCTTGAAGTTTTGTGGTAGCCATGGTTCTCGTCCTTCCGAGGATGCTGAGCGCGGGGTCATGCAGGTCGGATCGTGATGTCACCGAAAGAGGTCCGCGCTCGGACCTCGAGTGCCTCGCCGGTCGGCGTGGGGGAGTGCTCGACGTCGTTCAGGTGCTGTTGGACGCGACCGAAGCCGGTCTTCACGTCGAGCCACGCGGCGGTGCCCTGGCGGACCGCGACCTCGAGGTTGCCCATGGCGGTCTCCAGCACCAGCGAGCCGCCTGCCGCCTCGTCGACCCGAATGCTGCCGTTGGCGGTCTTGGCATCGACACCAGCAGCTGAGTGCGCGATGGAGATGTCGCCGTTCGCTGCACGGATCCGCAGCTGGCCGGTGACCGTGCCGATCTCAGACGCGCCATTGGAGTTCTTGATGGCACCGCCACCGTCGAGCACGCCCACGTGGAGCTTTCCCGTACCCGTGGTGATCTCGGCCTGTCCCACGGTGTGGTCGACACTGACGTTGCCGGCTCCTGTGCTCAGCTGCAGCGCGCCGGTCCGGTCGAGCTGAATGTGTCCGGCGGCGGTCTTCACCTTGCACTGGCCGAGCCGGCCCGTGGACAGGAAGTCCGCCATGGCCGCCTCGCCGTGTACGTGCGAACCGGTGGGTACCTCGATCGTCACGTCGACCGACCTGCTCTTCCGGGAGAAGTCGAGCGCGCGTGCCTTCGGAGACTTCACCAGCAGCGTGCCGCCGGCGTACTCGACCCGGGTCTGGTCTGCGGCCTTGACGTCGGACTCGTCGGTCTCGTCGGTCGGGCGCACGTCGACAACGGTGTCCGACCGGTCACTGGCATTGATGGTCACGGCGCCGACGGACAGCTCGATCGTGACCGAGATCGGCTCGGGTGTGTCGAATCTGGGCATGAGGGTCTCCTGGGACTGGCCAGCCGTTGCCGGCTCGCGGATGAGTGAGAGGCGGGGTGTGTCAGATTCCGGTCACTGCACCCAGCCGGTGTAGCTCTGCGCGCCCCGAGCGCCGCCGCGCGGTGACCGTTGCACGCTCTGGCCGGGGCGCGGGCGCTGCAGCGCGGCCGTGGCCGCACGGATCAGCCATGCGTTGACTGAGCGGCCTTCCCGGCTGGCGGCCTCCTCGACCTTGGTCTTGAGGGTGTCGGGAAGACGGACGTTGATGCGCGAGGTGGGCCCGTCTTGCGGGCCGGGCAGATCGGCCGGTGTGCTGTCCGGATGTGGCGCCGGATCGCCGGACTCGACATGACCGCCCTCGGCTCCTCGGTCGAACGACCGGTCCGCGGGCGGGGGAGTCACGACGAAGCTCGGGTCACCACCACGCAGGCGCAGCTCGACCGACCCTGGTGCCAGGTCCCGGGTGATCTCGTCGGCAGCGGCCGACAGGGCATCGAGCAAGGTCAGGCGGATCGCGGACTCGAGCGGAGCGGTGAGGCGTTCCGCCAGCAGGCGGGCGTCCTCGCCACCTGCCTCGGCGGCCACCGCGAGCTCGCGCCGGACCCTGTGCACGTACGTCGTCAACTCCATGGCATCACTATGGCATCAAAATGATGCCATGACAAGTAGTTTGGCTCAGAAGTGGTGCCACGTCGCTGCCAGCCTGCGATGACCCGGCGTTGCCCGGTCAACCGCGCGGACCGGGTGAACAGCACCCCGCCGGCGAAGAAGATCGCGTCGATCGCCGCTGACGACCACAGCGTGTACGCCGACGGGGACGCGTCACCGAGCGTCCTCTCGTACGACAGCCCGGTCAGGCCGGTGTCCAAGCCGAGAGTGCGTAGCGTGCCGTCGAGGAGGCCCATGCCACCACGGGCGATCAGCACGACGGCACCGATCCACATGAGCACGAGCAGCAGTCGGCGCGGCACCCGCAGGCCCCAGGGCCGCAACAGCGCCAACGGGACGGCGAGCCCACAGCCGAACATCGTGGCGACCACCACGGTGAAGGCCCAGCCGGCCACGCTGTCCGTGGTGACCGGGATCGGGTCGGTCTGGTCGCCGAACCCCACACGGCCGCCGAGGGCCCAGTAGCCATGCAGGGCGACGAACGCGACCGCCCAGACCAGAGCTCAGACCGTGGCACGTGCCGCGGCAGCCGGGCTGGCGGAAGCAACGACGTGCGCCGGCGGTGGTGGCCGGCTCGCGTGTCCCCTCCGGCGATCCGTGGGGCGGTCTGTGCGTGGATACGACGGATCGGACACGTCGAACACACTCCGAGGGTCTGTGACTTCCGGCCAGGTCCCTTGGAGTCTGCGGCCCACGGAGCCACCCCTGGATCCCTCGGCAGGCCGACCCCGATCCCCGGCGCAGTGATCCGTGCTTGGGCGGGTGCGACGACGGCGCAACTCGTGTCAGTGGCCGTGTCAGTGGCCGTGTCAGCGGCCGCGTCAGCACGGTGTCAGTCCGGCGTCAGGACCGCCGACGACAGTGGTCGCATGACAGATTTGGCGATTATGGCTTCCGGGCTCCGGAAGGCCTACAAGGACAAGACGGTGCTTGATGGCATCGATCTGAGTGTCCGTGCGGGCACCGTGTTCTCGCTGCTCGGTCCGAATGGTGCCGGCAAGACCACGACGGTCAACGTGCTGACCACATTGCTGGCGGCCGATGGCGGGACGGTGCGCGTTGCCGGACACGACGTCGCAAGCGAGGCCAAGGCGGTGCGCGCGGCGATCGGGGTGACCGGTCAGTTCGCGGCGGTGGACGAGCTGCTCACGGGGCAGGAGAACCTCCAGCTGATGGTGGATCTGACCCCGGCGCGCGCCAAGGACGGCAAACGGATCGTCACCGAGCTGCTGGAGCGCTTCGATCTCGTGGAGTCGGCGCAGAAGTCCGTGTCGACGTACTCCGGAGGCATGCGCCGGAAGCTCGACCTCGCGATGACGCTCGTCGGCAACCCGCGGATCATCTTCCTGGACGAGCCGACGACGGGTCTGGACCCGCGCAGCCGCCGCACGATGTGGTCGATCATCCGCGAGCTGGTGGCCGATGGCGTGACCGTCTTCCTCACCACCCAGTACCTCGACGAAGCCGACCAGCTAGCCGACCGGATCGCGGTGCTCGACCAGGGCCGCCTGGTCGCCGAGGGCACTCCGGATGAGCTCAAGCGCCGGATGCCTGGGACCCATGTCCAGCTCCGGTTCACCACCGCCGCAGAGCTCGACGCGGCCGCGCGAGTCATCCCCGACTCCACGCGGGAGGACGAGGCACTGACCCTGCGGGTGCCCGGCGACGGCGGCACGAGGTCGCTGCGGGCCCTGCTGGACAGGCTCGACGAGTACGCGATCAGTGCCGAGGAGTTCTCCGTCCACACACCGGACCTCGATGACGTTTTCCTCGCCCTGACGGGCAACACCACGGAGGTGCTCGCGAAATGAAGTCCAACTCGATGGTGATGTTGCGTCGCAACGTCAAGCACATCACCCGGAACCCGACGTCGGTGTTCAACGCAGTCCTGATGCCGATCGTGATCATGCTGATGTTCGTGTACATGCTCGGTGACGCATTCAGCGTCGGCGTCGACTACGTCGACTACGCGACGCCGGGACTGATGCTGTTGGCCGTCTGCTACGGGCTGGGAGCCACCGCGACGTCAGTGAACTCCGACATGACGAAGGGCATCATCAACCGGTTCAAGGTCATGGACGTCTCCCGTGGGGCGGTGCTGAACGGTCACGTCGTCGCCAGTGTCCTGACCAACCTGGCCGCCATTGCGGCCCTCGTCGGGGTGGCCTTCCTGCTGGGATTCGACCCGGCGGCGAGCCTCCTCGACTGGCTCGGCGCGATCGGCATCGTCGTGCTGCTCGCTTCCGCGGCCGGCTGGTTCACGGTCGCCTTGGGACTGGCGGCGAAGTCTCCGGAGACGGCGGGCATGGCCGCAGTGCCGCTGGTCCTGCTGCCGTTCTTCAGCAGCGCGATCGTGCCGGCGGAGAAGATGGGGCCAGGTCTCCGGGAGTTCGCGGAGTATCAGCCCTTCACGCCGATCATCGAGGCCCTGCGCGGGTTGCTCTACGGCGTACCGTCCTCCGGTGACGCGATGGCCGCCATCGCCTGGTGCGTCGGCATCGGTCTCGTCGGGTACCTGTGGGCGCGTTCAACGTTCACGAAGCGAGCGTGACGGCGGCCAACTCGCGCCAGCTCGCCTGCGCACCCTCCCGCGTCGCCTCGGTGAACCGCGTGTCACCGAGGCGACGCCGGACGGCCTGTTCGATCCGGGCCACGTCCGGTTGGGAGCGATCCGGCACACCGCGCACACCGGCGCTGGCAGCGAGCAGTCGCGCCGCCTGCTCGTACTGCTCGTGACGTAGCGCCAGGTCGGCGACCCCGACGAGTACCCGCGCGATCAGCGGTGCGTGCACCGACTCAGACGCCGCCTGCACGGCCGCCGCGCGGTGCTCCCGGGCCTCGTCGAGATCCTCGGCAAAGTAGCCGAGCAGGTCGTGCGTCACCACCTGAATCTGCGCGATCTCCTCGCCGTCCCCCAGTACCGCTCTGGCTTGGGCGAGGCTTTGGTACGCCCGGTCAGGCTGGCCTTGCCAGCGTGCGAGCTCCGCCTTGGCCAGGGCCAGCTCGGCCAGCGCGTCCGGCCAGACGATCCTGCCCGCGCATCGCTGCGCCTCGCCCATGGCAGACTCACTCGCCTGATCGTCGCCGGACAGCCAGTACAGCTGGGCCTGCCGCGCCCGGATTCGGAGCACATCCTCGATCGCGCCGACCTCGGTGACGGCCTCGGCCGCCTGCTCGTAGCGCTGGCACGCGCCGTCGAACTCTCCCCGCATCGCGAGCCTGTCGGCCAGCGCTGTCAGCGCGAAGGAGATCCCCCAGCGTTCGCCGAGCGCCCGGAACTCGGCGAGCGCGGTCTCGATGTCGGCGTCGGCTTCGAGCTCGTCGCGACCGAGCATGATCCGCATGCGGCCACGAGTCAGCCGGGCCTGCGCCCGCGTCCACGGGTCGTCGTCGGAGAGCAGCGGCTCGAACGCGGGCAGGAAGTCGGTCGGCTCCTGCAGCATGCGTTCCAATGGTGCGACGAACCCCAGAGCTGGATGACTGCTCTGAACACGCTGGCTGATTTCGTAAGCCTGGTGAATCCACTCTTGCCCCTGGTACACGTCGGCCTGCCCCGCGGTGACGAAATACGCAGCGAACGCGTACGCCGTCGCCCGCACGTCGTCTGTGACCTCACCGGACATGCCGGCGGCCGCGGTGGCCAGCTCTGTGCCTTCAGCCCTGTGTCCCCCGAGCAACCAGTACCAGCCGGCGGCCGTCGCGAGCCGCATCGCCCCCTGTGCCTCGCCGGCAGCGACAGCGTCACGCATCGCCGCGCTGATGTTGTCGTGCTCCTCCTCGAGCAGGGCCAGCCACTCCAGCTGCTCGGCGCGGCGAAGATGCGGCTCCGCGACCTCGGCGAGCTCGGTGAAGTACGCGAGATGCGCACGTCGCGACGGATCCGATTCCCCCGCCTCTGCAAGACGCTGCTCGGCGTACTCCTTGATCGTGCCGAGCATCCGGTAGCGCGGCGCCCGGTCACCCTCGCTGACCACCAGTGACTTCTCGGTCAGCGCGGTCAGCAGCTCGAGCACCTGACCCGTCTCGACCGCATCGCCTGCGCAGAGCCGCTCGGCGGCTTCCAGGCTCGCGCCACCGGAGAACACCGAGAGCCTGCGCAGGACCATCCGTTCGGCGTCGGTGAGCAGCTCCCAGCTCCAGTCGACCACCGCACGCAGCGTCCGGTGCCGCGGCAAGGCGGTGCGGCTGCCGCCGGTCAGCAGGCGGAACCGGTCGTCCAGCCGATTGGCGAGCTGGTCGAGGGACATGGTGCGCAACCTGGCGGCTGCGAGCTCGATCGCCAGTGGCATCCCGTCCAGCGCCCGGCAGACGCGCGCCAACGTCGACAATGTGCGGACGTCGGTCGCGAGGTCCTTGCGCACCGCGCTTGCCCGGTCCAGCAGCAGCCGGATGGCCGGAGCGGACTCGACCTCGCCGGGGTCGGCGTCTTCGGCGGGCAGGACCAACGGCGCGACCGGCCATAGTGCCTCCCCGGTGATGCCGAGGGGTTCCCTGCTGGTGGCGAGGATCCGCAGCTGCGGGCACTCTCCGAGCACCCGGTCGGCGAATGTCGCGGCGGACTCGATCACGTGCTCGCAGTTGTCCAGAACCAGCAGCATCGCCCGGTCGCGGACCGCGGCTATGACCCGACCCGTCGGCTCCGCGTCCGGGGCCTCGCCGAGCAACCCATCCCGCAGCCTGAGCGCATCGAGCGTCGCTTGTGCCACGTCACCGTCGGGGCTGATGGCCGCGAGCTCGACCAGCCAGGCGCCGTCTGGCAGGTCACCGAGCAGGGTCCGCGCGGTCTCCGTGGCCAGTCTGGTCTTCCCTGAGCCGCCAGGCCCGATCAGGGTGGTGAGCCGACGTTCGGCAATGAGCTCGCGGACCGCCGCGACATCAGCTTCCTTGCCGACGAAGCTTGTCAGCTCCGCACGCAGGTTGGTCTTCCGGTTCTCCCGCCGACCCAGCTCGCCCCGCAGCAGCGCGACGTGCAAGGCGGAGAGCTCTGGAGAGGGATCGACGCCCAGCTCGTCGGCCAGCGTCTCCCTCGCGCGCTCGTACACGAGCAGCGCCTCGCTGTCGCGACCGGTCGCGACGAGGGCACGCATCAACGCGGCGACAAGCCGTTCTCGCATGGGATGCGCGGCGACCAGGTCGGTGAGCTCCGTGACCAGGTCCACCCCGTGGCCGAGGCTGATCTCGGCATCGAACCGATCCTCCATGGCAGCCAGGCGCAGCCCTTCGAGCCGGGTGGCCGCTGCGTCGAACGTCGTACTCTCCTGCAACCCGATGTCCTGCAGGGCGGCACCGCGCCACAACGCAAGCGCCTCACGCAGACGGCTCACTCCCCGTGGATCCTCGTCATTGCGGGCTTGGCTGACGAGACGCTCGAAGCGGACGGCGTCGACAGCGTCGGGCGCCACCCTCAGCCGGTAGCCGTCCGTCAGCCCTTCGACCGACCCCTCCGGCAGCACCTTCCGCAGCCGGGAAACCAGGCGTTGCAAGGCATTCGCCGCGTCGGAGGGCGGGTGTTCACCCCAGATCCAGTCGACGAGCGTCGCCTTCGGGACCACGCGACCCGTCTCGAGCGCGAGGGCGACCAACAGCCCGCGCAGCCGGGCGCCCGGCACGTCTGCGAGGACGCCGTCGTCGGTGCGCACCTCGAAGGGTCCGAGCATCCCGATCTGCACCTGGCTGATTTTGCCACGGGTGATGGGCAGACCTTCGACAACTCCCGCGGCGCAGAAGGTCGTCGAGGTTTCGCCGAGACCCTGCCGCCTCGTTGGCCTCACACGAGCAAGAGGACCCAACCCAGCGATACGCCAGTCACCACCAGGGTCGAGATCGCCCCCAGGCTGAGGGCCCGTCCCCCCGTTCGTAGCAGGCCGGTCAGCTGGACCCCAGTGCCGAGGGCGAAGAGTGCGGTTGCCAGTGCAAGGGACTGTGTCGTCTCGATGACGCGAAGTGCGTTCGCAGGGACAGGTGCCAGGCTCTGCAGACCTGCGCAGGCGAGGAACCCGAGAACGAACACCGGGACCATCGGCGCGCGTTTCCGTTCACCACCGGAGGAGGACAGCGTGCACCGCCGGCGGGAGCTGACAGCAGCGACCACGGGTGCCAACAGCACCACCCTGGTGAGCTTCACGACCACGGCGGTGCCGAGCGCGGCTGCTCCCGCGGGACCTGCGGCCGCGACGACCTGGGCGACCTCGTGGATGCTGGCACCAGCCCATACTCCCCACTGTTCTCTGGAGAGCCCCAGCGGTCCTTGCAGCAGCGGTACGGCGACCATGACGAGGCTTCCGTAGATCGTGACCATCGCCACGGCTGCGGCCACGTCGTCATCGTCTGCTTCGGCGCTGTCCTGCATCGCAGCCACAGCGGACGCGCCGCAGATCGCGAACCCGGTGGCGATCAGCAGGCTGCGCGGCCTTCCGACACGAAGCCGGCAACCCACCCAGTACGTGACCGCAAGCGTGACCAGCAACGTGCCCGTGATCGAGAAGATGACGGGCAGACCCAGGGATGCGACCGACCCCAGGGACAGGGAGAAGCCCATCAGCATCACGCCGATCCGCAACAGCCGCCGCGATGCGATGCGCAGCCCGAGCCGACTGCTCGATGGCAGGACCCAGACGTTGCCGGTCACGGCACCGAGGAGCACCGCCCAGGTGAGAACCCCGACTGCGGGAATCTGCGAATGCAGCAGCAACGCCACGGCAACACCGACTGCCGCGATCGCAAGGCCTGGAACGGCTGCGACCGCCGGGTGCGGGCGCAACCTCAACGCCGGGGAGTAGGCCTGGTTCACCATGCCCCCAGATTGCGCAGTTCCCGGCGCGGCCGGTAGCCGTCTTCGAGGCATCACGTCATACGCTGAGCGCATGACCAAACACAGGCCGAGTCTCGATGACCTCTCGGTGCTGACGTTGGTCGCCGAGACCGGGAGCATCGGGGCGGCCGCTCATCTGCTGGGCCTGACCCAACCGAGCGTGAGCCGGCGCATGGCCGCCCTGGAACGTCAGCTGCGAATCCAGGTACTCCAGCGCAGCCGTCGCGGCAGCGAGCTGACCCCCGCAGGTCGAGTCGTCGTCGACTGGGCGTCGGCGTTGCTGAGCGCGGCAGACGACTTCAGCCGATCGGTGCAGACGCTGGCTCAGCAGACCGGCAGCACCGTACGCGCCGGGGCCAGCATGACGATCGCTGAGCACCACGCACCACGGTGGCTGGATGCTCTGCGCCGAGTCTCACCAGACACGACGGTTGCGCTGACCGTCGCCAACTCGACGGTCGTCGCCGACGGGGTCGAGTCGGGTGCTCTGGACATCGGATTCGTGGAGTCACCCCGTGTCCGAGGAAGTCTGCGGGCGCGTCGAGTCGCCACCGACGAGGTCGTCGTCGCGGTGCCGCCCGGCCACCCATGGGCGAGACGGGCTGCCGTTGCGCCCAGCGAGGTTGCGGGCACTGGCCTGCTGGTCCGCGAGGAAGGTTCGGGCACGCGCGAGACCCTCGAACGGGGCTTGCAGCTTCACGGCCTGCAGCTGACGGCGGGACTGGAGCTTGCCTCCAACACGGCGCTGAAGTCTGCCGCCGTTGCCGGCATGGGCCCCGTCGTGGTCTCCGCGTCGGCGCTCGAGAACGAGCTCAGGGACGGTGTACTGACGCGAGTCCAGCTGGGTGATCTGGACACCAGGCGCCAGCTGCGTGCGGTGTGGCGTCGCGACCGAGACCTCACCGCTGGTGCTGCGGCACTCCTCAAAGCAGCCCTCGGTCACTCGCGGCGTTGAACAAGCGTGCAGCGATCGGGCCGGGTAGTCGGCCAGCTGCGAGCGATGGCGCTCTAGTGCCGGATGGGGGCCGTGAGAGGCGGCAGATGGACCGTGGCTCGACGGTGGAGGGGGTTGTCGGTGAAGACGTCCCGGCCGCCGCGCTCATAGAAGGCGACTGCCAGGGATGCTCGCACCGACCTCGGGTCGTTCAGGCAGACGCGGGGAACACGGATCCTGACCACGTTCTGGGTGTAGTCGATCCTGTGGGTCGCGCCGCAGTCCACGGCGGTGCCGTTGGGGCGGTTGACCTCGGTGAGGCCACGCCACTGATGGGTGCGCTGGAACGGGCTGGCCGTCAGGAAGACACGGCGCACGAGGCCGGTGTTGGTCTGCAGCTTGGTCGCCATGAGGATGAAGCCGCCCTTGCGGGCCAGCTCCGCGAACTTCGTGCGGATGATGACCTGGTGGTCCCGGTGGGAGAAGAACGTCCGGCGGATGTCGCCTTGCCGGCGGTTGGGTACCCGGGTGTGCTGGCCACGGCTGGGGTCGTCCATGGACCAGACGTCGCCGCGCACTTCGATGAAGCCGCGGGTGTCCGCGCGGGCCAGCGCGGGATCGGTGACGGTCAGCGCGAGGGCGCAGGCGGCCGTGGTCGCGAGTCTGCGAAGCATGAGGGGTGCCTTCCGAGCATGTCGCGCGACGCGCGAGCCTGGCGAGAGGGTAGGAGGTCGTCGACGTCCGCCGCCGCGAAATGGCAGAACTGCCGCGTCGATCAGCGGACCCACAAGTGCGCGCCCCAGAGGCGGCTATGTGGCCAGATCCCGTCGGTCTCTCCTGGTTGGGAGTGTCGGGCGACTCCCGCATGGCACGATGTTTCGGGGCTGGGTGGGCTCGTGCTCCGAGCTTCGGTGTCGGAGGGTGGGGGGGTGACATGAGCCAAGCGGGTGACGCCGCCAGGCTCGACCGTGCGACGGTCGTGTCGTTGGTCGCGATGGCGTTGGGGATCTTCGCCGTCGCCGTCGACTTCACCGCGCTTGCCGTGGTGGTAGTCGACATCGAGAAGGACCTCGGTACGTCGCTGAACCGCGCGCAGTGGGTGATCAACGCCTACACGGTGGTCTTCGGCGTACTCATCGTCACCGGCGGCCGGCTGGCCGACCAGCTCGGGCGCCGCCGGGTGTTCCTCACCGGTGCGGCGATCTTCGCGACGTTCTCGCTAGTGGGCGGGCTCTCACCTAACATCGAGGTGCTCATCGCCGCTCGCGCGCTCATGGGCATCGGCGCCGCGATGATGTTCCCCGCTGTGCTGGGCATGACGTACGCCCTGCTCCCGGAGGAGAAGGCCGGTCTCGCCGGTGGGCTGGTCATCGGGGTCGTCGGCCTCGGAAACGCGGCCGGCCCGTTGATCGCGGGCCTGCTTGCCGACGTCCTCGTCTGGCGGTGGGTGTTCTTCATCAACCTGCCGATCGCCTTGGCCGCGATCATCATCACCCGGCGCAACGTGAGCGAGAGCCGGGCCGGTGAGCGTGTCGGGTTCGACTACCGGGGGATCGCGACCCTGTCCGCCGGGGTCATCCTCATCCTGATCGGGCTCGACCAGGGCACGGTGGACGGGTTCGGCTCTCCGGTTGTGGTCGCGATGCTGGTGATCGGCGTACTCCTGCTGGTGGTGTTCGCGTTCGTGGAGCGCCGCAGCGGGGCGGAGGCCCTGGTGCCGCCCCGGGTGATGGCCAGTGTGCAGTTCACCGTCGCGGTCGTGTCCGTGCTGGCGATGTCGGTGGTCTTCTACGCGATCCTCGTCTACGTGCCACAGTTCGCGGAGAAGGATCAGGGATGGTCGGCACTGGAAGCCGGGGCCGGCCTGCTGCCGCTGATGCTGGTCTTCGCCGGAGTCTCGTTCCTCGCCGGGCGCATGTACAACCGCATGGGCGCCCGCCTCGTGGTGAGCGCCGGCGCTGTGTGCCTCACCCTGGGTGTGCTCTGGTTGGCGTTCACGGTCGGGTCGTCCTACGCCCTGCTGGTCCCCGGTCTCGTGGTCGTGGGCATCGGCCGCGGGCTTTACTACTCCGCGATCACGACGGCTGCGGTGACCGCCGTCCCCGGCTCCGACAGCAGCTTGGCCGGGGGGATCCTGTTCATGGCCCAGATCGCCGGGGGCTCGATCGGGATCGGTCTCAACACCGCGATCGTGCTCTCGGCGTCTGACCTCGCCGATGGCATCCGTACGGCGTTCTTCGTGGATGCGGCCATCGGTCTGGTCGGCACCGTCGTCGCCGTGGCGTTGATCCGCGGGGCGGGCACGGCCCACGCTCGCCGCGACGCAGCGGCTTAGTGTCGCCTGTGCTCTAGGGTGCAGGACGATCACGGCGCACCCAGTAGGTGATGGGCACCCTGTGCGGGCCGCGCTGCCGGTAGCGGCGAAACGGCCCGACCGCCAGGGTCGTGAGGTGGGAAGAGGCCGGTGTGCGGTTGATCCAGCGTGTCACCGTCCGCCGGTGACACGACGCGTCTGGGTTCCCCTGAGTGTGAGCAGGACCAGCGTGGCGTCTCAGCCGCGGCGGATGCGTGTGGAGTAGGCGGGCAGGTGCCGGGTGGGGCCATCGTTGACCGGGTTATCGGCGAAGAAGCCGCTGGGTTTGACGCTGGCGGCGCCCATCGTGGCCCGAACCCATCGTGGCGAGCCAAGGCAGGTGCGGGGAACCCGGATCACGGCGACATCGGCGGCATAGTCGATGCGGTGGGACGGCGCACAGTCCACGCGGGTGTTGTTGTCGCCGCGGTACAGGTGCGTGGTCCCCTGCCAGGTCGCTTGCCCTGGTCCCGCGCTGAGCCGTGCGACGCGGTCTACCCCGGCGTTGGTGCGCAGCCGTGCCGCGACAACAAATCTGATGCCCCTGCGGTCCAACTTGACGAACTTCGTGCGAATGACGACCTGACGGTCGTTGTGCGCGATGACGGCACGGATGATGTCGCCTCGGGCATGGTTTGGGGCGCGCTTGACCTCGCGAAAGTGCGCCCACACGTCGCCTCGCTCGTCATTGAAGGTGAGCGATTCTGCGTGAGCAGCGACAGGGCCGGCTACCGTCAGCGCGAGGGCGCCAGCAGCCGCGATCGCGAGTCTGCGAAGCATGGGGGTGGCCTTCCGAGAGGGCCGCGCGGCGCGCGGAAACTGGCGACAGGCTAGTCGAGGCGTGGCGGTCCGGTGGCGAAATGCTGAAAACTGGCCCTCCTGACACGTGCGCGCCTGGGGTATCTGCGGCAGATCAAGGGATGGCCGGCTGCAGCCCCCACTCATGAGATCGCCCGTCGATGTCCGGCGTCGACTGAAGCACTGCGAGGACTGCCTCCAGGTGCTGGATCCGGCCACTCTCCTGCCCATGGAGGTGGCTCTGGTGCGCCGCCCTGGCCGGCTGCACAGCGTCCCCTATTTGTAGGCGATCCCTGCGCTCGCAGAACCGGTGAGGGGCAGAATCTCAACTTCGCGGAAGCCTGCCTCGCGGCACCACCCGGCGAAGTCGGCGCCGGTGAAGTCGAACGCATCACCGAACTCAATCAGCATGTTGAGCGACATCATCAGCCCGAATGCGTTCTCGCGCCGGGCGTCGTCGATCACGTTCTCGATGACGATGTAGGCGCCGCCGTCGGGCAGCGCCTCGTAGGCCGCCCCGATCAGGTGCCGCTTCCGCTCGAGGTTCCAGTCGTGGAGGATCATGCCCATCGTGATCACGTCCGCCTTCGGCAGCGGGTCGGCAAAGAAGTCGCCGGAGGCGACGCTGACGCGCTCGCCCAGGCCGGCTGCAGCGACCGCCCGCTCGGCGATCGGCGCTACGACGGGCAGATCGAAGGTCGTCAAGCGCAGGTGTGGGTGGTGGCCGGCAAGTACGGCGCACAGCTGCCCAGTTGCGCCGCCAACGTCGCAGACGGTCTCATAGCGCGAGAAGTCGAACTTCTCGGCGAGCGCATGGAAGTTGCCGAGCGATATGCCCGTCATCCCCTCCAGGAACTGCTCGAGTCGCGCCGGGTCGCTGTAGAGCTCCTCGAACACCGGGCTGCCAGTGTGCTTCACCTCGTTCTGCGGCTTGCCCGTCTTGAGCGCCTCTGTCAGGTCGCCCCAGAAGCCGTAGAGCCGTGCGTTTGCCATCTCGAGGATGCCGCCTGTGTACGTGGGGCTTCGCTTGTCCAGGAAGGCTGCAGTCTCGGCCGTGTTGCGGTATCGGCCAGCGCTTCCTTCCCCATCGCGTTCGAGGAACCCGAGCGCGACGAGCGCGTCGAGGAAGTCGTGAATCCCGCGCGGATGAAGGTCAAGTGCGGCGCGGATCGCCTCGGCGGTCATCGAGTCGTCGCTGAGCTCTGTGAAGAGTTCGAGCTCGACCGCCGACAGGAGCGTCTTCGACGGCCAGAACCCCATGCCGACCTGCATGACGTGGGAGGGGTCGAGTTGCGTCTGCGCCATGGATTTCTTCAGTGTCATATCGCTCATGCGGGTTCTCCTTGATCGAATCCCTTGTGTATGTGGTGGATCTGGTCGCCGGCGGATGGCCGCGCGGGGTCAGGGGTGTTCGACGACGGTGGCCAGCGGCTGGTCTTCCAGCAGCACCAGCCACGCCCCGCAGGCGCAGCGGAGATAGCTGACCGTGCCCGCGGACGTCCCGTGCCTGGACAAGAGCGCCCGACCCGACGACCCGCTGTGGTCGCAGGACACCATCGGCGGTTCGGTGGCGAGGTGTCCGGTGAGCTCGGTAGCTATGTCGCTGGACAGGCGACTCCGGCCCGACACCGTGGCCTCAGATGTCGCCATGTCGGGGACCGCGAAGATTTCCCGGGACATCCTCAACTACCTGCTCTGCCGTGCTGGAGGTCCCACGCGCCTCGTGGAGGCTGTGAGGAACCTTGCGTAGCTACCCGTACGTCGCCCGGTCCGGGCGCCGCGGCGGGCCGAGTTGCGACTGTGCCGATCTCGGTGTGCCAAGAGGGCGTCCGCAGCGGGATGACCTCGTTGGAGATGAGCGGTCGCAGACCGCCAGGTGGCTGTCGGCCCCAGCGTTCCTGTACATCTCGGAAGGAGTCGCGTCGGGCCGGATGGACATGACATCGATCGCTTCCTCACCAGACGATTTGGTTGTCGAGCGTCAGCTCAGCGGGTTCGCCGTCTGGCTGCGTCTTGCAGGCGGCGACCAGGCACCGCACGGCCAACCCGACCGGCTGGCGTGCCTGGCTGACCAGATCCCCGAGCCCAAGCAGCACTCACACAGATGCACGGACGCGGGGTCGGATGTGTTCAGACCAAATTGCGTTTCGCGAGCCACGGCAATGGGAAGTGCCTCGGACTCAGCAGTCGCTCTCGTCGGGTGGCTGACCGGCGAACCGGCGAACCGGCGGTGTCTGGCACCTCGCTCCGATGAGCAAAGTCCCGACGAGGGCGATGAAGGCCTCGATGCGGTCTCTGACCTGGGGTGATGCAAGCGCCCCCGGCAGGATTCGAACCTGCGACACACGGTTTAGGAAACCGTTGCTCTATCCCCTGAGCTACGGGGGCCGGGGACGGGCCTCAGCGTACCTGCCGGTCGGGCACGCACCGCCGGGACTGCGGACACTCAGCCCTTCCGGTGCGGCAGGAGCTCCTGGAGCTTGGTCTTGACGCCGGTCTTGACCACTCCGACGGCCTCCTCGTCGCCCTTGGCCATCGCCTCGGCGGTCGACTTCATCTGCTCGAACGTCGCGTGCGGCGGGATCGGCGGCATCTTCGGGTCGCAGTGCACGTCGAGCACAGTGGGGCGGTCGGCCGACAGCGCCCGGTCCCATGCGGGCCCAATCTGCTCCGGGTCGCGAACCGTGATCGCCTGCAGCCCCAACCCCGCCGCGAACGCGGCGTAGTCGACGTCGGGCACAGCTTGCGACTCGACGAACTTCGGCGACTCCGACATCGCCCGCATCTCCCAGGTGACCTGGTTGAGGTCGTTGTTGTGCAGCACGGCGACGACCAGACGGGGGTCGGACCAGTCCTGCCAGTAGCGCTGGATCGTGATGAGCTCCGCCAGGCCGTTCATCTGCATCGCGCCATCGCCGGAGAACGCGACGCACGGCCGGTCGGGCAGCCCGAACTTCGCCCCGATCGCATACGGCACCGCCGGGCCCATCGTCGCCAGCGTTCCCGACAGTGAGCCTCGGATGTCGTCACGGAAGCGAAGATGCCGGGCGTACCAGTTCGCCGCCGAGCCGGAGTCGGCGGTCACGATCGCGTTGCTGGGCAGCCGTTTCGACAGCTCGGTGAACAGCCTCATCGGGTTGGTCGGCTCCCCGGCGACCGCTGCCTCCTTGTCCATCGTCTCCCACCACCTGGCGACGTTGCTCTCGATCTCCTTGCGCCACGCACGGTTCTTGTGCCGCTTCAGGTGCGGGATCAGGGCGCGCAGGGTCTGCGCCGCATCGCCCACCAGGTTGAGCTCGTACGGGTAGCGCATTCCGATGAGCTTGCCGTCGACGTCTATCTGCACCGCGCGGGCCTGGTCGTAGTCCGGCAGGAACTGCGAGTACGGGAAGCTCGAGCCGACGGTCAGCAACGTGTCGCAACCCTGCATGAGCTCGTAGCTCGGACGCGTCCCCAGCAGGCCGATGGCACCGGTGACGTACGGCAGGTCGTCGGAGATCACGTCCTTCCCCAGCAACGCCTTCGCCACGCCGGCGTCGAGCAGGTCGGCGACCTCCTCGATCTCGGCACGCGCGTTGCGGGCGCCCTGACCGACGAGCACCGCCACCTTCTTGCCGGCATTGAGCAGCTCCGCGGCCTGCCGGACCGCGGCGTCGTCGGGCACCGTGGTCGGCCACTGGATACCGGTGCTCGACGGCACCATCTTGAACTCGTGCGTGGGCGGCGAGTACTCCAGCTCCTGGACGTCGGCCGGGATGATCAGCGCGGTCGGCGCACGCTCGGTCATCGCCACGCGGATCGCCCGGTCGAGCACGTTCGGCAGCTGTTCGGGAACCGTGACCATGTGCACGTAGTCGCTGGCCACGTCCTTGAACAGGCTCATCAGGTCGACCTCTTGCTGGTACGACCCGCCCATCGCGCTGCGCGCGGTCTGGCCCACGATCGCCACCACCGGCACATGGTCGAGCTTGGCGTCGTACAGCCCGTTGAGCAGGTGGATCGCACCCGGACCGGAGGTGGCCGCGCAGACTCCGACCCGGCCGGTGAACTTGGCGTACCCGACCGCCTCGAACGCGCTCATCTCCTCATGTCGCGACTGCACGTACTGGGGGTCGTTGTCGGCCCGCGCCCACGCGGCGAGGATGCCGTTGATGCCGTCGCCGGGGTAGCTGAAGACGTGCTCGACGCCCCACTCGCGCAGGCGGGCCAGCAGGTAGTCGCCAACCGTCTGTGCCATCGGGTCCTCCTCGTGAGTACTTCGGCCGTCAGACGCGCGGTACCCCCGGGGGCGACGATGAACCGCGTCCTTTCTCGTCGATACGACGAGATAACTCGCCGAGCGTCGGCAGCGCCTCCTGGCCAGTCGGCCCGGTCGAGCAGCGGATGACCGCGACCGAGCACCGCAGGTGGGTGCTGCAGCAGCGCTGACCGCGCCCGCCGCGGGCGGGGGCGAATTGGAGGATTTGCCCCAAAGCCCATGGTCCCCGTTGAAGGCCGGCTGAGACGCGGGGCCCGGACGCGCGCCAGACACTTGACGGGCCCCCGATTTCAGGAGTGGATTAGCACTGAGACTCCGTGACCTCCCGGTTACCCTCGGTAGTCACGCTCGGGGAAGTCCCTCCAGCCAAGCAAAGGAGCTTTGGTGTTCAGAACATCCCGGTCCGTCAGGGCCATCACCGTCGCGGCGACCCTCGCGACGGCCACGGCGCTGACGCTGTCGCTGTCATCCACGGCGACCGCCCGACCCGACAACCACAACAGGTCCGACCGGCTGCAGAAGGAGGTCACCCTCCACGGGGTGATGCGCCATCTCGACGCCTTGCAGGAGATCGCGGACGCCAACGACGGTAACCGCGCCGCGGGGCTTCCCGGCTACGACGCCTCCGCCGACTACGTCACCGAACGCATGCGGCGCGCGGGCTACCGGGTGCACCAGCAGGAGTTCGAGTTCGACTTCTTCCGCGAGACCGCGCCGCCGGTGTTCGAGAAGACCGCTCCCGAGCCGGTCACCTACACCGCCGGCGAGGACTTCGCCACGATGACCTTCTCTGCCACCGGTGATGTCACCGCACCGCTGCAGGCCGTCGACCTGGCCCTGACTGCCCCCGAGACCTCCACCAGCGGTTGTGAGGCCGCGGACTTCAACGGGTTCACCGCGGGAAACATCGCGCTGATCCAGCGCGGCACCTGCGAGTTCGGCGTCAAGACGGACAACGCCACGGCGGCGGGTGCCGTCGGCGTCGTGATCTTCAACCAGGGCAACGGCGAGGACCGCAGCGGCCTGCTCGAGGGCACCCTCGGTCGTGGCGGGTTCACCGTCCCGGTCATCGGGACCACGTTCGCTCTCGGCCAGGAGCTCTCCGCCGAGGGCACTGAGGTCCACATCGCGACCCAGACCGAGTCCGACCGGCGTACGACGACCAACGTCGTCGCCGAGACACGGCACGGCGACTCCGACAACGTCGTGATGCTCGGGGCGCACCTCGACTCGGTGCCCGACGGTGCCGGTCTCAACGACAACGGCACCGGCTCCGCGACGATCCTCGAGGTCGCTGAGGAGATGGCCAAGTCCAGGCCAAGGAACAAGGTGCGGTTCGCCTGGTGGGGCGCCGAGGAGCTCGGCCTGGTCGGCTCGACGCACTACGTCACCTCGCTGACGGAGGCGCAGCGCGCCGACATCGCGCTGTACCTCAACTTCGACATGGTCGGCTCGCCGAACTTCATCCGCGGCGTCTACGACGGTGACGGGTCCGACTTCGGCCTCGTCGGACCTCCGGGTTCGGGCGAGATCGAGGCGATGTTCAACGAGCACTTCACCGGCGAGGGTCTGCCGTTCCAGGGCACGGAGTTCTCCGGGCGCTCGGACTACCAGGCGTTCATCGACAACGGCATCCCCGCGGGTGGGCTGTTCACCGGTGCCGACGGCGTCAAGACCGAGGAGGAGGAGACGCTCTACGGTGGCGTGGCCGGGTCCATCTATGACCCCTGCTACCACCAGACCTGTGACTCCTCGACGCCGGTCGCCGACGGCGGCGACCGCGAGGTCTACGCCGAGCTGTACGAGGAGAACGACCTCGACGGCAACATCGCGCCCGAGGCGCTGGACACCAACGCCGACGCGATCGCGCACGCCGCGATCACGTACGCGTACGACACGTCCTCCGTCAACGGTGTCGCCCGCGCGGCCAAGGCCGGGCAGAAGTCGGCCGCGCAGGTGCGTGGAGCGCACCTGCATGGCGTCGTGAGGCGCTGAGCCCTTCCGCCGAGGCCCCGCCGGTGCACACCACACCGGCGGGGCCTCGTCCTGCGTGCTGACCTTCAAGCCGCGACACGCGTCGATTTGTCGAAAAGCCTGAGGGCGAGCGTCGTTGTTTGCTAGGGAGGAGGGGCCTTTGCATCCGGGACTGCCTCGAGAACACGGGGCTCGACAGGGGGATCGACATGTCACGTCAATGGCGCATGGGCATCGGGGCCCTCGCGTTCGCCCTCGCCGGCGCCGTGGCCGGGTTCGTCCCGTCCACCGCGCACTCCGCCGAGGCCGACCCATCGGCGTCACCACTGCCGGCCGGCCGGCGCGTCGGCAACGTCGCACACCGCGGCGCCAGCACCCAGGCGCCGGAGAACACCCTCGCGGCGGTGCAGGAGGCGATTGCCAAGCAGGCCAACTTCGTCGGGATCGACATACGGCGTACCCGCGACAACCGGTTGGTGGTGCTCCACGACGGACGCCTCCGGCGGACCACGAACGTGGAGCGGGTCTTCCCGCGGCGGGCGAACTGGCCGATCAGCCGGTTCACCCTGGCCCAGGTCCGCCGCCTCGACGCCGGATCGTGGAAGTCCCCCGGTTACGCACGGGAGCGCATTCCCACGCTCCGCCGAGTGCTGAAGGAGCTGCGGCCGAGCCGCACCGGCGTGTTCCTGGAGATCAAGCAGCCGCACCTGTACGGCGGCGTGGACGGCATCGGCGCGCAGGCGATGAGGGCGGTCCGCAAGTACACCGGGTGGCTCAAGCCCGGACGCGCCAACCGGCGACTGGTCGTGCAGGCGTTCAACGACGGTTTCGCGCGGTCGTTCGCGAACAGGTACGACCGGGTCGGCGTGAGCACGCTCGGTGCGGCGCGCAAGCTGCGCGCGTACTCACGCTGGGCCGAGCAGATCAACGTGAACCAGCGGAAGGTCAGCCGGAGTCTGGTCCAGCGGGCCCATGCCTGGGGCCTGCGCGTGACCACCTATGTCGTCAACGGACGCTCAGCGATGCGGCGGGTCGTCCGCGCCGGCGTCGACGCGATCAGCACCGACCGGCCCGAACGGCTCTACCGCGTCCTGCGCAAGCGCTCCCGGGTGATGCCGGGGCGGCGGCCGCCCACGAAGCCGGCCAGCGCCTCGCTGTCGGTGCAGTCGCGTGACCGGGCGATGCTGCGCACGCGTGTGCCGGTCGTGGCCCGGGTACGCGGCCAGGACGGCAGCCGCGCCCGTTGGACCTGGGTGCGCATCCAGCTGCGGACCCAGAACGGCTGGCGGACGCTGCAGCGCCGCGTTACCGGGCGGCTCGGCGATCTGAACACCAGCGTGCGTACCCGCCAGCGGCTCCGCCTGCGGGTCGTGTCGGAGCGCACCGACTGGTTCCGGCGCACGTCCCCCGTCGTGCGTGAGATCGCCACCCGGCGCTGGCCGACGCAGGTTCGGCTGTTCGGCGACCGGCGGCTGCGCGGGGACGACGCGACCCGTCTGCGTGTGCACTGGGAGGACCGGAAGGGCCGGTCGATCAGCGGGCGCGCCAAGCTCCTGGCTCGTCCACGCAGCGGGGGCCAGTGGCGAGCGGTCCGGACGGTCAGGATCAACGGCGGCAACGACCGGATCCGGGTCAGTCCGAACCGGGACACCCGCTACCGCCTGCTTGCCCGACGGGGTTCCTGGTGGGCCGGCGACACCGACGGCCACGTGATCAACCACCTGCGTCGCCGCCGCTGACGTCGATTGTCGTCAGCTCGACCGTTGCCGGGTTGGCGTGTGTACGTCGACCGCTCGGCGTCAGCCGCCGAGCTGGTCCCGACGCCGTCCGAGGTAGCCGCGTTCGGCGTCGTTCTCCGTGGCCGCGATCGCGGCGTCGTACGCGGCGCGCGCCTCGTCGCTGCGGCCGAGCCGGCGCAGCAGGTCGGCGCGCGTGGCATGCCAGGCGTGGTACGTCGTCAACGGGAGCCTGTCGACGAGGGCGAGGGCGACCTCGGGGCTGTCGAGCTCGGCTACCGCGATGGCGCGGTTGAGCGCGACGATCGGCGATGGGTCGATCGCGGCGAGCTGGTCGTACAGGGTGGCGATCTGGGACCAGTCGGTGTCGGCTGCGGTGGGTGCGTCGGTGTGCACGGCGTTGATCGCGGCCAGGAGCTGGTAGCGACCCGGGCGGTTGGCTGCGAGGCAGGCGCGTACCAGCGCGTGACCCTCGGCGATCAGCCCGCGGTCCCACCGCCCGCGGTCCTGCTCGTGGATCGGGACCAGCTCGCCGCGGGAGACCCGCGTCGCGCGCCGCGCCTCGATGAGGAGCATCAGCGCGAACAGTCCCGTCACCTCGAACTCCCGAGGCAGCTGGGTGTGCAGCGCTCGGGTCAACCGCACGGCCTCGCCGGTGAGCTCGTCGCGGATCGGCTCCTCGCCTCCGCTGGCGAGGTAGCCCTCGTTGAAGACCAGGAACAGTACGGCCAGCACGGCGGAGAGCCGGTCGGTCAGATCCGTCTCGGCCGGCACGCGGTAGGGGATCTTGGCGTCGCGAATCTTCGCCTTGGCACGGGTGATCCGCTGGGCCATCGTCGTCTCGGGGACCAGGAAGGCCTGGGCCACCTCGGCGACGGTCAGGCCGCCGAGCAGCCGCAGGGTCAGGGCCACCCTGGCCTCCGGGGACAGGGCGGGGTGGCAGCAGGTGAAGATCAGCCGCAGCCGGTCGTCCTCCACCGGGCCGGTCGGCTCGCGCGGGGTGTCGTCGTGGATCATCTGGGCCGCCTGATGCTTGGCGTCGCGCCGCTTGTCCCGGCGGAGCCGGTCGAGGGCCCGGCGTCCGGCGGTCGTCGTCAGCCAGCCACCGGGGTTGGGGGGTGTGCCGTCAACCGGCCAGCGCTCGAGAGCGACGACCAGCGCCTCGCCGGCCGCCTCCTCGGCGACGTCGATGTCACCGAAGCGGCGGACCAGCGAGGCGATCACCCGGCCGTACTCCTCGCGGAAGATCCGCTCGATCGCAGCATGGGCTGGGGGCGCGACGGGCTCCACACTCAGGCTCAGGACGCGTCCTGCGGCGGCTCCTCCTGGAAGGGGCGCACCTCGATCCTGCTCTGCAGCGCCTTCGAGCCCAGCTTGGCGTACTCGAGCGCGGCGTCCAGGTCTGGGGCCTCGATGATCCAGAAGCCCCCCAGGTACTCCTTCGCCTCGACGAACGGCCCGTCGGTAAGGATCGGCGCGTCGCCGGTGGCGTCGACGGTCGTGGCGGCCGACGGCGGGTGCAGCCCGCCGGCGAAGACCCAGGCGCCGTCGTCCTTGAGCTTGGTGTTGAACCCGTCGACCGCGGCGAAGACCTCCTGGAGGGCTGCGGGGTCCATCTCCTGCATCGACTCCATCGTGGGCTCCTCGGCCGAGTCGTGCGGCAGGGACAGGAAGTACTGCGTCATGATGGTTCTCCTTGATCACGGGCCGCCCGAATGGCTGCCTCTCATCCTCTCCACGAACGCTGTCG
>DATMEB010000127.1:0-2756 GCA_035557095.1 Nocardioidaceae bacterium | reverse complement strand
AGATGAGTGCGCTGGCCGCCGTGGCGAGGACGTAGGGGAAGACGGTTCCTCGTCGATCAAGCGGAGGTCAGCAGTGAGCACTCGTGGCGTGGTGTACGTCCACTCGTCGCCGTCTGCGGTATGTCCGCACGTCGAGTGGGCTATTTCGGGCACCCTGGGAGTCCGGGCGAATCTGCAGTGGACCGCGCAGCCCGAGGCGCAGGGACAGCTCCGGGCCGAGTGCGGCTGGACCGGCGATCCCGGCACCGGAGCCAAGCTGGTGAGCGCGCTGAAGGCGTGGCCCATGGTCCGCTTCGAGGTCACCGAGGAACCGAGCGAGGGCGTCGACGGCGAGCGGTTCTGCTTCGTGCCGACGCTGGGCCTGTGGCGCGCACGTACCTCGGCGAACGGCGACATCGTGGTGGGCGAGGACCAGCTCCGCGCGATGGCGACGGCCAGCCGGGCCGGGGAGGCGTTCGCCCACAAGGTCGACGAGTTGCTCGGCGCGTCCTGGGACATCGCGCTCGAGCCGTACCGACGGGCCGGCGACGGGGCGCCGGTGACCTGGTTGCACCGCGTCGGCTGAGCCCGATGTGACACCCTCTACGGGTGCCGTCCGACCGTCCCCGTCAACGTCAGCTGTGGTTGCTGCCGGTGCTGCTGATCACGGTGATCGCCACCGCGGTAGGGGCCCTGTTCGCGCGCATGTGGTACGACGAGCCCGCCTCGGCGTCGCCGCCCGCGGTGATCCCGTCGTCGTCGGCGGTGCCGCAGGACGACCAGCCCGGCACCGGAGTGGTCAAGGGCACCCCGGACGCGACCGGCCATCCGATGTACGACACCGTGCGCGAGCTGCTGCAGCGCTACTTCGACTCGATCAACACGAAGGACTACGCGGCCTGGCAGGACACGGTCATCCCGGAACGGGTGGCGCGCCAGCCGCAGGACAAGTGGCTGGCGGACTACCGCACCACGCGGGACGGCAACATCGTGGTCTACCGAATCGAGCTGGCCGAGGACGACTCGGTCCGGGCGCTGATGACCTTCACGAGCACGCAGGACCCGAACGACGCGCCGCAGGAGCTGCCGGAGGCCTGCATCAACTGGAACGTGGTCTTCCCGCTGATCCAGCTGGACGGCGAGTGGAGGATCGACTCCTCGCCGGCCAGCGCCTCGCCTCAGCACGAGGCCTGTCCCCAGTCCTGAGCCGCCGCCTCGCCGCCGAGTGACTCGACGACGAGGCGGACGGAGGAGTGGTCAGGCCGCGGTGAAGGCCAGTGCCACGTTGTGCCCACCGAAGCCGAACGAGTCGTTCACTGCCGCGGTGATCTCCATCTTGCGCGGCTCACCGGCGACGACGTCCAGCCCGACCTTCGGATCCTGGTTCTCCAGGTTGCGCGTGGCCGGGATGACGCCGTGGTACATCGAGAGCAGCGTCACGATGCTCTCGACCGCGCCGGCGCCGCCGACCAGGTGCCCCATCGCGCTCTTCGGCGCGGTGAGCACCACGTGGTCGCCGATCGCCTTGCTGATCGCGACGGCCTCCCCGATGTCGCCCACCACGGTGGACGTCGCGTGGGCGTTCACGTGCCCCACGTCGGACGGGGACAGGTTGGCGCTGCGCAGCGCCTGGGTGATCGCGTTGATCTGGCCGATGCCCTCCGGGTGGTTGCCCGTGATGTGGTACGCGTCGGACGTGATGCCGGTGCCGGCGAGGCGACCGTAGATCCGCGCGCCCCGCGCCCGGGCGTAGTCCTCGCGCTCCAGCACGAGCACGCCGGCGCCCTCGCCGAGCACGAACCCGTCCCGGTGCACGTCGAACGGCCGGGACGCGCGGTCCGGCTCGTCGTTGCGCAGGGACAGCGTTCGCGACTGGGCGAAGCCGGCCACGGTGATCTGGTGGATGCACGCCTCGGCGCCACCCGCCACGACCACGTCGGCTCGGCCGGACTGGATCATCTGCCACGCGGTGGCCAGACCCTCGGCGCCGGACGCGCAGGCCGACGCAGGGGAGTGCACCCCGGCCCTTGCCATCAGCTCGATGCTGACGTGCGCGGCCGGACCGTTGGGCATGAGCATCGGCACGGTCAGCGGCGAGACCTTGCGCAACCCCTGGCTCTCCAGCAGGTCGTCCTGGTCGAGCAGCGTGACCGGACCGCCGATGCCGGTACCGATGGCGACGCCCAGCCGGTCGGGATCGACCGGCTGGTTGTCCTCGGTCGGCATCTCGTAGCCCGCGTCCTCCCACGCCTGGCGGGCCGCGATGATCGCGATCTGCTCGCAGCGGTCCAGCCTGCGCAGCTGTACGCGGGGCAGCACCTCCGACGGCTCGACGGCCAGCTTCGCGGCGAGCTTCGCCGGCAGGCCGTACTTCTCGACCCACTCGGCGTCGTTGACGACGATGCCGTTGCGGCCGGCGATCAGTGCATCCCAGGTGGATGTGACGTCGCCGCCGAGCGGCGTCGTCGCGCCCATGCCGGTGATGACCACATCGACCGTGCTCATGGCCCCTCCAGGTCGTGGCGGTGTGTCAGTCAGGCGTTCTTGGAGACGTAGCTGACCGCGTCCCCGACGGTCTTGAGGTTCGCGAGCTCCGCGTCCGGGATCTTCACCTCGAAGCGGTCCTCGGCCTGCACGGCGATCTCGACCATGGACAGCGAGTCGATGTCCAGGTCGTCCACAAAGGACTTGTCGGCGGTGACCTCGTCGGCCTCGACGCCGGCGACCTCTTCGACGATCTCGGCGAGACCGGCGAGGATCTCTTCCTCGGTGGGCTT
>DATMEB010000126.1:0-36359 GCA_035557095.1 Nocardioidaceae bacterium | reverse complement strand
CCACGAGGCGGGTGGGGTCTCCGGCTCCGGCGTGGCCGAGCCGGGCGCGTCCGGTGCCTGGCTCGACGGGGGCGCGCCGGGACCGGGGTCGCCTCGCGGCGTGGGCTCGTACGGCCCCTCTCCGCAGCCGGCGGCGAGCAGCCCGACCAGGCAGGGCACCACGACGGCGACCCTCCATAGCCTCATCTCCACCGCCCTCGGCGGCGCGACCGGTCGGCTCAGGCCCGGCCGAGCACCCAGAACCGGTCCCCGCGTTCGGCCTCCAGCTTGGCAAGCTGCTCGCGATGGATCTCCTGGACCCGTGCGGGGGTGATGGCCTCGGCGGGGTCGACCTCCTCGACCTGCAGGCTGGTCTTGTCCTCGTAGAGGTGCTCCCCGGCCAGCCGGGCCTGGTCGTCGTACGGCCAGATGAACGACTGCCGACTCGACACGTGGTAAAGCCGGTCGGAGTGCTCGACGTCGTAGCCGACTGCCTGCAGGCCCTCGCCGCGCGCGAGCTGGTGGAACGTGAGCTCGTCGCAGATTCCCCAGTCCGCGACGGCGAGGCGGTCGTCGGAGTTCCACAGCACCGTCTCGCCGACGCTGTTATAGAAGCCGAGGACGCCGTCCTTGCCCTCGATCACCGCCGGGCTGACACCCCACGTGACCCGGTAGACGGGATGGTCGACCATCATGTCCGAGGCGACGATCTTGTCGAACTCGCCGGCCCCCTCCAGATGTACATGCCGCCAGAAGTTCAGCAGCATGGCGCGGTGCAGCGGGTCGGTGGTCCTCTCCAGCAGATCCGCCGTCGGGTTCATGCATTCGTAGACGCCCTGCTCGAACCGGTTCATGCTGCCTCCGTCTCAGTCGCGGCCAGCCCGTAGCCTTCTGCGCCGCGACGACCAGCGTCAAGACCACCACCGCCGGGCGGAAGGTGCAGGATGGTTCCCGTGTCCGACCCCGGAGACCCGTCCACGCGGCGCGACCCCGCTGTGCCGCCGCTGCAGGCGGAGGACCATGTCTGCGCTGCGTGCCAGGTGGCGTACACCGAGGTGACCGTCGAGCAGGCCGTGGAGCAGATCGCCTCGGTGCCGGACGACGCCCGCACGGCCGTCGCCGCGATCGATGAGGACGCTCGTCCCGGCGTTCTGCGGCAGCGACCGGAGCCGACCACGTGGTCGGTCACGGAGTACGCGTGCCACCTGCGCGACGTCTACGTCGCCTACACCATCCGTCTGCACCGTGCCCGCACCGAGGACCGGCCGGTTCTGGAGCCGATGCTCAACGACCTGCGCGTACGCCGCTTCCGCTACAACGAGCGCGACCTCGTGGCCGTGCTCGACGAGCTCGCCGCGGCCGCGGCCGGGTTCTGCGAGGAGGTGCGCCGCAACCGCGACGAGCAGTGGGACCGTACGGTCACCCGGCTGCCGGGTGAGGAGCGGACCGCGCGCTGGCTCGTACGACAGGCGCTGCACGAGGGACTGCACCACCTCGCCGACATCAGGCGCGTGGGCGAGTCGGTGGTCAGCCGGCGCGCCGCCGAGCCCCCGGACCCGGACGGCCGCCCACCTCGCGGGGGGTGAGGACGTGCCCGGCCGCGCACCGCATCTCCAGGTGCACGGCCTCGCCGCAGTCGCGGTGCTCCAGCACCATCGACGGGCCCTCCGGCCCGGTCAGGTGGGCGTCGCCCCAGGCCATCAGCGCGACCAGGATCGGGTAGAGCTCGAGGCCGGTCTCGGTCAGGCGGTACTCGTGGCGCTGCCGCCGCCCCTCGTCGCGGTACGGCTCGCGGCGCACGAGCCCCCGCTCGACCAGCATCCTCAGCCGTTCGCTGAGCAGCTGGCGAGAGATCGACGTACGCACGCGGAGGTCGTCGAACCGGCGTACGCCCTGGAACAGCTCGCGCAGCACCAGGAACGTCCAGCGCTCGCCGACGATCTCCAGCGAGCCAGCGATCGAGCAGTTGTCCGCGGACCACTGCAGTGCGGCCGGGGGAGTGTGGGCTACCGAGGGAGTGGGGCTGGTACTCATCGGAAGCAAGTCTAAGTCTGCTTGACAGACTCAGACAAGCGGTGCCAGGCTGAGTCTGTGAATGGGACTCAGCCGGAGGCGCTCGCGCCGCGTCGATGCCCGCCGCCGACGCTTCGGCCGGCCTGCCCCGGCGACGAGGCGGGCCTCGCCGCGATGCTGGCCGGCCTGTCACCGCAGTCCTTCTACCAGCGGTTCCTCAGCGGTGGTGGTGAGCTCTCCGCCCGCCTGCGCGCTCAGCTGGTGCACGCGACCGGCGAGCGCGGCGCGTGGCTGGCCGTCGCCGGCCATGTCTCCGGCGAGACGGTCGTGGGCCACGCCTGCTGGGTGTTCGAACCGGGCACGCCGGCCGACCGGCCGGTCGCCGAGCTCGCGGCGGTGGTCGCGGACGGCTGGCAGGGGCGCGGTCTGGGCGGCCGGCTTCTCGCGGCGGTTGCCCGGGACGCGACCGACGCCGGCGCGGCCGCCGTGCAGATGTACCTGCTCGCGGACAACCGGCGCCTGCTGGCCCGGATCGGCCGGGAGTGGCCCGATGTGCGACCGCAACGGGACGGCACGCTGGTGGTCTACCGGGTGCCGGCCGAGGCCGTCGTGCCCTGGCCGTCGAGCGACGTCGCCTAGCTCCCCGTGCATCGCGGCAGCTCGGTGCCAAGGAGGTCGCTAGTCGTCGAACACCGGATCCACGACAGCGGGGGCGACCGCGGCGGAGGCGAACGTGAAGGTTCCCCGGTCACGGATCTCCTCGGCACCGGCGAGGAACGCACCGAGAGCCGCGCGGTAGAGCGCGCTTCCGACGCTGATGCGTGCCACCCCGACCGCCGAGAGCTCGGCGACCGTGAGCTCTGCTCCGCGCAGACCCATCAGGACGTTGACCGGCCGGTCGACGGACCGGACGACCTCGGCGATCTCCTCCGGTGTGGTCAGGCCGGGTGCGTAGAGCACGTCGGCGCCGGCCTCCTGGTAGGCCTGCAGGCGGCGGATGGTGTCGGCGAGGTCGGGGCGTCCGTGCAGGTAGTTCTCCGCGCGTCCGGTGAGCATGAACGGGAACGGCAGCGAGTGCGCGGCCTCGGCGGCGGCTGTGAGGCGCTCGACGGCCGGCCCGATGTCGCGGATCGGGTCGGTGTGGTCACCGGTGGCGTCCTCGATCGAGCCGCCCACCGCCCCCGCCTGGGCGGCCAGCCGGATCGTCTCCGCCACCATCGCCGGTGAGTCGGCGTAGCCGTCCTCGAGGTCGGCGCTCACCGGCAGCCCGGTCGCGCCGGCGATGACCTCGACGTGCGCGACCATCTCGTCGCGGCCGACGGCGGTGTCGCGTCTGCCGGTGGAGAACGCGAAGCCCATGCTCGTGGTCGCCAGCGCGCGGAAGCCCAGATGGGCCAGCAGCCGGGCGGTGCCCACGTCCCAGGGGTTCGGGATCACGAACGCGCCGGTGTGGCTGGTGGCGTGCAGGTCGCGGAAGGCCCGGCCCTTCGCCGTCGAGGTCGTCACGCCGGCCTCAGGCACCGTCGGGTGGGATGTTGAGGTTGAGGCGGAACAGGTTGTCCGGGTCGTAGCGCCGCTTGGCCGCCACCAGCCGGTCCCAGGTCGCGCCCGGGTAGGCCGCGTGCACCCGCTCGGGACCCTCGACACCGAGGAAGTTGACGTAGGCACCCTCGTCGGACTGCTTGATGGTGTCGGCGACCTCGCGGACCCAGATCTCGCGCTGGGCCTTCTCCTCGTCGCTGTCGTAGAACGCGGCGATGTTGGCCATGATCCGCGACGCCCGGTGTGCGTACGCCGTGGCCTCCGGCGCGACCCGCGCCACCGCGCCGCCGAGCACCCGCAGCTGCACGACCCGGATCGACGCGTCGGAGCTCTCGAGGTGTCGCATGATCGCCGCGGCCATCTCTTCGTCGACGAAGTCGACGAACATCGTGTGGCCCGCGGCCTTCGGGTGGTAGTCGGGCGCCTCCGGCGGATAGACCTGGGAGAACGGCACCTCCCCGACCATCTCGGTCAGCGGCGTCGTGAGTGCGCGGAAGGGTGCCAGCACCTTCTCGCCCTCGTCGGCCGGGCCGGCGTAGCAGACCAACGCCAGGATGACCATCTTGCCGTGGTGCTCCTCGGGCACGAACGGCAACGGCGGCGCGGGCATGACGTTGGCGATCGTGCTCAGCTCGTCCGGTGCGGCCTCGGCCAGCGCCAGGAACGACGCGAGAACCTTGGCACTGGCCGGGAGCAGGAGCATTCCGCTGACGACCGTCGGCAGCTCGTGCAGTCGGAACCTGAACCGGGTGACCACGCCGAAGTTGCCCCCGCCGCCGCGGATCGCCCAGAACAGCTCGGGATGGTGCTCGGCGTCCACCTGCAGAACCTCACCGGCGGCAGTGACCAGCTCGGCGGCGAGCAGGTCGTCGACCGTGAGCCCGAACTTGCGCGCGAGGAAGCCGGCCCCGCCCCCCAGCGTGATGCCGCCGATGCCCACCGAGCCGGTGTCGCCGAACCCGACGGCCAGGCCGTGCTCACCGATCGCGGCGGTGAGCTCCGCCGCCGTCAGGCCGGCCTCGGCCCACACGGTGCGCCCGGCCACGTCGATGTCGACGCCCTTCATCGCCGCGAGGTCGAGCACGATCCCGTCGTCGCAGACGCCGTGCCCGGCGTCGCTGTGCCCGCCGCAGCGCACCGCGAGCGGCAGACCCGACTCCCGGGCGTGTGCGACGACCTCCCGGACACCCTCGGCGTCGCGCGGCCGCACGATCACGGCCGGACGGCGGTCGAAGCCACCCGGGAACACCGCCCTGGCGCTGTCGTAGTCGGGGTGGTCGGGGGTGATGGCCTGGCCGCCGAAGACCGCGAGCAGGCGGCTCACGACCGACTGAGTGGTCATGGACGTCATCGGGGTCCCTCCCTACTGGGTGCACCGGCCCGGGGCCGGGACGGGTGGAGTACTGCTGGCGGCGACTCTGCCAGCGATGACCGACAGACGGCATCCAGATTTCGGACGTGGTAGTCGGTCGTTCGGCCACCGATGAGTTCTCCCGCGACGCGGAGTCCCCTCTGACAACGGTCCTGTGATCTCACCGCCTGGAGGAACCGCCGTGCCCACGATCGACCTCGCTCCCGCCGCCCGGGAGGTCTCGCGCCTGCTCGACGGCGTGAAAGACGACCACCTGGACGGCCCCACGCCCTGCCCCGAGTACTCGGTGGGGGCCCTGCTCGACCACCTGATGGGGCTCTCGCTCGCCTTCACCTGGGCTGCGCGCAAGACCACCGTCGAGGAGGAACGTGGAAGCGAGGAGAGTGGGCCGGGCGAGGCGACCGCCGGGCACCTCGACACGCAGTGGCGGGCCCTGTTGCCGCAGCGCCTCGACTCGCTGGCCGAGGCATGGCGCGACCCGCAGGCCTGGGAGGGCATGACCGAGGCCGGGGGCTTCACGATGCCGGCCGAACAGATGGGCGCCGTCGCGCTCGACGAGCTCGTGCTGCACGGTTGGGACCTCGCCCGCTCGACCGGGCAGGCGTTCGAGTGTGACCCGGTGAGCGCTGCCGTCGTGCTCGAGTTCACCGGTGTGAGCGCGCAGCCGGAGCAGGCTGCGGCCCGGGAGGGCCTGTTCGGTCCGGTGGTGGAGGTTCCCGCAGGCGCCTCCGACCTCGACCGCGCCCTCGGGTATGCCGGTCGCGACCCGGCCTGGACGCCGGCAACCGCCTGAGCAGAGGAACACCGGCGGCCCGAGCGGAACAGGCGGCACGAGTCCGCCGTGCCGGGGTGAGAAAGGGTGCAGACGTGCCCGCGGGCCGCTGCGTGTGCCGTGGGGGAGCATCGCAGCGGCCCGCGTCTGGGCGCCTGACCGAAGGGATTTTGCGGGGCGGTGGAGACGATCGGTCGGCTGCCCTGTGTGGGAATTAATTCAATACTCCGCTCCCTCCTGCCCGGGCGAAACGGGACCTTGGTCCCGAGACCATCGGACCGGGCACAAATGGGGCGGAATTTGCCTCGTTTGGGATGCACGACGGGCGAACGGGGGCGATGTTGGAGTCAACGGTTGGAGGCCTCGGCCGCGCTCATCGCGGTTGGCACTCTCCGGGGGAGGGGACCGCCCGATGAACACGCGTCTGCGACCACACCGCTCGGGCCGCCCAGGCCGCCCCAACCACCCGGCAGCGATCACAGCGCGCACCGCCGGAGCGCTGCTCGCGGGCCTGCTCGCGGTCTCCTGCACCGGACAGTCGCCGGACGCGTCCTCTGCGGGCGCGTCCGATGCCGGCACCACCCCGGCAGCCGCGAACCGTGCGACCGCACCCCCGCCGGCCGGCACCGACCCTGGCGCCCTGACACCGGTCACCGCAGCCGCACTGGCCGCACCCGTGCCGGTGACCGGCACGGACGGGCGCGTGCACCTGGTCTACGAGCTGCTCCTGACCAACACCTACTCGCAGCCCGCGACGATCATGTCGGTCACCGCGCTCGCCGGCGAGAGGACGTTGCAGCGCGTGCGGGGCTCCAGCCTGGCAGCCAAGTTCCTCGTCGCAGGCGGCGGTGAGGGCGTGACCCTGGCACCGGGGCAGCAGGGCTTCCTGTGGCTGGACCCGACCGTCTCGAACGTCGACGACGTGCCTGAGCGGCTCCAGCACGTGCTCGACGTGCGCTTCGCACAGGCGACCCCGCCGCTGGTCCCCCGGCGGCTCGCCGAGGGCGTCGCAGACGTCCCCGTGCAGTCCGTGGAGGCGGTGTCCATCCGGTCTCCACTCGCGGGTCCGCGGTGGCTCGACGGCAACGGCTGCTGCGACGTCGTGACTCCTCACCGTGCGGCTCTCAACCCGTTCCACGGCGCGCTGTGGGCACCGGAGCGCTTCGCCATCGACTTCATCCGGCTCGACCCGCGGGGGCGCATGTTCGACGGCCCAGAGGACCGGCTGTCCAGCTACGACTACTACGGCGCACCCGTACGCGCGGTCGCGGACGGACCTGTGGTCGCCGTCGTCGACGACCTGGAGGAGCAGACACCGGGTGCCAACCCCACGGGGCTGCCGATCGAGGACTACGGCGGCAACCACGTGGTGCAGGACATCGGCGGCGGGCGGTACGCCTTGTACGCGCACCTGCAGCGGGGGCCGACCGAGGGGGTCGCCGTCGGCAGCGACCTGCGCGCGGGTCAGCTGCTGGGCCGGCTGGGCAACACCGGCAACACCGACGTCCCGCACCTGCACTTCCACGTCATGGACTCACCGGACCCCTTGGCGTCGAACGGTCTGCCGTACGTGGTGGACACCTTCGACGTCGAGGGCAGGATCGCGTCCTCGGCGGACCTCGACACGATCACCGGCGGTGGGCCGGCGAAGTTCGCGCCGAACGGTCAGACCGGACCCCGAACGGGCGAGCTGCCGCTGTTCCTCGACGTACTCCGTTTCCCCGACGGCTCCTGAGCCAGTCAGGCGGCGCCGCGCTGCTCGCCGAGCCAGCGGTCGAGCCCGTCGTCCCGGCCGTGCCAGCGCGCCAGGCCCTGTGCAAGCTCGCCGTCGTCCATCAGCGCGGTGTCGAACGCGCGGATCAGTGCGTCGGGGTCCGTCGCGGTCCCGGTGATGACCAGGTGGGTGTCCGGCGCGGTCGCCCACCGGCCGTGGTCGCCGATGCTGAGCTGACCGCCGGCACCGTCCCAGGCGCACACGACCGTCGGCCTGGTGGGGAGCCAGAAGTGGCCTCGACCGCGCAACGGTCCGGTGCCGAGGCTGACGACCTGGTCGAGAAGCCGTCCCGGGTGGAGCGGTCGCCACGACTGCAGGTCGAGGGTCCACACCCCTTCGCGGGGGCCGGCGCCCGTCGACCTGACGTGCAGCAGGTCGCCGCGCACGACGTCGGCGGGCGCCGGCTCCGCATCGCGGTCCGCGGTCACCAGCGCACGGCCGTCGGTGTCGTGCAGCGGCTGCCGGCGCACCGTGACGTCGGTGAGGTGGTCGAGCAGAGCGGCGGCACGGGCGGGCGGCGGCTCGGGCGTCAGCAGGAGGTCGGCGGCCTCGACCTGGTGTGCCAGCACCTCGCCTACCGCGCGGCGGTCGGTGGCGGTGAAGGCGAGTCCGCGCTCGGCCAGCAGGTCGTCGCCGAGCAGGTCGGCCTCGAGTCGGTCGGCGTCGAACACCGAGACGACCCCACGCACCGCGATCGGCTCGAACGCACTCAGCGCGGCCACCAGTGGCAGCGGCTCCGCGGTGACGGGGAGCGCGACGTGGATCGCCGTAGGCCGCAGTGTGGCGGCGACCCGTTCGAGCGTGGGCAGGATCTCCTCGCGCATCGCGCAGGACAGGCAGACGTGGTCCAGCGGCACCCAGGCCTCCTCGATCACACTGGCCGTGTCGTAGACCGTGCGATGCAGGAGCCCCTGGTCGACGTACATGTCCACTCGGACCGCGACTGCTCCGGGGAGGTCGGTGACCAGGCCGTCCACGGCAGACTCGCGCAGCACCGAGTCGATCGACGCGACCACGACCGTGGGGACTGGCAGCACGACTTACCTCCTGGGTACGATCTCCCTGAGATGAAAATGATTGTCATTTGTTGCACCGATGTCAAGGTGCCCACGGTTCGGCAGGTGCCGATGTCGGCACGGCCTGAGTCAGCTGCCGGCTTGCTGTCGTGACGCACGCGCACAGCCACGCCCACGTTCGCTCTCCGGGGCCGGTGCCGCGCGGTGTGCGGGTCGCGCTCGCGGTCGTGCTGGTGCCGTTGGTCGCCGCCACCGCCGTCGGGCTCGGGCTGTTGTGGCCCTCCTCGAGCGAGGTGCGGCCGCCTCCCGGTCTCGCCGTCCAACGGGCCCACGCGACGGTGGTCGACGTCCACGCCTGTCGCAACGGGGTGCCGCAGTGTCTCGCCGCCACGGTCGAGGTCACCGAGGGTGCGGGTGCGCCCGGGCGCGCCGAGGCCGCGATCCCGTTCGGCGCCCAGGCTCCCGAGGTCGAGCCGGGAGACACGGTCGTGCTCAGCTACTTCGCCGAGGCTCCGGCGGGTCAGCAGTACCAGTTCGTCGACTTCGACCGGACCAGCCCGTTGCTGCTCCTGCTCGGTGTCTTCGTCGCCGGCGTCCTCCTGCTGTCGCGCTGGCGGGGGATCGGGTCACTGGTGAGCCTGGGGTTCTCGCTGGCCCTGATCACGGTGTTCGCGCTGCCGGCCCTGCTCGAGGGGTCGCCGCCGCTGGCGGTGGCGATCGTGACCGCGTCGACGATCATGGTCGTCACGCTCTATCTCTCGCACGGGTTCAACATGCGCACGAACGTGGCCATGCTCGGGACCCTGCTGGCGCTCGCGCTGACCGGCACGATCGGCAGCGCCTTCACCCGCTTGGGGAGCTTCACCGGCTTGAAGGAGGAGGAGAGCCAGTTCCTCGGCGCCGTCGCCGGCCAGGTCGACCTGAGCGGCCTGCTGCTGGCCGGCCTGGTGATCGGTGCGCTCGGCGTCCTCGACGATGTGACCGTGACCCAGGCGTCGTCGGTGTGGGAGCTGGCCGACGCCGACCCCCAGGCGTCGTCGGGCGCCCTGTTCACGCGCGCCATGCGCATCGGGCGGGCACACGTCGCGTCGACGGTCAACACGCTCGTGCTCGCGTACATCGGGGCGACGCTGCCGCTGCTGCTGGTGTTCTCGGTCATCGACATCCCGTTCGGCGTCGCGGTCAGCCAGGAACCCGTGGCCCAGGAGGTCGTCCGCGGCCTGGTCGGCGGACTGGGAATCATCGCCGCTGTGCCCATCACGACCGCGATCGCCGCCGCCGTGGCCGGCTCGATGCGGCGGGACACGCAGCGCGAGCCCGAACGCCGCTAGGACCCGTCCTCACGCAGCAGCTTGTCCGACGCGCCGTCGAGGCGACATCCGCGGTTGGGGTGGCGTTCGGTGACTGTCGGCGCGTCGCGGTGTAGAACCGGATGCCATGACCGAGCCCCGCATGTCATTCCGCACGAGCGAGATCGACCGGCGCCGCTTCCTCGCCGGCGTGGGAGCGGTCGCCGGCGCGGCCGCTGTCGCCCAGCTGCCGGTCGGCCGGGCCGAGGCCGCACCGCGGCCACCCGGCGGCGACTACCCGTTCACGCTGGGCGTGGCCAGCGGCGACCCGACGCCGACCGGTGTCGTGCTCTGGACCCGGCTGGCGCCGCGGCCGCTGGCCCGCGGCGGCGGCATGCCGACCCGGCGCGTTCCCGTGCAGTGGGAGATCGCACGCGACGAGGGGTTCCGGCTGGTGGTCCGGCGGGCACCTCCTGGGCGCTCCCGGACCTCGCGCACTCGGTGCACGTGGAGGTCGACGGCCTGCTGCCCGCGCGCGAGTGGTTCTACCGCTTCCGCTACCGCGGCGACGTGTCACCGGTCGGGCGTACCCGAACGACGGTGCCGTCAGGTGTGCACACCTCGTCGCTGGCGTTCGCGTTCGCGTCCTGCCAGGACTGGGCCTCCGGCTACTACCCCTCCTACCGGCACCTCGCGGAGGAGGACCTCGACTTCGTGCTGCATCTGGGCGACTACGTCTACGAGGGCGGCATCCCCGCACAGGGCGGCTACCGCAACACCCCGGTGCCGGAGACGCTGCGCGAGGCGCCGCGCGACCTCGACCGGTGGCGGCTGCAGTACGCCCTGTTCAAGACCGACCCGGAGCTGCAGCGCGCGCACGCGCGCTTCCCGTGGATGGTGGCCTGGGACGACCACGAGGTGCAGAACGACTACGCCAACGACCAGTCGCAGTACGAGGGCGACATCAGCGCGCTTCGTGCCGCGGCGTACCAGGCGTGGTACGAGCACCAGCCGGTACGCGCGCCGGCCCGCCCCGACGGCACCGGTCCCCGCATCTACCGGCGGCTGGCCTGGGGTGACCTCGCCCAGGTCGACCTGGTCGACGGGCGGCAGTACCGCAGCGTCCCGCCGTGCGGATGGGGCGAGGCCGACGCGTGCGACGCGGCGTACGGTCCGGAGGTGACGATGCTCGGCGACCGGCAGGAGTCGTGGCTCTACCGCGGGTACGCCGACTCGACGGCCCGGTGGAACGTCCTCGGCAGCAACGTCATGCTGGCGCGGCTCGACCACGACGGCCCCGACGGGCAGCGCCTCTGGCACGACGCCTGGGACGGCTTCCCGGGCGCGCGCAACCGGCTGGTCGGGGCCTGGCGCCGGCACGACGTCCGCAACCCGGTGGTGGTGACCGGTGACTGGCACTCGACGTTCGTCAACGACATCCTGCGCGACTTCGACGACGACGCGTCGCCGACCGTGGCCACCGAGTTCGTGGGCACGTCGATCTCGACCAACGGTGACGACGAGGTGTACGGCCCGTACTACGGCCCGATGATCAAGTACAACCCGCACATCCAGTTCTTCGACGGCGACCGTCGCGGCTACGTGCGCTGCCGGCTCGACCACGACGAGATGCGCACCGACCTGCAGATGGTGAGCACGGTCAGCCGGCCGGACGCGCCGCAGACCACGTTCGCCTCGTTCGTGGTGGAGGACGGCCGCCCCGGGGCGCAGCCGGCCTAGCGCCGCGTTGGAATCTCCGCTGGTGGCAGAGTCTGACCCGTGCGGCGACTCGCCCGGGTGGTGCAGAATCGGGCCTATGCCAGAGACTTCGCCGCACCGTCACCATGCGATCGACTACGTCGAGATCTCGGTCACCGACGTGGAGCAGGCCAAGCGGTTCTACGGCAGCGCGTTCGGCTGGGAGTTCAACGACTACGGGCCCGAGTACGCCGGCATCAAGAGCCCCGCGGGCGCGTCCGCGCCGGAGGCCGGCGGACTGTGCCTGGCCGCCGATGTGCTGGCCGGCGGACCGTTCGTGCTGCTCTTCTCCACCGACCTCGACGCCAGCGTCGCCGCCGTCGAGGCGGCCGGAGGTCGTGTGGTCGCGGGCCCGTACGACTTCCCCGGCGGTCGTCGCTTCCACTTCCACGACCCGAGCGGCAACGAGCTCGGCGTGTGGGCGGAGGCGGGCACGCACTCCTGAGACCCAGCGAAGAGACCAGCGCAGAAGACACCCACGAAGGGGTGAGCTCGATGATGACCGTCATCACCACCATGCACCTGAGCCCCGGCGCACAGCACGAGTGGGACACGCTGATCAGGGAGCGGTTCCAGTCCGCGCACGGCCGTCCCGGCTGGGTCTCCGGACAGCTGCTGACCCCGTCCGATGCTCCCGCCACGCGGGTGATCATCGGGACGTGGCGCAGCCGCGAGGACTGGGAGGCCTGGCACGACGACGAGGCGTTCCTGGAGGCACGTACCAAGCTGGAGGAGCTGCAGGCCGAACCGAGCACCGCCACCTGGTACGACGTCGTGGCGCACGAGCACACCGAAGTCGTCTAGGGGTCGTCTACTAGGTCGTCAGCAGCTCGCGGGACGCCTTGTCAGCGCGTTCTCATTTCGGCTTCTCGCTCTTCGACCACGAGGCGTCGGGAAGCGTGCGCTGCACGACCTCCGCAGCGACCTCGGTCAGCCGTCGCCGGGTGCTGCGGGCGCGCTCACGGAGCAGCTCGAAGGCCTGCTCGGGGTTGATCCCCAGATGCAGGGCGAGAGCGCCCTTGGCCTGTTCGATCGCAATGCGGCTGTTCAGGGCTCCCTGCAGCTGTTCGGCCAGCGTCTCGCGGCTTCGTGCCAGCCGGTCCTGCAGGATCGCGATGGTGGCCACGTCGGCCAGCGCCTGCGCGATCGGGATCTCCTGCTCGCTGATCGGCGGCACTCGAGAGTCGCTGAACAGGTTGAGCGCCCCGATCACCTCCCCGCGCAGTCGCATCGGCAGTGCGTGCACGGCCACGAACCCGGCAGCGGTCGCGGCCGGCGCGAACCGGGGCCACCGACCATCGGCACTGTCCAGGTCGTTGGCGCTGACCGGGCCTCCGGTGTGGTAGCACTCCAGGCAGGGGCCCTCGTCGTACTGGATCTGGAAGATCTCCAGCAGCCGGGCGCTCTCGTTGGAGGCGACCGCGACCCGGAGCCGGTTCTGGTCGTCGGAAAGCAGCAGCCCGGCCGCGGCCAGGCCCCACAGCTCCTCGCAGCGGGTCACCAGCACGTACAGCAGGTCGAGCACGTCGAAGTCGTCGACCAGCGTGTCCGCCAGGTCGATGAACGTCGCAGCAAGCTTCTCGGTGTCCACGGCATCTCACCCCATGCCCATCATGAGCCCTACCCCCACGAGGGGTGGCCGCTGTCAGCCGCCTGCTTCGGGTACGCCGTTCTGGGCGGCGACGGCGTCGCCGAGGCTGGCGTACACCGGCAGGGCGTCGTCCATCCGGGTGATGTGCAGAACCTCTCGCACCAGTCCGCTCGGACCGACCAGGGACACCGAGCCGTCCCGCTCGCGCACCCGGGTGTACGCACCGGCCAGGACACCGAGTCCGGTCGAGTCGAGGAAGGTCACGGCCTGCAGGTCGACGATGAGGTGGGCGGAGCAGGCGGCCGCGGCGATCAGGGCCTCGTGCAGACAAGGGGAGGTGAACAGGTCGACCTCGCCGCCGGCCACGACGACCGTCGAGCCGTGCGTCTGCTCGAGTCGGAACGAGGCCTGGTCCTCGCGACAGAAGTCGACATCGAGCGGTAGGACCTGTGCGTAGGCATGGTCGGGTTCGTTGGTCACGAGCATTCGCCTTCTCAGCTCACTGCGGCGAGCGCGCAACGTGCACGACGCGCTCAGCATTGTGTGCGGTGGGCTGTTGTCCGAACCCGATGTCCAGCCTACCTCCGCCGCCGGGTTCGTCATAGGCCGGACGGGCCGCACTGCGGGCGGAGGCCGGAGGCAGCGGGTCAGCCGGCCAGCTGTTTGCGTAGCCGACGGCCACCCTTTTGCATGCGTTTGTGCGCCTTCTTGCCGGCGTCGGCGACATCCGTCGTGCCGGGGGCGTCAGGCAGCTTCTTGCCCGCCTTCTTCTTCGTCTTGCGCAGTGACTTCGCGGCCTCGTCGACGGGGTGCGACATCTCGCGCGGCAGCAGCAGCTTCGTCGCGATCCCGAACATCCGCCGAGCGATCAGCAACACCGGTATGCCCAGCGGCAGCAGGATGATCGTCACGCACAGGACTGCCCCCACCAGGCCGATGAGCGAGGCGACGATCCACAGCAGGACGCCGCCCATTCCTCGCAGGAACCGCATGCCAACCACCTCGTTCGGTTCACCTACCGATGCCGTACCCATGCCCACGCACGCGTACCACCACCGAGACGCTGTGGACGTGCCATGACCGGTTGGTGTCGGTTTCGCCTTCGGTTCACCTGCGGCGCCCACGCTCCTGCGTATGCGAGCGAGCAGGCCACCCCAGGGCGACAGGGGCTTCTTCTTCGACGACTATCCGTTGTTCTACGAGACCAGTGAGACCGCGGCGACCGCGTACCGGCTCGACCTCCGGCAGCGCGCGATGATTCAGGCCAACCGGGAGATCCTGGCGGGCGCCCGGGTGCTCGACCTCGCCAGCCACGACGGCCGGTGGTCGTTCGCGGCGCTCAAGGCCGGCGCCGAGCATGTGATCGGTGTCGAGGCGCGTGCGGAGCTGGTCGGCAACGCCAGACTCACGTTCGCGGAGTACGGCGTCGCGGACGAGCGCTACGAGTTCGTCAACGGTGACCTGTTCCGGGTGCTGAAGCGCCGCGACTTCGACGTGGACGTCGTGTTCTGCTTCGGGTTCATGTACCACACGCTGCGCTACCCCGACCTGCTGCGCGGGATCGTGAAGGCAGGTCCACGCCACTGCGTGATCGACACCAAGGTGATCCACGGCGACGAGCCGTTGGTGCATCTGCTCGTCGACAAGGCCGCGGTGCAGAGCAACGGCGCTCGCGACCGTGTCTCCCACGGCCGCAACGTCCTGGCCGGCTGGCCCTCGCTGCCGGCCCTCCGGCTGATGCTGGACGCCTACGACTTGGACGTGGAGGAGGAGTTCGACTGGGCCGGACTGCTGGCCGAGCACCCCGAGGCGCCGCGGCTGGGGGACTACGCCACCGGCAACCGGGTGACCCTGCGCTGCCGGTCGCGGCACACACCTCCGGCACGATCGATCGCCGACCGCGCGTACGACGACGCGCGCGTCCCCGCGTCCGTCTGACCGCTCCGGCACAATGAGGCCGTGCGGAACCGACCCGGGCCGAGCGGCCTCGACGGCGAGCTCCGCCTGGCGGTCTACCAGCACATCGCCGAGTCCGGCGTAGCGCCGTCGCCGGTGGATCTGGCCCGCCGGTTCGGCATCGCGCCGATGGAGGCCGAAGACTCGTTACGCCGGCTCGCCGAGACCGAGGGCGCGCTGGTGCTGCTGCCGGGCAGTCCGTACGTGTGGATGGCCGAACCGTTCTCGGCGGTGCCGACGTCGTTCGTGGTCGAGTCGGGATCGCAGCGCTGGTGGGGCAACTGCATCTGGGACGCGCTTGCGGTCCTGGCGCTGCTCGCCCGAGACGGCGCGGTCTCGACGAGCTGCCCGGACTGCGCCGACCCGCTGCGCGTCGGCGTCGAGGGTGGCGTGCTCGAGTACGACGGCGCGGTCGCGCACTTCGCCGTGCCCGCGCGTGAGTGGTGGCGCGACATCGGCTTCACCTGAGCGACGATCGCCCTCTTCCGGTCGGAGGAGCACATCGTCTGGTGGGCCGGGCACGCGGGGCGCGCGCCCGGCGCCGTGGTCGACCTGCCCACGCTCTGGGCGCTGGCGAGCCGCTGGTACGACGACCGGCTGTCGCCGGACTGGCGACGGCGCACGCCAGAGCAGCGGCAGGCGATCTTCGACGAGGTCGGGCTCACCGGCGAGTTCTGGTCGATCAGCGGCTGACCGACGGGTGAGGCCGGCGGAGCGAGAGCGTCAGGTGCTCGGGGCGCTCTGCCACAGCCCCATCACGTTGCCCTCGGTGTCCTTGAAGTAGGCGGCCCAGCCCATGTCGCCGATGGTCTCCTTGGGCACGACCGTGGTGCCGCCGAGCTCGGCGACCTTCTCCAGCGCGGCGTCGATGCTGTCCACCTCGACCGTGATCACCGGCGTCCCGACGCCGTAGCTGTCCTTCTGGAACATGCCGCCGTTGATGAAGCCGGGCTCGCTGGGCATGCCCTGCTCCGACGTCGGTCCCGACGACACCATCGTGTAGCTCATCTCCGGGATCTGCGAGATGTTCCAGCCGAACGCTTCCTTGTAGAAGCTGCGGGCGCGGTCCCCGTCCTCGAACGGCACCTCGAAGTGCACGACCCGGCCACTCATGGCGGTCTCCTCCCCTGGTGTCTCCCCTGATGGCTGTCCCGGTGGATGTCGTGGTGGACGACCCACCGACTGCGACCCTAGACCCGGTCCACGGGGCCGGACCAGACCGAGACGGTTAGGCAGCCCCGCGCGTCGGGATTCCTGCGCCGTGGGCCGTGTACGGGCCCCAGCGTCACCCCTGGTGTCCGGTCGGTGACGTGCTGTGTCGAACGGTCGACAAACGTGTCACAGCCAACTAACAGGTCCCGGTAAAGGGCTGCCTGGTCCTGTGCGGGGAGCACATACTGACCACATCGGCAAGCGGACGCTCAGGGACGGGAGGACCACTATGCGACCGTCCTCCGTCTCGCAGCGGCTGCGTTCGTTCGCCCGCCCGGACGACACCGTCGGCCCCTGGGAGTGGGTGCTGGTCGCGTTCGTGGGCGTGAGTGCCCTGTCGATCGCGGTGGCGACTGTACTCCCGACCCCGGCCGAGATCTTCTCCGCCGTCTACCCCTGGGCCTACTGCGTCGTGTTCGCGGGCGCCTCGCTGCTGTGCCTGATCCGCGCGGCCCGGCAGCCCGCTCAGCGCGCCCCCTGGGCCGTGCTGGGACTCGCCCTGTTCGCGTACGGCACCGCCAACGTGATCCAGGCCGTCCTGCTGGTGACTGCGTCCGGCGCTCCGCCGTACCCGTCGGTGGCCGACTTCGTGTGGCTGTGTTTCTTCCCGCTCACCTACCTCGCCGTCGTCCTCATGCTCCGCCGGATGGTGGTCCGGTTCTACCTCAGCGTGCTGCTCGACGGCCTCATCGCCGCCCTGGGCGTCGCGGCACTGACCTGGGCGGTGGCCTTCGGCCACCTCATCGAGGTCTCCGGCGACGGTTCGCTCGTCGTGCTCACCAACCTCGCCTACCCGGTCGGCGACCTGCTGCTGACCGCGTTCGTCGTGGGTGGCGTCAGCGCACTCGGCCTGCGGTTCACCCGCACCTGGGCGCTGGTGGTGTTCGGGTTGCTGACGTTCACGCTCGCCGACACCCTGTTCGCGCTGTCGTTCGCCGAAGGCACCTACCACCTGAGCAGCCCGATCAGCATGCTGTGGCCGGTGGCGGCGCTCTCGCTCGCCCTCGCCGCGGTCTACTCGCCGAGGGCGATGCCCAAGCTGGAGCACGCGTCGACGTGGTGGCGGCTGGTCCTGCTGCCCGGGCTGTTCTCGGCCGTGAGCCTCGCGCTGCTCGCGTACGGACTGGTCAACGACCTTCCGCCCGCCGCGGGAGTGCTGGCGGTCGGCGCGCTGCTGGCGGCCGCGCTGCGTGCCGCGCTCACGTTCCGCGAGGTCAGCACGCTGGCGGAGACGAGGCGTCAGGCACGCACCGACGAGCTCACCGGGCTGTACAACCGCCGGGCGTTCGGCTGGTCGCTGGAGGAGGCGCTGGCCAAGCGCGGGCCCGACGACATGGTCGCCGTGCTGCTCATCGACCTCGACCGGTTCAAGGAGGTCAACGACGCACTGGGCCACCACGTCGGCGACGAGCTCCTCCGCCTGGTCGGTCACCGCATGTCCGAGCGCCTGGGCGCAGAGGGCATGCTCGCGCGCGTCGGGGGCGACGAGTTCGCCATGCTGCTCGACCGGTGCACCGTCGAGTCCGCCGAGGCGCTGGCCGAGCGGGCACTGCTGGCGCTGAAGATGCCGTTCCAGCTGACCGGGATCACGCTGCACGTCTGGGCCAGCATCGGGATCGCCACGCACTCGACGTCAGACGACGACGGCAGCAACCTGCTGCAGCAGGCCGACATCGCGATGTACGACGCCAAGTCCAACGGCGGCGGCTTCCGGCACTACAGCGCCAGCCGCGACATCAACACCCGCGACCGGCTGCAGACCATCGAGCAGCTGCGTACGTCGATCGACCGCGACGAGCTGGTCCTGCACTACCAGCCGATGGTCGAGCTCGCGTCCGGGCAGGTGATGAGCGTCGAGGCGCTGGTGCGCTGGGAGCACCCCAAGCTCGGGCTCCTCGCCCCGGACCGGTTCCTGCCGCTGGTGGAGCAGACCGGACTGATGCGGGCGCTGACCTGGCACGTCCTCTACTTCTCCCTGGCCCAGGTGCGGGCGTGGCGGGACCTCGGGTGGGAGTTCTCGGTGTCGGTCAACGTCTCGGCGTCGAACCTGCTGGACGTCGAGCTCCCCCGCACCGTGTCGGCGCTGCTGTCCCGGCACGGGGTGCCCGCGAGCGCGCTGAAGATCGAGGTCACCGAGAGCACGATCATGGCCGACCCGGCACGCGCCCAGCACGTCGTAGCACAGCTAGACGAGCTCGGGGTCGAGGTGGCCGTGGACGACTACGGCACCGGCCACTCGTCCCTGGCCTACCTGCGCGACCTCGCGGTGGGCACGCTGAAGCTCGACCAGAGCTTCATCCAGGACATCGCTGCCGACAACCGCGCGTCGGCGATCGTCCGGTCCACGACCGAGCTTGCGCACTCGCTCGGCCTGCGGATGGTGGCCGAGGGCGTCGAGGATGACGCGTCCGCGGGGATGCTCGCCGGCTTCGGCTGTGATGTCGGACAGGGGTATCTGTACAGCAGGCCGCTGCCCGCCCCCGAGCTCGAGCGCTGGCTGCGCGCCCGCGAGACCGTTCACGTGGCAATCTAGGCGCTCCAACCCGAATACGGCCGAATGGGACCAACTCCCCGCCCCGATGTCCCGCTCGGCCGGCCAACATCGGAAGGAACGCGCCTCGTGCCGACACCGAAGCTGGTGACCGCCCCGCTGTACGCATCATTTGTGGACAACCCGCCCTGGGCGGAGATCGACCGGCTACGCCGCACGAGCCCGATGTGTGACGCGGTCATCGACCAGATCGACGGCCGGCGGATCCGGATCGGGGAGCAGTGGCTGGTCGACTTCGCCTCCTGCAACTACCTGGGGTTCGACCTCGACCCCGAGATCATCGAGTCGGTGGAGCCGCAGCTGCGCCGCTGGGGCACCCATCCGAGCTGGTCGCGCCTGATCGGCAACCCGCGGCCCTACCTCGATATCGAGGAGCGGCTGACCGACCTCCTCGGCGCACCCGACACGCTGGCGCTCCCGACGATCACGCACATCCACACCGCGATGATCCCGGTGCTCGCCGGCGACGGCACGGTGCTCATGGACGCCCAGGCGCACCGCACCATCTACGACGGCTGCATGATCGCGCGCGGTCACGGAGCGACCCTCAGGCGCTTCCGGGCCAGCGACGTCGAGGACCTCCAGCGACGCCTGCGCAACGCCGACCCGACAAGGCCGCGCGTGGTGTGCATGGACGGGATCAACAGCATGACCGGCAACGCGCCCGACCTGCCGGCGTTCGCGCGCGTCTGCCGTGAGCACGACGCGCTGCTCTACGTCGACGACGCGCACGGCTTCGGCGTGATCGGGGAGGCGCCGGACGAGGTGAACCCGTACGGCCGCCGGGGCAACAGCATCGTCGCGCACGCCGGCGAGACCTACGACAACCTGGTGTTGGTCGGCGGGTTCTCGAAGGCTTACTCGTCGCTGCTCGCGTTCATGGCGCTGCCGACCGACCTCAAGAACATGCTCAAGGTGGCGGCGCCGCCGTACGCGTACTCGGGTCCGTCGCCGACCGCGTCACTGGCGACGGTGCTGGCAGGCTTCGAGGTCAACGACCGTCGCGGTGACGAGATCCGGCGAGACCTGTACGACAAGACGGCACGCGTGCTCCAGACCGTGCACGAGCTCGGTCTTTCGAGCCCGAACCTGTCGGGGTTCCCGATCATCGAGATCACGCTGGTCGGCGTCGACATCGACCTCGTGAGTGACTTCCTGTTCTCGCACGGCGTGTACGCCACGCTGGCGACCTACCCCGTCGTGCCGAAGAACCAGGTGGGCTTCCGGATCCAGGTGACCGCCGCGAACACCGACGAGGAGGTCGACCACCTGCGGCACGTGCTCACCGAGCTCGCCGACCGGTTCGTCACGGCCTCGGCGCAGTAGCGCCGGCGTCGAGCTGGCGGACGAGGTAGTCCCAGACGCCGACCACGGCCTGCTCGTTGTAGATGTTGTGCTTCTTCGACTGCGACTCGTCGGGGTCGGACCAGGTCGGCCACCCGCCCGCGCCGGCAGTGAGCAGCTGCTGCTGGCAGGCCATCTCGAGCACGACGGCGGCAACGGTCGCGAACCGCAGGTCGGGCCCGACGGTCACGATGCCGTGGTTGACCAGGAACAGCGCCGACGCTGGCCCGAGCTGGGCCGCGACCGCCTTGCCGAGCTCGGGGGTGAGGATCAGGTCGGCGGTGTCGGTGAAGCGGGGGACACCGAACGGCGCGAAGTAGTTCGCGGCGTGGCTGACCGGCAGCAGCGGCTGCCCCGAAGCGGCGAGCGCGACCGCGTGCGGGCTGTGCACGTGCACCACCCCGCCGACGTCCGGACGGGCGGCCACCACCTCGGTGTGGATGGGGTACTCGCTGTGCCGCTGGCCGTCTCCCTCGACGACCTCGCCCCGGCCGTCCACGAGGTGCACCCGCTCGCGGCCGATCTCCTCGAGACCCCAGGTGGCCGCCTTCAGCCAGACGCCGCGGTCCTGGGGGTCTCGCACCGACGCGTGGCCCCAGATCAGGTCGCCGTGCCCGGCGCGCGCGAGGATTCGGGAGGCGGTGGCCACCAGGTCACGGGGGTCGTCGGGCATGGGGATTCCTTCCTCACGGCTGTCCGAGGTCGCAGACTAGCGGATGGGTTGTGCTGACCAGAAACACGTTCTGTATTGCGGAATAGACACATTGACGCGGGACCGCAGCGACCGTACGTTCACAGCTGTCGACGACCCGCACCGCCGATCGCGGGCCGGGCCGCACCCACCGGGAGGACTCGCATGACCGTGGCGCTGACGCTGGCCTGCTCGCACTACGACCGGACCGAGGCGCTGCGCGACGGCAGCGTTCGCGTCGAGGGTGTGGACCTCACGTACGTCGACCTGCCCGTCGAGGAGATCTTCTTCCGGATGGCGCGGTTCCGAGAGTTCGACGCCGCCGAGCTGTCCCTGTCGTCGTACACGATCGGTCTGGACCGCGACGCGCCGTTCGTGGCGATCCCGGTGTTCCCGTCGCGGATGTTCCGGCACAGCGGGATCTACGTGAACACCGGCGCGGACATCTCCGGCCCACAGGACCTGGTCGGCAAGCGCGTCGGCGTCGCGGAGTACCAGCTCACCGCGAACGTCTGGATCCGCGGCATCCTGGCCGAGCACTACGACGTACCGGTGGAGTCGGCGGAGTACCTCACCGGCGGACTGCACGCACCGGGGCGTCCGGAGAAGCTCGACGTCGACCTGCCGGCAGGCGTGTCCGTGCGTCCGATCGAGCCGGGCCGGACTCTGTCGCAGATGCTCGTGGACGGCGACATCGACGCGATCTACACACCACGCACGCCGGAGCCGTTTCGCGACGGGAGGCCCGAGGTCGCCCGGTTGTTCCCGGACGCGGGACGCGAGGAGCGGGAGTACTTCGTCCGGACCGGCGTGTTCCCGATCATGCACGTGGTGGCGATCCGCCGCGAGGTCTACGAGGCCGAGCGCTGGATCGCGCGCTCGCTGTTCAAGGCGTTCGAGCAGGCGCGCCGGCGCGTCCGCGACTCCATCGACGAGACCGCGTCCCTGCGCGTCATGCTGCCCTGGCTGCACGACGAGGTCGAGCGCACGCGGCAGGTGCTCGGCGACGACTACTGGTCGTACGGGATGAAGGCGAACGAGGAGGTCCTGCGCACGTTCCTGCGCTACTCGCACGAGCAGGGCCTCGTCTCGCGCCGGCTCGAACCGGCCGAGCTGTTCGCGCCCGAGACGCTCGAGGAGTTCGTGGTCTGACGCCTCACGGGCACGTGTCGTCTCGTTACGCGGCCGAGGGGAGCACGAAGGCCAGCCAGGTCAGCACCGGTGCGGTCACGACCATCACGGCGCCCCAGACCAGCAGCCCGCGGAAGACGTCGTCGCGCTTCTCCTCCGGGCTGTTCGCCACGACCAGCGCCCCGACGGTCGAGAACGGCGTCGAGTCCACCACGGTGGCGGAGATGGCGACCGCGACGATGAGGGCGGTCACACCGACCTCGCCCTGTGCCATCAGCGGCACGGCCAGCGGGATCAGCGCCACGAGCAGCGCGGCGCTCGACGCGAGCGCCGAGGTGAACGCTCCGATCAGGCAGAGCAGGAACGCCGCGATGAGCGGTGCGCTCATGTCCGCGATGGCGTTGCCGACCATCTCCACGGTGCCGTACCTCTCCAGCGCCGCGACGTAGGTGACGACGCCGCAGATGAGCAGGACGACGCCCCACGAGATGCGCTTGTCCGCGCCCTTGCTGCTGGTCGGGAAGGCGAGATGCAGCACGACCGCGGCCACGAACGCCAGGAAGCCGATGTCGAGCTCGAGCACCATCGAGCACGCGGCGACGGTCAGGATCGCGACCAGCGTGAACACCTGGTCCACACTGAGGCGGCTGTGTCCGGACCCCCGCCCACCCGCGCCCGCGCCGGTGCCGGGACCGCCCGCCTGCGCCGCGAGCGAGGACGACTCTCGGATCGACTGCGCGCCCGGACCGACGCCGGCGGGCTTCGGCACCTCGGCCGTAGCCGGCTGCCGCTGCAGCAGGGCCCGGCCGCCGAAGCACAGGTAGATGGCCACGCCGAGCACCAGGTTGTAGGCCAGGTTGGCGAAGAACAGCGCGGTGATCGACATCTCGAGGTCGGTGCTCGCCATGGTCTGGGTGACGATCGCGCCCAGGGGGTTGATGGGGGAGAAGTTCCCCGCCGCCGACCCGTGGATCACCATCAGGCCGACCATGCGCTGGCTCAGGCCGTACCGCGTGGCCAGGCCGAGCGACAGCGGAGCGAGCATCGCCACGGTCGCGGGACCCAGGGCTCCGGCCATCGTGGGCAGCGCCGCGGCGATGAAGACGATCCATGGCACGAGTGCCCGGTTGCCCTTCACCAGCCGTGCGGCCCAGTCGATGATCCACTCGACCGTGCCATTGGTGGTGGCGAGGGCGAAGAGGTAAGTCACCCCGGCCAGCAACACGAACAGGTCGGCGGGGAAGCCGGTGTACATGTCGTCGACGGACTCCCCGACGACGAACGTGCCCACCAGGAACGTCATCGCGATGCCCAGGGCACCGAGGCTGACGGGACGCGTCGTTCCGATGACGAAGATCAGCAGGAGGCCGATCAGCCCGATCACATGCGTGTCCATGCCCGTCCTCCCGACGGAGGTGGCCGAGTCGAGCCCAGGCGTCGCTGCCTCGTCCGCTGATGTGTCGCGGGCCACCGTCTGCGCAACAGAGGCTATTTCTGCCACAGCGAAATATCACTGTCAAGAGTGTTCTGCGGGGCAGATCACCGCGCTCCGAGCGCGGCTTGACGGTCGCCCACAGCTCCCGGCATCCTCTACTATTCGGAGACATTCTCTGGTCAACAGAGGAATTCGCTCAGAACTCAGTTCGCGCCCGCCCACGCTGGGAGACTCGATGACCGACCAGTCCGCCGTTCTCGCCGACGTCAGACGCGGCATGGTCCCGGCGCACATCTACAACGACGCCGAGATCTTCGCACTGGAGAAGGAGCGACTCTTCGGGCGAACCTGGATGTTCGTCGCGCACGAGTCCGAGGTACCGCAGGCCGGCGACTACGTCGTGCGCCGCGTGCTGGAGGACTCGTTCATCATCGCGCGCGACCAGAACGGCCAGGTCCGGGCGATGTTCAACATGTGCCTGCACCGTGGCATGCAGGTCTGCCGCGCGGAGATGGGCAACGCGTCGCACTTCCGCTGCCCGTACCACGGGTGGTCCTACCGCAACGACGGCCGCATCGTCGGGCTGCCGTTCCACCGGGAGGCATACGGCGGCGAGGCCGGCTTCCAGCGGAAGGGCCAGACGCTGCTCCCGGCGCCGGCGCTCGATACGTACAACGGGCTGATCTTCGTCTCGCTCGACCCGGACGTGCCGCCGCTGCGGGAGTTCCTGGGCGACTTCGCGTTCTACCTCGACTACTACACCCGGCAGAGCCACAGCGGCATCGAGCTGCGCGGTCCGCAGCGGTGGCGCATCAAGGCGAACTGGAAGATCGGCGCGGAGAACTTCGCCGGCGACATGTACCACACGCCACAGACCCACACGAGCGTCGTCGAGATCGGTCTCTTCCGCGAGCCCAAGGCCGAGAAGCGCAAGGACGGCAACACCTACTGGGCCGGCCGCGGCGGCGGTACGACGTACAAGCTGCCACCGGGGACGCTCGAGGAGCGGCTACGCTACGTCGGCTATCCCGACGAGATGATCGAGCGGATGAAGGGGTCGTGGACGACCGACCAGCTCGAGGTGGTCGGCGACAACGGGTTCATGGTGTCGGCGGCCTCGGTGTTCCCCAACCTCAGCTTCGTGCACAACTGGCCACGGGTCGCCGACTCCGACGACGTGCTGCCGTTCATCTCGATCCGGCAGTGGCAGCCGGTCAGCGCCGACGAGACCGAGGTGCTGTCCTGGTTCGCCGTCGACAAGGAGGCGCCGGAGGAGTTCAAGCGGTTGTCGTACAAGGCCTACCTGATGTGCTTCGGCAGCACCGGCATGTTCGAGCAGGACGACGTGGAGAACTGGGTGTCCCTCACGAGCACGGCTGCCGGGTCGATGGCGCGCAGGCTGCGGCTCAACAGCAGGATGGGGATGCTCGCCGACGACAGCCCCGTCGTGGCACCGCTGGGCCCCGAGGAGTTCGCCGGGCCGGGTGTCGCGCACGTGGGTTACGGCGAGTACAACCAGCGGCATCTGCTGCGCGAGTGGGCCGACCACCTGGAGCGTCCGCAGTCGGCCGCGGAAACCCAGGACGTCGGTGCGCAGCAGGGCGGGGTTGCGGCGACGACGCGGAACGGGTCCGCGACCGCGCAGCAGCGGACGGAGGTGCAGTCATGACCACGCAGATCCGCATGGACTCCCGCAACTCCCCGCTGGGCCAGAACGCGCCTACCGCGGTGGCCGTCGGCCGGCCGCTGCCGTTCACCGACGAGCGGCACCTCGCCGCGCACCAGTGGGTCGTCGACGAGGCGTACCTCCTGGACGCCCAGGACTACGACGCGTGGCTGGACCTGCTGACCGACGACATCCACTACTACATGCCGGTGCGGGTGACGACTGCGCTCGGCGCGGGGTACGACACCGCACCGCAGATGGCGCACTTCGACGAGGACAAGTACTCCCTGAGCCGCCGCGTCGCGAGGTTCGCGACCGAGCACGCCTGGACCGAGGACCCACCCTCGCGGGTGCGCCACCACGTGAGCAACGTGCGCACGTTCGCCACCGACCACCCGGACGAGATCCTGGTCCAGAGCGCGGTCCTGCTGTTCCGCAGCCGCGGGGATGTTCACGTGGCGGGGCTGGTCTCGGCCGGACGCGAGGACCTGCTCCGGCTTGGCGTCGGCGGCTGGCGGCTGGCGCGCCGGCACATCGCGGTCGACGAGTCGGTCATCCGGATGCAGAACCTGGCGATCTTCCTATGAGCATCGGCTGGGAGGGCGAGGAGCAGGACCAGGCCGCCGCGAGGCAGGCCGCGGCCGAGCGCGACGAGTTCCTGGCGCACGCGGTCGGCGAGCCGATCGTCATCGGCAACGAGTTCTCCGAGGTCCGCGTCGTGCGCGTCGAGACCCGAAACGGGTCGCGGCTGATGATCGAGGCACCGAAGTCGGGGCAGTGGATCACGCTGTGTCCCCTGGAGCTCGAGTCGCTCACCTGGCAGACGTCGGCGACGTTCTCGGCGATGATCGGCAACCCGTTCGGCCCGCTGTTCAACGAGGACGACGTATGAGCCGCTGGCTGGAGGGCAAGCGCGCGCTCGTCGTCGGCGCGGGCTCCGGGATCGGCCGGGCGGTCGTGGACGCGTTCACCGAGGAGGGCGCCAGGTGCGCGGTCCTCGAACGCGACAAGGAGAAATGCGTCGCGCTGTCGGACGAGGTTGCCGAGGTACCCGTTACCCACGGCGACGCCACCACCCGCGACGCCAACGACGAGGCGGTCGCGACTGCGGTGACGGCGTTCGGCGGCCTGGACGTGCTTGTCAGCTGCGTGGGGGTGTTCGACTTCTACCGCGGCATCGGCGACCTCGACGCCGACCAGGTCGACGAGGCGTTCGACGAGATGTACGCCGTGAACGTGAAGTCGCACGTCCACTCCGTCAAGGCCGCCCTTCCCGCCCTAAGAGAGTCCGGAGGCAACGTCGTACTCACCGAGTCGACTTCGGCCTACTACCCCGGTCGCGGCGGCGTGCTCTACGTGTCGTCGAAGTTCGCGGTGCGCGGGCTGGTCACCACCCTGGCGCACGAGCTCGCTCCGGACGTCCGCGTCAACGGCGTGGCGCCCGGCGGCACTCTCAACACCGACCTGCGTGGCCTCGACAGCCTCGGACTGGGCACGCGTCGACTCGACGACAACCCCGACCGTGCTGCGGACCTGGCCGCGCGCACCCCGCTGCACGTCGCGCTCTCCGGCGCCGACCACGCCTGGAGCTACGTGTTCCTGGCGTCCGACCGGGCCCGTGGCATCACCGGTGACGTCCTGCACCCCGACGGCGGCATCGGCAGCAAGGCCTGATCCCGACCGCGACTGCACAGCCCGGAACGAGAGACGAGGAGTACGTCATGCCGACCGTCAAGGCCGACCATGAGGCCTGCCAGGGCTACGCGAACTGCGTCGTCGCGGCCGACGACGTCTTCGACATCGACGACGACGGTGTGGTCGTGCTGCTCAGGGACGAGGTGGCCGAGGAGGACCGCGGCCGCGTCGCCGACGCCGCGAACAGCTGCCCGGTATCCGCGCTGAGACTGGATGACGCGTGAGCCACCGGACGGTCGTCGTCGGGGCCTCGATCGGCGGCGTACGCACCGCGCAGGCGCTGCGACGGGGCGGGTACGCCGGCGAGGTCGTCCTGGTCGACGCCGACTCCGAGCCGCCGTACGACCGGCCGCCGCTGTCCAAGGCGATGCTCTCCAAGGCGATGCTGCTGGAAGGGGCGGAGGCGACGCCGACGCTCCTCACATACGAACAGGCGGCGGCGAGCGACATCCGCCTCGAGCTCGGTGACGCCGCGCACTCGCTCGACCTCGCCGCCGGCACCGTGGACCTTGCCGACGGTCGCCGGCTTGCCTTCGACGACGTCGTCCTCGCCACCGGCTCCGCCGCCCGCCCCTCGCCGTGGGGGCGACCCGAGGGGCTGCACGTCCTGCGTTCGCTGGCCGACGCCCGCGCCCTGCGCGCGGACCTGCGACGCGGCGGCCGGGCGGTGGTCGTGGGCGCGGGGTTCATCGGCGCGGAGGTCGCGTCGGCGGCGATCGCGCTCGGACTGTCGGTGTCCATGGTCGACCCCTTACCGGTGCCGATGGGCCGCGTGGTCGGCGACGAGGTCGGGCGGGTGTTCGAGCGACTGCACCAGCGGCACGGTGTGTCCACGTACTTCGGCAGCGGCGTCGAGGACGTCCGCCGCGTGCCCGGCGGGCTCACGGTCACGCTGACCGACGGCACCCGGCTCGAGGCCGACACCGTCGTCGTCGGGATCGGCGCCACTCCCAACCAGCGCTGGCTGGAGTCGTCCGGGCTGCTGCTCGACGACGGCGTGGTGTGCGACGAGTTCTGCCGGGCGGTCGGACAGCCGCGGGTGCACGTCGTCGGCGACCTCGCCCGCTGGCACCATCAGCGTCATGCTGAGTGGGTGCGCGTCGAGCACTGGACCAACGCGGTGGAGCAGGCGAGCTGCGTGGCGCACAACATCGACAACCCCGGGGCGCTGCGTGCGTGCGTGCCCGTCGAGTACGTGTGGAGCGACCAGTTCGACTGGAAGGTCCAGCTGGCCGGTCGTCCTTGGCGCGGAGCGCGATGGGAGATGCTCGGCGACCCCGACGTCGATCAGCGGTTCGCGGTGCTCTGGGCGGACGAGGCTGGAGTACTCTGCGGCGCCATGTCGGTGAACTGGCCGAAGGCCACTGTCACGAGCCGGCGGGCGCTCGCCGCCGGCGGGACGCTCGAGTCGGTCCGGGACAGCCTCGCCGCAGCGCGAGCGGGAGCACGATGAGCGGCTCGACGGTGGACCTGGACCGGCTCCGCCACGACATCGCGACCGCGTGCCGTGTGCTGGCGGCGCGCGACCTCGCCCCCGGCTTCCTCGGCCACATCAGCCTGCGCGTGGACGCCGAGCGGCTGCTGGTGCGCTGTCGTGGTCCACACGAGCGCGGGCTGGCGTACACCACGGCTGACGACATCCGGCTGGTCGACCTCGACGGTGGTCCCGGTGGGACCGGTGAGCTCGACGGCGGCTACGCGCCACCGAACGAGCTGCCGCTGCACACCGAGGTGCTGCGCACGCGACCGGAGGTCGACGCGGTCGTGCACGCACACCCGGCCCGCGTGGTCGCGGCCGACCTGGCCGGCATCGGCATCCGGCCGATCGTGGGTGCCTACGACATCCCCGGTGCGAAGCTGGCGGCCGGCGGCGTTCCCGTGTACCCGCGGTCCGTGCTGATCCGCGACCGCGTGCTGGCCAAGGAGATGGTCGAGGCCGCGGCCGGCCGGCCGGTCGTCCTGCTCCGCGGGCACGGCCTCACCTCGGCGGGCTCATCGGTGCCGGAGGCGGTGATCCAGGCGATCAGCGTGGACTCCATCGCGGCGATGTCGCTGCGCGTCGTGCAGGCCGGTGGCACGCTGCGCGACATCTCCGATGAGGACCTCGCCCAGCTGCCCGATCTCGGGCCCGGGTTCAACGAGGGCGTCGCCTGGCGGCATGAGGTGGCCAGGCTGGTCGACGTTAGCCTTCCCTGACGACGCCGGACGACATCGCCGCGCTGTAACCGGGTTCGACCACGACGTCGACCACGACCGGGCGTCCGGCGCGGACGAGCGCGACAGCCGTCTCGAGCGCGTCGGGCAGGTCACCGGCCTTGGTGACCGGTCCGATGCCCTCCAGCCCCTGCGCCCGGGCCAGTGCGGCCAGGTCGGGCGCCGGGTCGTCGATGCGCTGGCCGACCCAGCGTCGCGACTCGTCGCGGCCACGTACACGCGCGACCCGCTCCTGGTGTACCTCGTCGTTGAAGTACGACCGGTTGTTGGACACCACCGCGAGCAACGGGATCGCGTCGTGGGCCGCCGTCCACAGCGCCTGCACGCCCATCAGGTAGTCGCCGTCACCGAGTACGCCGACCGGCAGGCGGTCGGTGCCCTTCATCGCCAGCGCGGCGCCGACGAGCATCCCCGGTCCGGACCCGATCCCGCCGCCGCCGTCGTAGCCGAGGTAGTCCAGCGGGTGGTCGAAGTCCCAGTCGTCGCCGTCCCAGCCGAGAGGCAGTCGCACCAGGCAGGTCGGCGAGTCCGCGACCGCCGAGCGGAGCTCCCGCGCGAGGTCGGTGAGCCGGACGCCGTCGTCGACCGCGGGCGGCTGTGTGCCGGGCGCCGACTCAGCGGTCTCCACCGGACCGCGAGAGCCGGTCGCCGGCGCGCGGCCGTCGCCGAGCTCGTCCAGCAGCTGCGCGACCGCGATGTCGGGGGCGGTCGGCAAGGTGACGTCGGCGTGCACACGCCCCTGGTGGTCCTTGCTCCATCCGTTGTGCAGCTGGTGGTCGAGGCTCGCGGAGACCACGCGCCGCGGCTGCTCGGCCGGCGCCTGCGCGAGCGTGCCGGCCAGGTCGACCCAGTCCAGCGACAGCACAACGTCGGCCTCGGACAGGACATCGCGTCCGTGCGCGGACAGGAAGAACGACGGACCCGGCACGTGCGCGGGATGCCGGGTGGGGAAGGCGGCCCCGGCCTTCAGGTCGGTGACTACACGGGCGCCCAGCGCCTCGACCAGACGGATCCGCCGGTGCCAGTCGTCGACGTCGCGGCTGACCCGGCCCATCAGCACGACGGGGCGTTGCGCGGCGACCAGCGTGTCGACGGCGCGGCGTACCGAGTCCGCGGCGGCCGCAGGGACGTCGCGCACCGGCCCGGTCGTCAACGCGGGAAGCGCAACCGGCGCAGCCAGCCGCTGCTCCTGCACCGCGGCGTCGAGCACGACGTAGGTCGGCGCCTGCGGCGGCGTACGCGTGACGTCCCAGGCGCGGGCGAGTGCCTCTGCCGTGGCCTCGACCGACATCGGCTGGTCGTCCCACTTCACGAACGGCCGGACCAGCGCGGCCTGGTCGGCAGCGGTGTGGATCCAGTCGATCCACGGCCGTCGCTTCGCCGCGTCGACCGGACCGGTGGCACCCACGATGAGCACCGGGACCCGGTCGGCCCAGGCGTTGTAGATCGCCATGCTGGCGTGCATCAGCCCGACGTTGCTGTGCAACGCCACCGCGAGCGGCTCGCCGGTGACCTTGGCGTACCCGTGCGCCAGCGCCACCGCGTGCTCCTCGTGCAGGCACATCAGCATGCGCGGGCGGTCGCCGCCGAGATGGTTGACCAGGCTGTCGTGCAGGCCGCGGAAGCTCGCGCCCGGGTTGAGCGCGATGTACGGCACCCCGGTCGCGCGCAGGAGGTCGGCGACGACGTCGCTGCCCCAACCGGGCTCGCCTGCCGTCGCCGCGCCGACGGCGTCGTCCGCGGCCGTCATGACAGGACGACCGTGGTCGCCTTGGTCTCGGTGTAGGACAGGAGCTCCTCCGAGGACTCCTCCCGGCCGACGCCCGAGGACTTCACCCCGCCGAACGGCAGTCCCCAGAAGTGCCGGCTCGGCGAGTTGACGAGAACGTAGCCCGCCTCCACCGCGTTCGCCATCCGGTGTGCGCAGGTGACGTCGCTGGTCCAGATCGACGCGGTCAGGCCGTACTCCACGTCGTTGGCGATGCGCACCGCGTCGTCCTCGTCGGTGAACGTGAGCACGGACAGGACCGGGCCGAAGACCTCGTGCTGGGCGAGGTCACTGCCGGGGTCGACGCCGTCGAGGACCGTGGGGGCGACGTACCACCCCTGCTCGCCGACGGTGTCCGGGCGGCCGCCGCCGGCCAGCACCCGGGCGCCGTTGCGGATGCCGGACTCGATCGCGGCCAGCGTCTTGTCGTACTGCGCGCGCGAGATCAGCGGACCCATCTGCGTGGCCTCGTCGAGCGGGTGTCCGACCCTGATCGCGGCGACGAGGTCGGCGACCTGTGCGCTCACCTTGTCCGCGATCGACTCGTGCAGCAGCAAGCGGCTGGTGGAACCGCAGCTCTGGCCCGCGGTCCAGGTGAAGTTCATGCCCTGCACGGCTCCGGCCGCGGCGGCGTCCAGGTCGGCGTCCGGCATCACGATCTGGGCGTTCTTGCCGCCGAGCTCGAGGGAGACGTTCTTGACGCCCACCTCGGCGGCGTCGCGCTGGATGGCTCGGCCGGTCGGTGGCGAGCCGATGAACCCGATGCGGCGTACGAGCGGATGCCGCACCAGCGCCCGGCCGGCGACCGTGCCCTGGCCGGTGACGGCGACCAGTAGGTCCTGCGGGAGTACGCCGGCGGCGAGCTCGGCGAGCCGCAGTGCCGACAGCGGAGTCTGGTCGGGCGCCTTCAGCACCACGGCGTTGCCGGCGACCAGGGGCGCGGCGACCTTGGACGCGGCGAAGAAGAACGGGTGGTTGAACGCGACGATCCGGGCGACCACACCGTACGGCTGCTGCACCGTGTAGTGCAGGTTGTCGCTGACCGGAATGGTGCGGCCGCCGAGGTCGAGCGCCATGTCGGCGAACATCTCCATCAGCTCGAGCCCGGCGTCGACGTCGCCGCGCATCATTCGCAGCGGGAACCCGCCGTCGGCGGCGTCGAGCAGGGCGAGCTCCTCGCGGTGCTCGCGCAGCACTGCCACCAGCTCGCGGATCCTCGCCGCGCGTTGCCGCGGGGGAACCCTGGCCCACTCGCGCTGCGCGTCGTGCGCGGCCCGTACGACGGCGTCGACCTCCTCGGGCGTGCAGTCGGGCGCCTCGGTGAGCTGGTCTCCGGAGCTGGGGTCCTCCACGGCGTAGGTCCGGCTCGGAGCGACCGGAGCACCGTCGAGGAACACGCGCCAGTCGCGGTCGCCTGCGCTGTTGCCGAGCACTGCCCGCCTCCCGCGTTGTGTCTGCTAGCTGGAAACTAGTTCTGCACAACGTAGCCGTCGCCGCGAGGGTCCGGCAAGGCGAGGGTCCGGCAAGACAGCGGTGCGTCAGCCGAGCAGCTGGCCAAGCTCCTGTGCGGCCTCGGTCAGCGTCGCGCCCACTGGCTTGACCTTGTTCGCGGGGAGCCGCCCGACCGGCGCCGCGGAGTTGATCGCGAGCCGGAGACCAGGAGCCTTGGAGGGGATGGACACCGCCACGGACGCCACGCCCTCCTCGCTCTCCTCCCGGTTGGTGGCATAGCCGAGCCGGCGGACCTTGTCGAGCTGCTTCTCCAGGTCGTCGCGGCGCGAGATGGAATGGCTGGTGACCTGTGGGAGCCGCTGCTCCGGGTACAGCCGGTGCAGCTCCTCGGTGGAGAGCTCGGCGAGCAGCGCCTTGCCGATCGAGGTGCAGTGGGCGGGGGACGACTTGCCGAGCCGGGAGGCCACCCGGACTCCGCGGGAGCTCTCGACCGCGTCGAGGAACCGCACGGCCGCGCCCTCGAGTACGCCGAGGTGGATGGTCTCGCCGAGCCGGGTGCTGAGCTGGTTCAGCACCGGGCGGGCGACCCGGTGGATGTCCATGCGGCCGAGCACCGAGAACGCGACCCCGGTCAGCGCCGGCCCGGGGCCGTACGCCTTGCTGGTCTGGTCCTGCCGGATGAAGCCGCGGTACTGCAGCATCGCGAGCAGCCGGTGCGCGGTCGAGGAGGCCACGCCGAGGTACCTGCTGGCCTCGGTGAGCCGGATCTCCGGCTGTTCGCCCAGGAGCAGCAGGAGCTTGAGGGCGTTGTCGACCGACTCGATCGGGTACTGCGGCACCCCGTCGGCACCCGGACCCGAACGGCGCGCTGCGCCACGCGTGTTCTGCATGACAGAAACCCTATCGCGCCTCCGAAACCATCCTCGTAGCTCGGGTGCGCGTCGGTCGTGGGGACCTCGGGTGCACATGCCGTGCAGGTGACGGCCTAGCGTTCTGGTTCGTGAGAGCGTCCCGGGCGTCGTCCAACGGCCTGCTGTTGTTCGCCGTTCTGCTGGTGGCGCTCAACCTGCGCGGTGCGATCGCCGCCGTCGCGCCGGTGTTGCCGGAGATCAGCGCAGACCTCTCGTTGTCGGCCGGTGCCGCCGGCCTGCTGACGAGCCTGCCGGTGCTCTGCTTCGCGGCCGCCTCACCGGGCTCGGCCTGGCTGGCGCGGCGGACCGGGCTGGAGAACGCCGTGCTCCTGGGCTTCCTGGCGCTCGCCGCGGCGACCGTGCTGCGGACGCTCGACGGCATTTCGGTGCTGCTGGCCGGCACCCTCGCGGTCGGGGTGGCGATGGCGGTCGGCAACGTCGTGGTCCCGGTCGTGATCAAGCGCGACTTCCCGCTGCGTGCCGGGCGGGTGACCGGGCTCTACACCGCGGCGCTGGCAGGTGGCGCCGCGCTGGCTGCTGCGTTGACGGCACCGATCGCCGCGGCCTGGGGCTGGCAGGTCGGGCTGTCGGTCTGGTCGGCGTTCGTGCTGGTGGCTGCCGGGGTGTGGTGGCTCGCGACCAGGGACCTGCGCGCCACGGCTGCACGTCGCAGAGCCGACAGCGGCGTGGGCCGGGAGCTTCGGCGGCCCGGCGCCAGGGTGTGGCGCAACCAGACCGCCTGGGCGGTCACGCTGTTCCTCGGCTGCCAGTCGTTCGCGTACTTCTCGGTCACTGCATGGCTGCCGACGCTCCTGGTCGACCAGGCGGGGCTCGACATCGCCACGGCCAGCCTGGGGATGTCGCTGTTCCAGCTGCTCGGCATCCCGGGAACGCTGTTGATCCCGCTGCTCGCCGGGTGGCGTCCGCAGCAGGTCTGGCTGGGTGTGAGCGTGGCCTGCTGTTGGTGCACGGCGGTCACCGGGCTGCTGGTCGTGCCGTCAGCGTGGTTCGCATGGACGTTGCTCGCCGGGGTCGCGCAGGGCGCGGGCATCTCGTTCGCGTTCACGGTGCTGGTCCTCCGCGCACACGACACGGCCGCGGCGCACGACCTGTCCAGCATGGCCCAGCTGGTGGGGTACGCCCTCGGCGCAGCGGGCCCTGCCGTCGTCGGTGCGTTGTACCAGTCGACCGGCGGCTGGACGGTCCCACTCGGGGTTCTCGTCGCGGCGACGATATTACTCGCCGCCTTCGCGTTCGTGGCCGGCCGGAACACGACCGTCGGGCAGGGCGCAGACGGTTGACGCGCCTTCTTTTGGCGTCGAGATTGCGCGAATGGCCCGCAGGCTGCAGCCTGACCGCCCCACCGGGCCATTCGCGCAATCTCGACGCGAAGTCAGCGGTCGCGCGCCGTTGCCACGATCAGGTCGATGACCTCGACGCCCGTCATCGGCTCGCCGGTCAGCGGACGCTGCACGGCAGAACGGATCGCCGGTGTCTCCAGGAACAGCGCCTCCTGCTCGGGCAGGCTCTCGAAGCAGTGCGCCTCGGACAGCTCCTTGAGGCGACCGTCGCTCTCGGGCATGGCCTCGACGAGCTTGGCGGCGTCGAGGAGCGTCATGCCGGCCTGCGCAGTGGTGTGCGCGTTGTTGACGTCCGCGGAGAAGGAGAAGTCCGCAGCCCGCTGCCGCAGGTAGTCCGCCAGCGACCTCGCCCGGGGGTCGGTCACCGGCGCTCCGCCGCAAGGCTCCGGCGCAGCCGGAGCTCGTCGCGAAGCCCACGCGGTACCGGCAGCCGGCGCTCAGCCAGCGCGCTGGCGAAGGTCTCGAGGCACTCCAGCAGGTCGGCTTCGGCCGCTCGGCTGAGACCCAGCGGCGGCTTGCTGCCGCGCCTGGCGGAGTCGACGACCGACCTCGCACACACCATGTCCGCGTGCAGCCGCGCTAGACCTAGATCGACGGGCGGGCGTGACGGTGCGTGGTGGGGATCGGTGGCGGTCACGGTACGACCTCATTAGAGCCGGTGACCGACAGCCAGTCGCAGGGTGTCTCAACTCCGGCGCTTACGACGCTACCACGGGGGCGCGGACCCCCCAGAGTCGCTGTAGGAGCGACGGTGAAGCCGGTTCGCCACACGCCACGACCGGATCGCCTGGCGACGAATAGCGTCAGTGCACCGGCTTGACGTGCTGGATTACTGCACGCCATAGTCTGCACATGCAGGATCGCCCCAAACTCGAGGAGCTGGATCAGCGCATCGTCGCCGCGCTCCAGCTCAACGGCCGCGCCTCCTGGAAGCAGGTCGCCGGCGCGGTCGGGGCGACCGAGTCGACGGTCGCGCGCCGCGGTCAGCAGCTGGTCGAGTCGCGCGTGCTCTCGGTGACCGGGGTCCTCGACCATCTGCGTTGCGGCCTCGGCATCTCGCTGCAGGTACGGCTGCGCTGCCGCTCGGGCCGGGCCACGACCGTTGCCGCGGCGCTGGCCGACCTGGAGTCGACGCGGTTCGTCACGATCCTCACCGGCTCCGCCGACGTGGCGGCCGAGTTCGTCGTACCCACACACCGCGACGTGGCCCGGATCCTGGTCGACGAGCTGCCGCGTCCTGACGACGTGGTCGAGACCGAGTCGATGATGGTGATGCGCAAGTTCTCCGCCGTGGAGGAGTGGGACACCCGGCTGCTCGCCCCGGATGCCCTGCAGATCCTGCGCCCGGACACCGGGGTCGCGCCTTCGGACCACCGCGACTGGCACGAGGCCGAGCAGCTGACCGAGCAGGAGTTCGCGATCGCGGACGTGCTCGCGGCTGACGGACGCACCAGCTACAAGCAGATCGCCACCGACGTCGGGGTCAGCGAGTCGACGGCGGCGCGGCGGGTCGAGTCGCTGGTACGCCGCGGGTGCCTGCGGTTCCGCACGCTGTTCGAGGCTCCGCTGATCGGCCTCGACGTGGAGTTCATGCAGTGGCTCTCCGTCGACCCCGGCGAGCTGGAGAACGTGGGCGTACAGCTGGCCAAGGAGCGGTCGACCCGCTACGTGGCCGCGACCACCGGCCGGTTCAACCTCTGCCTGCACGGCGTGCTCCCCGGCTACGCCGACCTCTACCACTACTCGACCGACGTGATCGGGGCGCTGCCCGGCGTGCACACCGCCGACATCACGCTGCAGGTGCAGACCCTCAAGCGCGCCTGGGTACACCTAGAGGCAGACGGCACACGCGCGCGGGAGGAGTCG
>DATMEB010000125.1:0-80145 GCA_035557095.1 Nocardioidaceae bacterium | reverse complement strand
GCAGCCCGAGTCAGCCCCAGAAGACCCTGTCCACGACGGCCCGGGCACGCCGCGTGATGCGCAGGTAGTCGTCGAGCATCGCCTCCGCACCCTCAGCGCCGTAGCCACACACGTACGCCACCCCGGACCGCTCCCGCGGCTCACGCGGCAGCGAGTCCGAGGGTCGCGCACGCACGAGCATCACCGCGTTGCGAACCCGGCTGACCAGGCGCCACGCGTCGGCCAGCACCCCCGCGTCCTCCTGGTCGAGCAGACCCGCCTCGGCGCAGGCGTGCAGTGCGGGCAGCGTGCTCGTCGTACGCAGACCCGGCACCTCGGCTGCGTGCTGCATCTGCAGCAGCTGCACGGTCCACTCGATGTCGGCGAGCCCTCCCCGCCCGAGCTTGGTGTGCGTCGCGGGGTCGGCCCCGCGCGGCAGCCGCTCGGCGTCGACACGCGCCTTGATCCGGCGTACCTCCTGAACGCCCTCCTCGGGCAGGCCGCCCTCGGGCCACCGCAGCGGGTCGACCAGCGCGGTGAAGCGCTCGCACAGGTCCTCGTCGCCGCACACCGGCTCCGCACGCAGCAGCGCCTGCGCCTCCCACGTCGACGCCCAGCGCCGGTAGTAGCTGGCGTACGACGCGAGCGTGCGCACCAGCGGGCCTGACTTGCCCTCCGGACGCAGGTCGGCGTCGACCACCAGCGGCGGATCGGCTCCCGGCTGCGCGAGCATGCGCCTCAGCGCGTTGGCCACCGCCTGCGCGGCCTCGGCCGCCTCCTGCTCGCCCGCCCCTGGCACGGGCTCGTGCACGAACATCACGTCCGCGTCGCTGCTGTAGCTCATCTCGCCGCCGCCGAACCGGCCCATCGCGACGATCGCGATCTTCGTCGGCAACGGGCCGGCGCGCTGCTCCGCCTCGACCGCACGCAACGCCGCCGTCAGCCCGCCGTCGAGCGTCGCCACCGCGATACTGGTGAGCGACTCCCCCACGGTCTCGATGTCGGCCACCTCGACGAGGTCGGCCGCCGCGCACCGGAACAGCTCACGCCGGCGCACGGCGCGCACGGCACCGATCGCGGTCTTGGGGTCGTCGTAGCGTCGTGCGCTCGAGGTCGTCTCGCTGCGCAGCTGCGCGCGCGACCGCGGCCGCAGGTCCTCGTCGTCGACGAGCATCGCCACGGCCTCGGGTGCCCGCATGAGCAGGTCGGTGGCGTAGCGGCTGGAGGCCAGCACCCGCGCCATGCGCTCGGCGACCGCGCCCTCGTCGCGTAGCTGCCGCAGGTACCAGTGGGTCGCACCGAGCTCCTCGGACACCCTGCGGAACGCCAGCAGTCCCTGGTCGGGGTTGGGGGCCTCGGCGAACCAGTTCAGCATCACCGGCACGAGCGTGCGCTGGATCGCCGCGCTGCGTGACACGCCGGAGGTCAGGGCCTGCAGGTGCCGCAACGCGCCTGCGGGGTCGACGTACCCCAGCGCAGTGAGCCGCTGCCGCGCGGCGTCCGAGGTCAGCCGCACCTCGTCGCCGGGCAGCTGCGCGACCGCGGCCAGCAGCGGGCGGTAGAACAGCTTCTCGTGCAGCCGGCGCACCTCGCGCGCGTGCCTCTTCCAGGCCTCGGTGAGCTTGTGCTCCGAGTCGTTCAGGTAGCCCAGCGAGCGTCCGAGCGCGCGCAGGTCGTCGGGTGACTCCGGCACCACGTGGGTACGCCGCAGGTGCGCGAGCTGCAGCCGGTGCTCCAGGCCGCGCAGGAACCGGTACGCCGCCGCCAGCGCCGCACCGTCCTCACGGCCTACGTAGCCGCCACGGGTCAGCGCCTCGAGGGCCACCAGCGTCGTGCCGCTGCGCAGGCTCTCGTCGCCGCGACCATGGACCAGCTGCAGCAGCTGGACGGCGAACTCGATGTCGCGGAGCCCACCCGGCCCGAGCTTGATCTGCCGGTGCAGGCGGTCGTCGGGGATGTGCTCGACCACGCGCCGACGCATCGCCTGCACGTCCTCGACGAAGTTCGGGCGTTCGGCGGCCTGCCACACCATCTCGTCGACGGCGTCGATGTAGGCCCGCGCCAGCTGGAGGTCGCCGGCCACGGGCCGGGCCTTCAGCAGCGCCTGGAACTCCCACGTCTTGGCCCACCGCTCGTAGTAGGCGACATGGCTGGCCAGCGTGCGCACCAGCGGTCCGGACTTGCCCTCCGGTCGCAGCGCGGGGTCGACCGGCCAGATCGTGCCCTCAGGGGTGTGGTCGTCGCAGATCCGCATCATCGCGGTGGCCAGCTGAGTGGCCGCGCGCATCGCGACCGCCTCCTCCACCCCGTCGACCGGCTCAGCGACGAAGATGACGTCGACGTCGCTGACGTAGTTGAGCTCGCAGCCGCCGCACTTGCCCATGCCGATCACCGCGAGGCGACACTTGTCGGCGAGCTCCGGCGCCTCGGACTTCGCGATCGAGAGGGCCGCGTCGAGCGTCTGGCCGGCGAGCTCGGCGAGCATGGCCGACACCTCGTCGACGCTGAGCACCGCGGTCAGGTCGCGCGCCGCGACCTGCATCAGGCGCCGGTGGTAGGCGACTCTGAGCGCGCCGGCGTCGCGCGCACCCGGCACCGCCTCGACGTGCTGGATCTCCCGACCGTCGAGGTCGCGCCAGGTCTCCGGATGCCGGCACAGGAAACGCCCGAGCGCCTCGCTGGCACCGAGTACGGCGGCCAGCCGCTCGCGCAACGCCATGCTGTGCCCCAGGGCGTCGAGCAGCGTGTCCGACTCCTCGCTGCAGTCGAGCAGATGCACCAGCAGTCGCAGCGCCTGGTCGGGATCGGCGCTGAACGCCAGCGACTCGACGAGATGCTCCGGATCGGGTCCGAGCCGCTGGACCTCCTCGTAGGCGGCGTCCACGTCGACGAAGCCGAGCCGGGCCAGCCGGCCCCGGCCGGTGACCAGCCGCTCGGTCATCGACGGTCTTCCCGCACGATGCGCGCGAAGGCCTCGGCGAACATCCGTCCGGTGCGCAGCAGCTGCTCCTCGCTGTCCTTCAGCTGCTGCAGCTCGTGGTCGAGGTCCACCCCACCCCCGTCGTTGTTCTCCTCGCCCCGGTCCTCCTCAGCCCATTCACACACCAGCGCATGATCCACCTCCGGGTGGAACTGCACGCCCCAGGCGAGCCTGCCGAGCCGCACGACCTGGGTGGCGAGGTCGGCGGTCGCGGCGAGCACGGCAGCGCCTTCGGGGGGCTCGCGGACGACGTCGACGTTCCAGTGCGCGACCAGTGCGTCCGGGTCGGCGAACACCTCACGGCACAGGGGGTCGTCGACGGCGCCCGCGCGCCACCCGATCGAGCGTGCGCCGACGGTCTTTCCGCGTGGGTTCGGCCGGCTCTCGACACCGAGCGCGACACAGGCGAGCTGGTGGCCGAGACAGATACCGAGTGTGGGACGGTCGGCCTCGACCGCGTGGCTGACCAGGCCCTTGGTGAGCGACAGCCAGGGATAAGTCGCGTCGTCGTGCGCACCCATGCTCCCCCCGAGCACGAGCAGGCCGGCGTGCGCGGCCAGGTCCGTGGGCAGTGCGTCGCCGCGGCCGGGCCGGCGTACGTCGAGCTCGAGCCCCGTCGCGCTCAGCCACGTCGCGAACAGCGCGGGCGGGCAGTTCTCCTGGTGCTGGACCACCAGCAGCGGCAGCGGGTCGGTTTCGGGCACATCACGAGGCTACCGAGACGGCCCAGCACGCGGAGGCGTCACTCCCGCAGCGTCGCCGGCTCCGACCCTGCGACTGAGCCACTCGCGCAGTCTCGGCGCGAAGGGCACACCGACGGCGGAGTCAGAGCTCCGATCCGGCGCAGGTGATCGCGAGACCGTCACGCCCGCCGCAGGACAGGCCGAACTCCTCGTACTCCGAGAACAGCGGCGACTCCTCGAACAGCCGGTCGCACGCACGCATCGCCCCGCGCTCGCAGGAGTCCCACATGGCGTCCAGCCGCGGGTCGTCACCGTAGGCCTGCGGCCCGCCCGTCAGGAACAGCACCACGAGTCCCACCGACGCGACGACGGAGAGGGCGAGCACGCCGGCCACCCCCCACACCCAGCCGTAGGACGCGCGCGAGATCCCCGGTGGCAACATCGCCGGCCCGGCTGGGTACGCCGCAGCAGGTGGCACCCGGCCCGGGTAGGGAGGTCCGCCGGGCGCTCCCGCGTACCAGCCCGGCCCGTACGGCTGCCGCCCGTGCGGGCCCGCCCCGTAGGGCGGCCCGGCGGGTCGCTGATCGGACACTGATCCCCCCGAATCCCTCTCGATGCCCCGCGATGCCTCTGTCGGTGACCTCACGAAGCCGAGAAGACACAGATCCACGAGGTTAGCCGCCCTCGGCCGGGGGCGCCTGCAGAATGCAGGACATGGACAAGTACCGCCTGGTGACGTTCGTACAGCGGCGGGTCGCGAACCCGGTCGTGCGTTCTGTGCTCGACCGCGGCTGGCGGGTGCCCGGCTACGCGCTGCTGGAGACCACCGGACGCAGGTCCGGACTCCCCCGCCGCAACCCGGTCGGAGACGGGCTCGACGGCGACACGTTCTGGATCGTCTCCGAGCACGGCAGGCGCTCGGCGTACGTCCTCAACATCGAGGCCGACCCGCGGGTCCGCGTACGCGTGCGCGGGCACTGGCGCACCGGCCGGGGCCACCTGCTGCCCGACGACGACCCTCGCGAACGGCAGCGGATGCTGGCCGCCCGCAGGTTCGTCGCGCGGGTCAACGCGGTCGCGGTGCGCTCCCTGGGCACCGAGCTGCTCACCGTGCGCATCGACCTCGACCCGGACCGGCCCATCTGACCAAGACCGGCGTCACCGGACCGGCTCACAGGACCGGCTCACAGGACCGGGAGCATGCGCTCCTTCTCGAACTGGGTGACCTGGCGGCGGTAGTCGTCGAACTCCTGCCGCTTGTTGCGCAGGAAGAAGTCGAAGACCTGCTCGCCCAGGGTCTCGGCGACCAGCTCGCTGTTCTCCATCAGGCCGATCGCGTCATCGAGGTTCTTCGGCAGCGGCTCGATGCCCATCGCACGGCGCTCGCGGTCGGTGAGGCCCCAGACGTCGTCCTCGGCGCCGGACGGCAGGGGGTAGTCCTCCTCGATCCCCTTCATGCCGGCCGCGAGCATGACCGCGAACGCGAGGTAGGGGTTGCAGGCCGTGTCGATCGAGCGCAGCTCGATGCGCGTGGACTGGCCCTTGGACGGCTTGTACATCGGCACCCGCACCAGCGCGGACCGGTTGTTGTGACCCCAGCAGATGTACGACGGAGCCTCACCGCCGGCGGCCATCCGCTTGTAGGAGTTGACCCACTGGTTGGTCACTGCGGTGATCTCCGCGGCGTGGTGCAGCAGGCCCGCGATGAACGCGCGACCGGTCTTCGACAGGTGGTACTCCGAGCCCGCCTCGAAGAAGACGTTCTGGTCGCCCTCGAACAGTGACATGTGGGTGTGCATGCCCGAGCCGGCGTACTCGGTGAACGGCTTGGGCATGAACGAGCCGTACAGCCCCTGCGAGAGCGCGACCTCCTTGACCACGACCCGGAACGTCATGATGTTGTCGGCGGTCGACAGCGCGTCGGCGTACCTCAGGTCGATCTCCTGCTGCCCCGGCGCACCCTCGTGGTGGCTGAACTCCACCGAGATGCCCATCGACTCCAGCATCGTGATCGCCTCGCGGCGGAAGTCGCTGCCGGCACCCTGCGCGGTGTGGTCGAAGTAGCCGCTGCTGTCGACCGGCACCGGGTCGAGGACGTTGCCGCCGGGGGTGTTCTTGAACAGGAAGAACTCGATCTCGGGGTGGGTGTAGAACGTGAACCCCTTGTCGGCCGCCCTGCCGAGTGCGCGCTTGAGGACGTAGCGGGGGTCGGCATAGGAGGCGGAGCCGTCCGGCATCACGATGTCGCAGAACATCCGTGCGGTCGCGGGGTACTCCCCGCGCCAGGGCAGGATCTGGAACGTCGAGGGGTCGGGCTTGGCGAGCATGTCGGCCTCGTACACCCGGGCGAAGCCCTCGATCGCGGAGCCGTCGAAGCCGATGCCCTCGCTGAAGGCGCCCTCGAGCTCGGCGGGGGCGATCGCGACGGACTTGAGGAAGCCGAGCACGTCGGTGAACCACAGCCGCACGAACCGCACGTCGCGCTCCTCGAGCGCGCGCAGCACGAACTCTTCCTGCTTCCCCATGCCTGCTTCTCCTCGCGGACGGTGGTGAGCCCACCTCAGTCTGCCGCACGGGTGTTTCCGCGAGGTTTCCGCCCGCGGTCCGCCCCGGGCGGCCCGGCCGGACGCCGGGACCACCGCGCGTCGGCCGCATCGGCCCGCGGCTAGGCTCGGGCCGTGGCACAGCTACGGATCGCTCTGGCCCAGGACGACTTCGTGGTCGGCGGGATCGCCGACAACGCCGACCGGATCCTCCGCCGCACCAGGGAGGCGGTGGACGGCGGCGCGCACCTGGTGGCGTTCCCGGAGATGGCGCTCACCGGCTACCCGATCGAGGACCTCGCGTTCCGCGCGTCGTTCGTGGAGGCCTCGCAGCAGGCGGTGCGCGCACTGGCCGAGCGGCTGAAGGCGGAGGGACTCGGCGACTGTGCCGTGCTCGTCGGCTACCTCGGCAGCGACCAGAGCCTCGAGGAGCGGCTCGGCCGTCCCAAGAACGCGCCGCAGAACGCGGCCGCGATCCTGCACGACGGCAAGGTCGTGGCCTGCTACGCCAAACACCACCTGCCCAACTACGGCGTCTTCGACGAGTACCGCTACTTCGTCCCCGGCGACACCATGCAGGTCGTGCGGGTGCGCGGCGTCGACGTGGCGTTCTGCATCTGCGAGGACCTGTGGCAGGACGGCCCCACCGTGACCGCACGTTCGGCCGACGCCGGTCTGCTCGTGGTCATCAACGGCTCGCCGTACGAGCGCAACAAGGACGACCAGCGACTGGAGCTCTGCGCCGGACGCGCCCGCGAGGCCGGCTGCCCGCTGGCCTACGTCAACCTCGTCGGCGGGCAGGACGAGCTGGTCTTCGACGGCGACTCGATCGTGGTCGACGCCGAGGGCGAGGTACTGGCACGCGCCCCGCAGTTCGACCCGGCGCTGCTGCTGGTCGACCTCGACGTGCGCGAGGCCGACCCCGACGCGTCGGTGGCACCCGAGTCCGGCTACAGCGGCCTGCGGATCGAGGGCACGGCGATCTCCCGCGACCCGGTCCCCGCGTACACCCCGAACCCGTCGGTGGTCGAGCCGCGCATCCAGGACGAGGCCGAGGTCTACGAGGCGCTGGTGGTCGGGCTGCGCGACTACGTGCGCAAGAACGGCTTCGACAGCGTCCTGCTGGGCCTGTCCGGCGGCATCGACTCCACGCTCACGGCGGTGGTGGCCTGCGACGCGATCGGCGCGGACAACGTCTACGGCGTCTCCAACCCCAGCGACTGGTCCAGCGAGCACTCGAAGACCGACGCCAAGGAGCTGGCCGAGCGCACCGGGCTGCACTACGAGGTGGTGCCGATCGCCACCCTGTTCGACGCGTTCCAGGAGCAGCTGTCCCTCGACGGCGTGGCCGAGGAGAACCTGCAGGCGCGGATCCGCGCCGTGGTGTGGATGGGGCTGTCCAACCAGCGCAACCACCTGGTGCTCGCGTGCGGCAACAAGAGCGAGCTCGCGGTGGGCTACTCCACGATCTACGGCGACGCGGTCGGCGGCTTCGCCCCGCTCAAGGACGTCCTCAAGACCCAGGTGTGGGAGCTGGCCCGCTGGCGCAACGCAGAGGCCGGACGACGCGGCGAGCAGCCGCCGCTCCCGGAGAACGTCATCGGCAAGCCACCGAGCGCCGAGCTGCGCCCGGGACAGCTCGACAGCGACGCGCTGCCCGACTACGGGCTGCTCGACGAGGTGCTGTACGCCTACATCGAGCGCGACCACGGCTCGGCCGCTCTGGTGGCCGACGGGTTCGACCCCGACCTGGTCGAGAAGGTGCTGCGCATGGTCGACCGCGCGGAGTACAAGCGCCGCCAGTACCCGCCCGGTCCCAAGGTGTCGCCCCGCAACTTCGGTCGCGACCGCAGGCTGCCGATCGGCAACGCCTGGCGCGAGGTGGCCCCGCACTGAACCACGCGAGACCTGCGACCGCGCGACGTGAGCCAGTCGACACCGCGGGGGTATCGCGCCGGCGGGTCCGCGGTGACAGGCTGAGGACGTTCCGGGGACTCCGCCGGGGAGCCTCGAGAGTGACTGCGAGGTAGCGAGCATGAGCGAGATGCCAGCGCCGTACGGCAGCGGCTCGTCAGACTCCACCGCCAAGACGCCGGCCAGGCGGGTTCGGATCCACCACCTGCACGAGATGAAGCAGCGCGGCGAGAAGTGGGCGATGCTCACCGCCTACGAGCAGTACGCCGCGCAGACGTTCGACGAGGCCGGCATCCCCGTCCTCCTCGTCGGCGACTCCGCGAGCAACAACGTCTTCGGCAACCAGACGTCGCTGCCGGTCACCGTCGACGAGATGCTGCCGCTGGTCCGCGCGGTCACGCGCTCGGTCAAGCGGTCCCTGGTCGTGGCCGACCTGCCGTTCGGGACCTACCAGGCCTCGGCGGAGCAGGCGTTCCACACCGCCGCGCGGTTCATGAAGGAGGCCGACGCGCATGCCGTCAAGCTCGAGGGTGGCGCCGCGGTCGCACCGCAGGTGGAGCTGCTGACCCGCTCCGGCATCCCGGTGATGGCGCACATCGGCTTCACCCCGCAGAGCGAGCACGGGCTCAGCGGCTACCGGGTGCAGGGACGGGGCGCCGCGGCCGCGCAGCTGCTGGAGGACGCCGCGGCGCTCGAGGAGGCCGGGGCCTTCGCGCTGGTGATGGAGATGGTGCCCGGCGACGTCGCCGCACAGGTCACCGACAAGCTCGCGATCCCGACGATCGGGATCGGCGCGGGGGGGCACTGCGACGCGCAGGTTCTGGTGTGGCCGGACATGGCCGGGCTGCGCACCGGCCGGATGGCGAAGTTCGTCAAGCAGTACGCCGACCTGCACGGCGTGCTCCTCGACGCCGCGCAGCGCTACGCCGCCGAGGTCGCCGACGGCACCTTCCCGGGCGACGAGCACACCTTCCAGTGAGCGGTCAGGCGGTCCAGCCCAGCAGTACGTCGCCGGCCACGATCGCGCTCAGCCACACGACGATCGCGATGACCGGCATCGCCAGCACGACATAGGGCCTACGGCTGAACCACCGGCAGGCGAGCACGAACTGCACCAGCCACAGGACGACGAGCACGGCCACTGCCCACGGCGGGGCCACGAGCGCGGAGGCGCCGTAGAGCCACAGCATCGTGACCAGCCCGGCCATCCCGATCCACGGACCCGAGCGCCGCAGGTTCAGCCTGCTCATCGGTCCGTCCAGGCGGCGGCCAGCTGCGCTGTGAGCAGCTGACGAGCCTCGACCAGCGATGGCCCGTACCAGGTGAGGTGCCGCCCGGACACGCACGCGCTCGGCACGGCGGGGAAAGCCTCCGGGCCGTCGGTCTCGTCGAACGCGTACGGCTCATCGGGCAGTACGACCAGGTCGTGCGCGGGCAGCCCGTCGAGGGCGATGCGCGGGTACCGCTCGGGATCGCCGTCGAGGACGTTGCGCACGCCGAGGCGGGCCAGAACGTCACCGGCGAACGTGTCACGCCCCAGCGCCATCCACGGACGACGCCAGATCGGCACCACGGCCTGCCGCGAGGGTGGTGGCGGCGCAGGAGCCCACTCCTGCTCGGCGACCATCAGCCATCCGGGACGCTCGAGCAGCAATGCGTCGTACATGCGGCCCAGCGACGTCAGCGCCTCCGGCACCGTCGTCGGTGCCGTGACCCACACCGCGACACCGTGCTCGCGCAGTCGCCGGATGTCCTCCTCGCGGTTCTCCTCGGCGTTCGCGATCACGACCTCGGGTCGCAGCGCGACGACCGCGTCGACGTCGGGGTTCTTGGTGCCGCGAACACGTGCGACGTCGAGGTCGGACGGGTGCGTGCACCAGTTCGTGGCTCCCACCAACAAACTCCTGCTCGTCGACGCGATCGACTCCGTCAGAGAGGGAACGAGCGACACGATGCGTCGTGGTGACCTCATCAGTGTGAGCTCGTCGCCGATGTCGTCATGCACGTCTGCACCGTAGCCGTTCGACGACACGAAGCATGCACTGGTTCTTAGATCCCTTACTGGTAAGCGATCTGAGCACACCGCTGAAAAGCGTTGGCGCAATGTCTGCCCAACTTCCGTTTCGGCGCGCAGAAAGTGAGTCGCGGAAAATGGTTTACGTGACGCGCCGAAGTTGCAAAGATCACAAATGAGGATGTCGAGAGGTGTCATCCTCGCAACAAGGAAACTCCGGCGTGCGCCGGACGAAATCCCTTAAGGGAGGCAATGGTGCCGGCAACAAGAGCTACCGCGAAGAGGCCGAGCAGGGCCGTGAAATCGGGTGCGAAGAAGGCCGTGACCCGCCCGGTCGGCGCAGCCAAGAAGACCACGAGAAAGGCTGCAGGCAAGAAGGCGACCGCGAAGAAGACTGCGGGCAAGAAGACCGCAGCCAAGCGGACGACGGCCAAGAAGTCGCCGGCGCGCAAGGCAACGGCTACCGCCAAGCGCACCGCCAAGAAGGCGACCGCGAAGAAGACACCGGCGAGGAAGACCGCGACCAGAAAGACCGCCGCAGCCAAGAAGTCGCCGGCGAAGAAGACCGCGACCAGGAAGGCGACCGCGAAGAAGTCGCCAGCGCGCAAGGCAACCGCCACCGCCAAGCGCACCGCCAAGAAGGCGACCGCGAAGAAGACCGGTGCCAAGCGCGCGACCGCACGGAAGGCTCCCGCGCGCAAGGCCACCGCGACGGTGCGTGCCGCCAAGAAGACACCAACCAGGAAGGCGACGACCGCCCGGGCAACCAGGAAGTCACCGGCCCGGACCACCGCCCGGCGTACCGCGAAGCGGGTCTGACCGACTCCACTCCGAGCGCCGAAGGGCCCGCCGTCGAGCGACGGCGGGCCCTTCGTGCGTGTGTCGGCGTCAGTCGTCCTTGTCGTCGTTCCACGCCGGGTCGTTCTCCCACTCCTCGTTGCGCTCGGCGACCTTCTCCAGCGCACGGGAGGCCTCGGCCTGGCTGTCGTAGGGGCCGAGCCGGTCGGCCGCCTTGCACCCGTCCTCCGGCTCGACGGTGTGGTGGTTGAGGCAGAAGTACCACCGCTCGCTCATCGGTCACCCCTCCTGTGTCGGTCACCTGCCTCGATCTTGCCCTATGACGACCCGCATACACTCGGGGCGTGACTGTGTTGACCCCAGGAGTCGTGTCACCGCGACGCGACGTACCCACCTTCATCGACCGGCCCGAGTACGTCGACAAGCCCTCGCCGACGCCGTACGACGGACCGGAGGTCAAGGACGCCGACACCATCGCGCGGATGCGTACCGCCGGCAGGCTCGCCGCGGAGGCGCTGCAGGAGGTGGGCCGGCACGTACGCCCCGGCGTCACCACCGACGAGCTCGACCTCGTCGGTCACGAGTTCCTCGTCGAGCACGGCGCATACCCGTCCACGCTGGGGTACCGGTTGTTCCCGAAGTCGCTGTGCACGAGCGTCAACGAGGTCATCTGCCACGGCATCCCCGACTCACGACCGCTCGAGGACGGCGAGATCTGCAACGTCGACATCACCGCCTACCTCGACGGAGTCCACGGCGACACCAACGCCACGTTCCTGGTCGGTGACGTCGCCGAGGAGCACCGGCTGCTGGTCGAACGCACCCGGGAGGCCACGCTGCGCGGCATCCGGGCCGTGCGTCCCGGCCGTCGCATCAACGTGGTCGGACGAGTGATCGAGTCGTACGCGCGCAGGTTCGGCTACGGCGTCGTGCGCGACTTCACCGGCCACGGCATCGGCACGGCGTTCCACTCCGGGCTGATCGTCCCCCACTACGACGACGAGCGGTTCGACACGATGATCGAGCCGGGCATGACGTTCACCGTCGAGCCGATGCTGACGCTCGGCACGTTCGAGTGGGACATGTGGGACGACGGCTGGACCGTCGCCACCAAGGACAAGTCATGGACCGCGCAGTTCGAGCACACGCTGCTGGTGACCGACACCGGCGCGGAGATCCTCACCCTTGCCTGAGGTCGCCGACCGAGTCCGCGACGGCGCTGCTGCGTCGTACTAGTCGGTGAGGTCGTCGAACGGCTTCTCGCCGCGTTCGGCGAGCCGGCGCTCGACCCGCAGCACCGCGGTCTCGTGCTCCGGGTCGCCGCTCATCACCGCGGCGAGCCGCAGGTGCGGCAGGGCGTCCTGCAGGCGGCTCTGCCGTTCGAGCGTGCGGCCCAGCGCGAAGCGCGCCCACACGTCGGTGGGCCGCTCCTCCACGATCATCCGCAGGTCGGCCTCCGCACCGGTCAGGTGCGCGCTCTGGAAGTACGCCCACGCGCGCAGCGTGCGCAGGCTCGTGCTGTCCGGCTCCTGCGCGACGGCCGGGTCGAGAACGGTGATCGCGTCGCGCGGCTGCTGGCCCTCCAGCAGCCGCCACGCCTCGTGGTAGCGCTCGACGGCGTCCATGGAGACGTCCGGCACGTGCAGGGTGAAGCCGGTGCCCTCGTCACGAGTCATGTCATCTCCTTCGAACCGCGTCCTTGAGCCTGTCTAGAACATCGGCGCGCCCGCGTCCATTCCCGCTGGCCGGGAGGGGTGGACAGGCCGGCCCGTAGGCCGGATCCTGTGTCCGCCGGCCCCTTGCGGGCCCGGCGGCGGCGACCATCCATCTAGGAGCGCCGTTGCCGACGCCCTCCAGCGGCCTACCCGCGAGCTCGGGCGGGCCGCCCTCGAGTGCTCGCGCAGACCGGCTGCTCTCGCAGCGGGTCCTCTTGGCCTTGCTCCAGGTGGGGTTTACCGAGCCACCCCAGTCGCCTGGGGTGCTGGTGGTCTCTTACACCACCGTTTCACCCTTACCCGCACTCCGACGAGTCGGAGCCGCTGGCGGTCTGTTCTCTGTGGCACTTTCCCGCGAGTTGCCTCGGGTGGGTGTTGCCCACCACCCTGCCCAGTGGAGTCCGGACCTTCCTCGGTACGTCGTGGCACGACGCAACGCGGTCGCCCGGCCGGCCTGTCCGCGTTCAGCGTAGCGCCCTTCGAACAGTCCGCAGTCAGTCTTACGACGGCGAGCCTCAGCCCGAGAACTCGAAGCGGACCACCCGGGTGGCGACGTCGGCCTCGACGAGCCGCACGCGAATCTCCTCACCGAGGGGCAGCGGCGTGGAGCCGTACACCTTGGCCTCGACCGCCGGGTCGCGCACGAGCACCGCTCCCGCGGTCGGCTCGCCGCGCTGCACTTCGGTCACCACGCCGGTGAACGTCGCGCCGACCAGCGGCGCGAGCACACCGGCCTCGGCGAGCGCGAGGATGGCGTGCTCGTACTGACCGGCGCGGCGCGCCGACTCGTCCATGGTCTTCGGCAGCTCCGGCAGCTTCACGCGAACCCACTCCGGGACCTCCCGGTCGGCGCAGAGCGAGACGCACACCTCACCGCCGTAGCGGTCCACGAGGCGACGCAGCGGCGCGGTCACGTGGGCGTACTCCGAGGCGAGGGCCGCGTGCTCAGGGTGCTCGGGTACGGCGTCCTCGAAGCCGATGTAACCCGAGCCGCGCAACAGCTGCGTGCAGGCCGCGATCATCGCCGCGTGCTCGGACCGCGAGGCGTCGAGGCCGCGGACGAAGTCGGGGTACAGCTGCTCGGCAGGCCACGGGATTCCGAGCGCGAGCGCCGTACGGTGCAGCCGTTGCACGACGTGGTGGTCGGCTTGCGGCAGCGTGCGCAGCACCCCCACCTCGGCGTACAGCATCAGGTGCGCGGCGGCCATCCCGGTGAGCAGTGAGATCTGGGAGTTCCACTCCTCGACCGGCAGCGGCGCGCGGAACCGGATCGACCAGCGGTCGCCCTCCACGACGATCTCCTGCTCGGGCAGGGGCAGGTTGATGCCACCGCGGATCTGCTCGCGCTTGATCCGCAGCTCGCCGACCTCGCGCAACAGTGTCCAGAGCTCGTCCTGGGTACCGGCGTCGATCTGCTCCTGCACGCTCGCGTAGTCGAACCGTGCGCGGCTGCGCACCCGCGCACGGCGCACGTCGACGTCGATGCCCTCGCCCTTCTCGTCGAGCTTGATGCTCCACACCAGCGCGGGGCGTACCTCACCCGGCAGCAGCGAGGCGGCGTCCTCCGACAGCACCGGGGGGTGCAGGGGAATCCTGGTGTCGGCCCCGTAGAGCGTCTCGCCACGACGGTGTGCCTCGCGGTCGATGGGGCCCTCCGCCTCGACGAACGCCGCGATGTCGGCGATCGCGTAGTGCACGACGTAGCCCTCGCCGGCTCGCTCGATGTGCATTGCCTGGTCGAGGTCCATGGCGTCGGGAGGGTCGAGCGTGACGAACGGGATGTCCGTGCAGTCGAGGTCGGGCAATACGGCTCGCTGCACCGCGGACCGGGCGGCCTCGAGGACGTCGGGAGGGAAGTCGGGGTTCAGGCCCAGCTCGCGCTGGATGGCGCGTACGCCGTCCTCCAGGACCTTGCCGTCAGCGGTCTGCGCCCTGACCACTCGACTCGCCACTGCGGCTCCTCCCGGGGTATTGCCGGATACGTAGGTCGGCCAAGCGTATGGGTGGTCCCGTTAGGGTGTCGCTCGTGCTCATCCTGCTCCCTCCGTCCGAAGGTAAACACGCGCCCGTGCGCGGAAGGGCGCTCGACCTGGACCGGATGAGCCTCCCCCGGCTCAAGGACCATCGCCGGCTGCTGCTCGAGGAGCTCACCACGCTGTGCTCCGGCGACGTCGGGAAGGCCGCGGCCGTGCTCGGCCTCGGCAGCACCCAGCACGAGGAGGTCGTACGCAACGCGGGCCTGTTCGAGGCCGCCACCGCGCCGGCTGCCAAGGTCTACACCGGCGTGCTGTACGCCGCGCTGGACCACCAGACGCTGACCGGTCCGGCGCTGCGCCGCGTGAACCGGTGGGTGGGCGTGCAGTCGGCACTGTTCGGGATGGTGCGGCTGACCGACCGGGTGCCGGCGTACCGGCTGTCGGCGGACGTGACCCTGCCCGGTGCCGGCCGAGTCTCGGCGAGCTGGCGGTCCCAGATGAGGCCAGCGGTCGAGGAGGCGGCCGGGTCTGGACTGGTGGTCGACCTGCGCTCGTCGGCGTACGCGGCGTTCTGGAAGCCGGACCGGCGGACCGCCACGATCCGGGTGCTGCACGAGGTCGACGGACGGCGCACCGTCGTGAGCCACTTCAACAAGGCGACGAAGGGACGCATCGTCCGCGGGCTGGCCCAGGAGGGCGCAGACGCGCATACACCGCGTCGACTGCTCGACAACCTGCGCGACCTCGGCTGGCACGCCGAACCACGCGACGCCGGCGCGATCGACGTCGTCGTCTCCGATCTCTGACCTCTCCCCTTCCCTTCCCGGGGCCGCGCGTTACGGCTGGAGGTTGAAGCGGCGCATCGACGGGTGGCCGTCGGCGTACCACGCGATCTCGGTGACCGACCCCGGCCCGAGCTCCATCCGGTAGATCGACCTCAGCGGCGCGTCGAGCGCCGCGCGCACCAGCAGCTTGATCGGGGTCACGTGGGTCACCGCGACGACGGTCTGCCCCGGGTGCGCGGCGATGAGCCCGTCGCGGGCACGACGCACCCGGCGACCTACCACGTCGAAGGACTCCCCACCGGGCGGCGCGGTCGCCGACGACGACAGCCAGGCGTCGAGCTCGGCCGGCCACTTCTCCCGCACCTCGGCGAACGTGTGCCCGTCCCAGTCGCCGAACGAGGTCTCGCGCAGGCCGTCGACCACCTCGGGCTCGAGGCCGAGCACGTCACCGGCGTGCGCGGCGGTCTCGCGCGCCCGCGCCAGCGGCGACGTCACCAGCGCGTCCACGCCGCCGTGCCCCCGCAGCCACTGCGCCGCCGTACGTGCCTGCGCGATGCCGGCCTCGTCGAGGGACAGGTCCTGACCGCCGCTGCCGCTGAAGCGCTTCTCCAGCGAGTAGCTCGTCGCGCCATGGCGCAGCAGGATGAGCGTGGTCGGCTCTCCCAGGTCGGCGTTCCAGCCGACCATCGGATTGGCCTTGGTGTCGGTGGCGGCGTCGCGGTCGTTGCCACGACCGCTGGTGCGTCCGGTGTGCGCGTCGAGCGCCTCGTTCAGCAGCCGGTCGGCGTGCGTGTTCTCCCCCCGCGGGATCCACGTCCAGGTCACCGGCGACGGCGCGAGACGCTGCGCCTGCAGGGCCAGTGGACGCATGTCGGGGTGCTTGATCTTCCACCGGCCGGCCATCTGCTCGACGACCAGCTTGGAGTCCATCCGCACCTCGACCTCGGCCTCCGGGGCGTGCTCGCGCACCAGCTCCAGCCCCGCGATCAGCCCGCGGTACTCGGCGACGTTGTTGGTCGCGACACCGATCGGCTCGGAGCGCTCGGCCAGGACCTCGCCGGTGTCGGCGTCCTTGAGCACCGCTCCGTACGCCGCCTGTCCGGGGTTGCCCCGCGAACCGCCGTCGGCCTCGACGATGACCCGTCGGTGTGCGGGCATCACAGACCCGACTCGCCGGTGCGTACGAGGATGCGCGTGCACTCCTCGCAGCGCAGCACCTCGTCGTCGGGAGCTGCGGCCATCGCGCGCAGGTCGGCGGCGTTGAGCTCCAGGCGGCAGCCCTGGCAGCGCCGTTGCACGAGGGCGGCAGCTCCGACCCCGCCGTGGGACGCGCGCAGCCGCTCGTACAGCTTGAGCAGGTCGTCGGGGATGCCGTCGACGATCTGCGCACGCTCGGCCTCGGCCGACGCGACCTCGCCGTCGATCTGCGCGACGGCGGCGTCGCGCCGCTGCACGAGCTCCTCCAGCGACCGGTCGTACTCCTCGATCGAGGACTGCAGCCGATTGAGCTCGGACTGCGCGTTCTCCAGGCGCTCCATCACGTCGAGCTCGGCGTCCTCGAGGTCGGAGATCCGGCGTTCGAGAGTCTGCAGCTCGTGCTGCAGGCTCTCCAGCTCCTTGGGCGAGCCCACCTGACCCTGGTCGAGACGCTGCTGGTTGCGCTGGCGTCTTGTCTTGACCTGCTCGACGTCGGCATCGGCCTTGCGCTGCTCGCGGCCGAGGTCATCCACCTCGGTCTGCGCCACCACGACCTGACCCGAGGCCGCCTCGCGTTGCTTGCCGAGGTCGGCGATCTGCTCGTGCTCGGGCAGCGTACGGCGGTTGTGCGCGAGCCGGTCGATCCGGGAGTCGAGGTCCTGCACATCGAGCAGTCGCCACAGGGCGTGCGGGTCGGCTTTCAGGGCTCAGCGCTCCTCGTTGTCGTGCTGGACTTCGCTCTCGACGGCGCGTTGGGCGACATGGAACTGCCACGGGTCGGTACAGATCCGCGAGACGTGGGTGTCCACCGTAGTCCCTGCGGCGGTCATCGCCTCCTGCAGACGCTGTGCGGCCGCGGGCAGCCACGTCCACTCGGCCGCCCAGTGCGCGACGTCGACCAGTGCGAGGCCCCCGCCGGGATCGCCGTACGCGTGCTCGCGCAGCTCCGAGGCGGGGTGGTGCCGCAGGTCCGACGTGACGTAGACGTCCGCCCCGCTGCTGCGGGCCCGGTCGAGGAAGCCGTCGCCGGCGCCTCCGCACAGGGCGACCACGCGCACCTCGCGGTCGGGGTCGCCGGCGACACGCACCCCGGCTGCGGTGGTCGGCAACGCCCACGCGACGTCCTGCGCGAACGCGCGCAGCGTCGTCGTCTCCGGGAGTACACCGACCCGGCCGGAGCCACGCGACGACGCGAGCGCGGCCATCTCGAAGAGGTCGAACGCGGGCTCCTCGTACGGATGCGCGGAGCGCAGCGCCGCGAGCACGGCGGCGCGACCCGAACGCGGGAGCACCATCTCGACCCGGGTCTCGGGAACCTCCTCGACGTCACCGACGGCGCCGATGGTGGGGTTGGCGCCCGGGCCGGGGCGGAACGTGCCAAGCCCGGTGGCGGTCCATGCGCACCGGTCGTAGTCGCCGATCTGGCCGGCGCCCGCGGCCGCCAGCGCGTCGATCACCTGGCCCGCGTCGTCGTGCGGGACGAACGTGACCAGCTTGTCGAGCGCAGGCGCGGGATCGGGGTCGAGCGGGCGCACCTCGACGAGGCCGAGCGCCGCGGCCATCGCGTCGGACACGCCGGGGTCGGCGCTGTCGGCATTGGTGTGGCAGACGTGCAGCGCGATCTGGTTGCTAATCAGCCGGTGCACGACCCGCCCCTTCGGCGTGGTCGCTGCGACCGCGTTGACCGGCTTCAGCAGCAGCGGATGATGGGTGACGAGCAGGTCGACGCCCCGTTCGACAGCCTCGTCGACGACCTCGAGCGTCGGGTCGACCGCGAACAGAACCGAGCGCACCAGCTGGTCCGGGTCGCCGCAGACCAGGCCGACGGCGTCCCAGGAGTCGGCCCAGCGCGGGTCGTAGAACTCGTCGAGGCACGTGATGACCTCTGCCAGCGTCGGTGCGTCGCTCACGAGTCGAAGGCTAACGTGATCCGGAGCGGGCGACGGTGCGAGGCTAGTGCCATGACGGATGCACGAAACGTCCTCGGCGGACCCCTGGACGCGTGCGGCAGCGACCCGCTCACCGGGTTCTACCGCGACGGATGCTGCAACACCGGCCAGGAGGACCTGGGCAACCACACCGTGTGCGCGGTCGTCTCCGCCCAGTTCCTGGCCCACCAGCGCGAGGTGGGCAACGACCTGTCCACGCCTCGGCCCGAGTACGGCTTCGCGGGGCTGCAGCCAGGCGACCGATGGTGCGTGTGCGCCGCGCGCTGGCAGCAGGCGTACGACGACGGCGCCCCTGCCCCCGTCGTCCTGGCCGCGACGCACGCCAGGGCGCTGGAGGTCGTCTCGCTGGAGGCGCTGCAGGAGCACGCGGTCGACGTGCCCGCGGACCCGCGCACGATCACCTGAGCGACGCCCGGGCTCCCAGGCGAGTCGAACCCGCGGAGGCTCCGCGGTCAGACCTCGTCGGCGGGGATGTCGACCGCGATCTCCCCGCCGAGTCGAGCACCCGGAGTCAGCGCGAGGTCGTCCCCGCTCCAGAAGCGTCCGGGGTCGTACCAGTTCGGGCGCCGCCCGCCGGGCAGCAGGCCCATCTCCTCGTAGGTCACCGCGACGACCTCCGCGCAGTACGCGGTCTCGATCTCGGCATCGGGCACGGCCCGACGGCGGCGAGGCACCCGCCCCCGCAACCAGCGCGACGCCAGCCGGGCGGTGCTGGGGAACGGCGTGCCGTCGAGGCGGGCAACGGTGCGGAGCACCGCGTCCTCCATCTCCCGCGTGATCGGCGGGTCGAGCTGGCGAAGCCACGCCTGCTGCCCGTAGCGGCGCGCCCACACCAGCACGGCCGCGCGCAGGTCGTGCAGCTGTGCGCCCCGCTGGTGGCTGCCGCTCCACAAGTCCGGCAGCGACCGGCCGAGCTCGGCATGCCACATCAGCGGTGGCAGATCCTCGACCACCACGGCCATGCCCACGTGGTTGACCGGGCTGTTGGTGCCCACCTGGATCGCGCGGTCGGCGACCTTCCGTCCCCGGAACAGCCACACGTCGCCGGTGCGGGTCAGGTCGACGGCCTCGTCGAGGCGCAGTGGCGGCTTCGGCACGGGCCGTAGCCTAGTGCCCCGACCAGCAACGTTTGCCCTGCTGCGCGCTGCCCGGCGGGCACCCCGCGCCACTCGGGAGACTCACCGCGTCGTCACTCGAAGATGCTCCGCAGGCCTCGCTCCTCCGCCTTGCGGTGCACCCGTGACCGATGCGAGAGCGCGCGAGCGCAGCGAGTGGGCGAACTGCGAGGGAACCGGAGATGCCGCCGGACAACGCTCACGACGAGCAACGCTGCCGGCCGGGGCACTGCCGTTTGCGTCGCTGTGACGCCTCGGGCGCACTCTGGGATGCATAGGGCTTCGTGGGGGAGCGAGATGGAGGGGCGGCCGTAGCTTGTCCAGTTTGCCGTTGACCTCGAGCGCGCGCCCTGGGCGCATTTCGATGGGGGCTCAGGGCGCGTCCTCGCGCCCGGCCGGCCGGATGTCCCGGTTGCGCCGCATGACGCAGGTGAGCCGGCTGCCGATGCGCGAGCGGCTGCGTCTCCTCGGCCTGCTCGGGGTGCTGCTGACTCTGCTCGTCGCCGGCACGGCCCTGGTGAGCCTGGCGGACGTGGGTGCGATCAACCGCGAGCTCGGCGAGGTCACCCGCGCGCAGCGCGACCACCAGGACGCCGACATGATGCACGACGCGCTGCGTGCCGACGTGGCGCGCGCGCAGCAGGCCGGTTCCGGGCTGGACGACGTCGACCCCGCTGTCGTGCGCCGGGAGACCGCCGCGCACGTGCTGCAGTTCCGTGGCGATCTCGGCTCGCTGGCCGCCGCCGCACTGCCCGACGACCTGGCGACCGCGTTCGCGGAACTGCGCCCGGAGCAGGAGCGCTACATCGGCCTCGCGGAGCAGATGGTTTCGACCGCGCTGGCCGGCGGGCAGTTCTCCAGGTCGGACCAAGCGGTCTACCAGGAGTCGTTCGCGCGTCTCACCGCAGACCAGAGGGCGGTGACCAGCCGGCTCGCCGCGACCTCGTTCCGCACCGAGCAGCTCGCCGACACCGAGGAGGCGATGGCCCGCCGGATGGTCGTGCTGTCCTCCCTGGCCGCGCTCACGGGCTGGCTGGCGCTGGTGGTCTGGCTGAGCCGCTCGGTGGGCAGCCTGCGCGCGGCGCTGGGCCGCGAGGCCGAGCAGCGGTCGGCGGCCGACCTCCTCCAGCGCAGCCTGCTCCCCCAGCATCTGCCTGCGGTTCCCGGCGTCCGGCTCGCGGCGCGGTCGCTGCCCGGCACCTCGGGTGCGCGGGTCGGCGGCGACTGGTACGACGTGATCGCGCTCCCCGGCGGCGAGGTCGGCCTGGTCGTCGGCGACGTCGTCGGCCACGACCTGTCCGCGGCCGCCGCGATGGGACAGCTGCGCAACACCCTGCGTGCGTACGCCCTGGAGAACGCCTCGCCCGCGGCGGTCCTCGACCGGGTCAACCGCGCGGCCGACCTGCTGCAGGTCGCCGACATGGCCACCTGCGTCTACGCCGTCCTGGACCCGCAGAAGCTGACCGTGCGCTGGGCCAGCGCCGGGCATCTTCCACCGCTGGTGGTCTCCCCGTCGGGTGCCGGCCGGCTGCTGCGTACAGAGCCGGGACCTCCGCTGGGCGTGCTCCCGACCGCGTGTTACCGCGACGAGCGGCTGCGACTGCGGCGCGGCGACGGGCTCGTGCTCTACACCGACGGGCTGGTCGAACGCCGTGGCGAGCCGATCGACACCGGCCTGGACGCGTTGGAGGCGACGCGCCGCCCGCAGCCGGGTCCGGAGGCGACGTGCGACGCGCTGTTGCACGCCCTGCTCGGCGCCGCGATGCCCGGCGACGACGTGACCCTCCTGCTGCTCCAGGCCTGATGCGCCGGTCCACGGGGCACTAGCCTGACCTGCGTGAAGTGGTGGAAGTGGCTCGGCCTGGCCGGCCTCGCCGGTGTCACCGCGACCGGTGTGGTGGTCGCCCGCGCCGAGCGCCGGCGCCGGTCGTACACACCCGACGAGGTGCGTGAACGACTGCAGCAACGGCTCGCCGACGCCACCCCCGAGATCGGGAACGGCAGGGCCCCGTCGTCGGCCGCGGAGCGGCTCCGGGGCGAGCCTGCGCACCGCCGTACCTTATGGCGTACCAAAATCGTGAATCGGCTGCGACGAGCACCGCGATAAGCCATTCTGGGCGATGACTCAGGGTGATCTCCCTGCACCTGGGTGTAGTACAGACTGGTTTGCGGAGGTTCGCATGTACGAGTGGCGTGTCACCGTGAACTGCCCGGTTCGCTCGCTGGATGCCGCCGAGGAGTTCGAGCGTCGCGGGCGGTTCCACCGCCGCTTCTACGTATGGACCGCCGAGCTGAGTGCGACCGCGGCGTTCACCGAGGCCCGGCGCGTGACCGAGGGCTGGCCGGAGGGCACCGCGATCGTCGAGGTCGACCCCGTGGGCATGTACGTCTGGCTGAGCAGCATGGCCTCGTCGCTCCCGCATCCCGACCGCGACGCGTCCTGACCCTGGTCCGCGCGCCCGCTCCGGCGCGTTGAGACCCGCGCGTCAGCGGGTCGGCTCACGACCACGACTCCGCCTACTTCGCCGCCCTGGCCAGCTCGGCCACGAACGCGTCGAGGCTCCACGTGAGCGACAGCGCGGTCGGCGGCGACACCGAGGACACGTTGGCCTCCCCGACGATCCTGGCGACCCTGTCGTTCTGCACCTGCGGCATGACCTGCAGCGGCTCGGAGTTCACCACCTCCTGCGAACGCTGCTCGGACTCCGAGTAGGAGACCAGCACGTCGGACTGCAGCTTGTCGAGGTTCTCCAGGCTCAGCGTGTAGAAGAACGACGTCTCGTCGGTCGCGAGCTCGTCGACGCTCGGGGCCAGCGTGAAGCCGAGGTCCTCGAGGAACTGCACCCGCGGGTCCGCGCCCTTGTAGACGTAGAACGCGCTCGGGTCGACGGCCACCGCGGCGACCGACTGTCCCTGGAACTCCGGGTGCTCCTCCGCCGCGGCCGACACCTCGGCGTCGATGTCGTCGAGCAGCCGGCGCGCCTCCTCCGACTTGCCCAGCACCTTGCCCGTGGTGGTGACGACGTCGCGCCACGGCGTCGACCAGGGCACCTTCGGGTAGGCGATCGTGGGCGCGATCTTGGAGAGGGTGTCGTACTCCTTCTTCGTGATGCCGGAGTAGTTGGCGAGGATCACGTCGGGCGCCGCCTCCGCGATCTCCTCGAACGGCGCCTCCTGCGACTCCGACAGCAGCGTCGGTGTCTTGCTGCCCTTGGCCTCGAGCGCCTCCGCCGTCCAGGGCATCAGGCCTTCATCGGTGGCGCCGTAGGAGAACCGCGGCATCGCCACCGGGATCACGTCGAGCGCGATCGCGGCGTCGGCACTGCCCCAACCCCAGGACACGACGCGCTCGGGCTGCTCCTCGATCGTCGTCTGCCCGAACGCGTGCTTGATCGTGACCGGCTCGTACGACGTCGAGCCCGCGTCGGACTCCCCGGCCGAGCCGCCCGACCCTCCGGACCCGCACGAGGCGAGCGCCAGGACCAGTGGGACGACCAGGACCAGCGCACGGCGGCGCAGGGCAGGGGGCAGCGACACGACGACTCCTTCTTCGATTAGGCGAGGCTAACCTAACACTCGCTCGGGCGGACGTACGCCGGGCACCACCATCGGGGAACCGGTCACCGGGTCGGGCGTCACGACCGCCTCGAGCCCGAACGCCGCGCGCACCACGTCGGGGGTGAGCACCTCGGCCGGGCTCCCCTGCCGCAGCACTCTCCCCTCGGCCATGACCACGAGGTGGTCGGCGTAGCGCGCGCCGAGCTGCAGGTCGTGCAGGACCATCGCGACAGTCGTGCCCCGGTCCTGGTTGAGGTGCGCGAGCAGGTCGAGCACCTCCACCTGGTGGGCGATGTCGAGGTACGTGGTGGGCTCGTCGAGCAGCAGGATGGCGGGGTCCTGGGCCAGCATCATGGCGACCCAGATCCGCTGCCGCTGCCCACCGGAGAGCTCCTCGACGCGACGGGCGGCGAGATCCTGGACACCGGTGGCCGCGAGCGCGTGCGCGACGGCCTCCTCGTCGGCAGCGGTCCAGCGGCGGAGCAGGCCGTGGTGCGGGTGCCGGCCGCGCCCGACCAGGTCGGCGACCGTGATGCCCTCGGGCGCCATCGGCTGCTGCGGCAGCAAACCGAGCATCGACGCGACCCGCCGGGTGTGCAGGCTGCGGATGTCCTCGCCGTCCAGCGTGACCCTGCCGGCGACGGGCCGCATCAGCCGACCGAGCCCGCGCAGCAGCGTGGACTTGCCGCATCCGTTGGCGCCGACGATCACGGTGACGCGTTCGTGCTGGACCTCGAGGTCGAGGTCGTGCACCACCACCCGCCGGTCGTACGCCAGGCTCAGCCCGTGCGCGACCAGCCGCGGATGGTGCTCCTGCGGGGGCGCCGGGTGCGGGCCCGACGAGGGCACGGTCCGGGGTTTCGCCGAGTCACTCATCGTCGGTCATGCCACCTTTCCGCCACGTCGTGACGTCGCGAGCAGCCAGATCAGGTACGGGCCGCCGATGATCCCGGTGACGATGCCCGCGGGCACCTCGATCCCACCGGGGACCAGGTGCTGGGCGACCAGGTCGGCACCGACGACGAGCGTCGCCCCCACCAGGACACTCGGAAGCAGACCGAGTGTGCCGTCGCTGAGCAGCCGGCGCGCGATCGGTGCCGCAGTCAGAGCCACGAAGGCCAACGGGCCGACGGCCGCCGTCGCGACCGCGGCCAGGCAGACCCCGACGCCGACGACGGCGAGCCGCACCCGCTCCGGGTGCACGCCGAGTGCCGCCGCGGTCTCGTCGCCCATCGTCAGGATGCCCAGTCGCGGCCCGAGCAGCACCGCCGCCGGCACAAGCACCAACAGCTCGAGCACGAGGATGCGGATCGCGCCCCACTCGGCCGTACCCACGCTGCCGGTCAGCCAGGTCAACGCCGTCTGCGCCTCCTGGACTCCGGCACGCGTCAGCAGGTAGCCGATCGCGCTGGTCGCCATGTAGGCGACGCCGATCCCGCTGAGCACGAAGCGGAAGCCGGCCAGGCCACCGCGCCAGGCCACGGCGTACAGCACCACTCCGGTCGCCAAGGCGCCCACCAGCGCGAACACAGAGATGGCGGGACCGGTCAGGCCCAGGCCGAGGATCGCCAGCACCGCGCCGACGCTGGCCCCCTGGGAGATGCCGATGATGTCGGGACTGGCCAGCGGGTTGCGCAGCACCGACTGGAACAGCGCCCCGGCGAGTGCGAACGCGACGCCGACCAGCACCGCGAGCAGCAGCCGCGGCAGCCGCAGGTCGACCACCACGAACATCGCGCCGGCGTCGCCCTGCCCCGCCAGCGCCGCCAGCACGTCGAGTGGTGTGAGGTCGAAGTCGCCGACGGTCAGCGCGGTCACCGACACCGCGAGCAGCGCGACACCGAGCGTCAGGCTGACCAGCAGGTACCTGCGGCGACGCAGCAGCCCGGCACGGCGCACCCCGGCGAGCGCGGCGCGCTGCACGGCCACCGGGGCGCTCACACCGACACCGCCTTCGACCGCCGGATCAGCCACATCATCACGGGAGCTCCGAGGAAAGCCACCACGAGACCGACCTCGATCTCCGACGGCCGGACCACCATCCGCCCGACGACGTCGGCGGCGAGAAGGAGCAGCGCACCGAGCAGCGCCGAGTACGGCAGGATCCACCGGTAGTCCGGCCCGACCACCGCGCGGCCCACGTGCGGCACCACCAGGCCGACGAACGCGACCGGACCGATCAGCGACGTCGCCGAGCCGCTGAGCAGCACCACCGCCACGACCACGACCAGACGCCCCATGGCCACGCTCTGCCCGAGCCCGCGCGCGAGGTCGTCGCCGAGCGCGAGCACGTTGAGCATCCGGCCGGCGGCGAGCGCCAGGACCACACCGACGACCAGGAACGGCGCGAGAACGCCGACGACGTCGAGCGAGCGACCGGCCAGCGAGCCGACGGCCCAGAACCGGTACTCCTGCAGCGTGCTGTGGTCGACCAGCAGCACCAGCGTGATCAGCGACGTCGCGACGGCGGTGAACGCCGCGCCGACGAGCGCGAGCTTGACCGGTGTGACGCCCTCCCAGCCCAGCGACGCCGCGCCGTAGACCACCAGACCCGCGACGGCAGCGCCGGTGAAGGCGAACCAGACATAGCCGCTCGCGTTCCCGACCTCGAAAGAGGTGATCGCCACGATCACCAGCAGCGACGCGCCGGAGTTGATGCCGAGCAGCCCCGGGTCGGCGATCGGGTTGCGGGTGAGGCCCTGCATGAGCGCGCCCACCAGGCCGAGCGCGAGGCCGCCGAGCAGCCCGATCACGGTCCGGGGCACCCGCAGGTCGAGGACCACGGCGTGGTCGTTGTTGCCCGGGTCGGGGTCGGACAGCGCCTGGACCACGGTGCCCAGCGAAAGCTCGCGCGCGCCGAGGGCCACGCTGGCCGCCACGGCGACGAGAAGCAGGGCGCCGACACCGGCCAGGCCCAGCCACCGTCGCCGGTGCAGCCGCCGGGTCGTCTCGACCCTGTCGCGCGCCGGGTTCTGCCCCCCAGGATCGGCCGTCCCCCGCGAGAGCAGCTCGCGTGTCGGCATCGGGGATCCTGACGTGAGACTGCATTAGGTAAGGTTTGCCTAAGTGTGCCACAGGAGCCGTTGCGCAAACTGGCCTCGGCAGCGCTGCCGGAGCACGGCGGCTCCTCCCTGCGGCTGCGACCCGCCGACAGTGCTGACGCCCAGAGCCGCCTCGTGGAGGACGCGTGAACGCAACAACGACACGGACGCGAAGGCGCGTGGTCGACATGCCCGACTACCGCACCTTCCCCGCGCAGGTGACGAGGACGAGCCGGCTCAGCCCGCACTTCGTGCGCATCACGTTCTCCGGTCGGGAGCTCGGCGAGTTCGGCTACGCCGGGCACGACCAGCGGGTGAAGATCCTGCGCGCGCAGCCCGGTCGCAGCCTCGCCGACCTGCCGACCGGCAGCGACTGGTACACCCACTGGCGGGGTCTTCCCGACGACGTGCGGCCCACCATGCGCACCTACACGGTGCGCGCGTACCGGCCGCACGAGGGTGAGATCGACGTCGACTTCGTGCTGCACGGCCTGCAGGACGACCAGCCCGGTCCGATCTCCAGCTGGGCGGCAGTCGCCCGGCCGGGCGACGAGGTGGCCCTGCTGGGGCCGGACCGGCCGGGTAGCGGGCGGCTGTGGGGCGCCGAGTGGTCACCGTCGACCGCGGCCACCCAGGTGCTGATCGCCGGCGACGAGACCGCCGTACCCGCGATCGGGGCGATCATCGACGCGCTGCCGGCGCACCAGCGCGCGATCGTCTGCGCCGAGCTTCCCCTGCACGCCGACGTGCCCGCATGGGAGCCGATGCACGGCGCCGAGGTGCGCTGGCTGGTGCGTGAGCGCGGCGGGCAGACCGCCGAGCGCGGTGCGCTCCTCGAGCCGGCCTTCCGCGAGGCCCTGGCCGCGCTGTGCGGACCGCTGCAGCCGTCGTCGGATCCGGACGGCCTCACCGACGGCGCCGACGACGCGTTGCTCTGGGACGTGCCCGAGTCCGGCAGCGCCGACACCGGCCAGCTGTACGTGTGGATGGCCGGCGAGGCGGGCGTGATGAAGCGGCTGCGCCGGATCGTCCGGAACGAGTACGCAATGCCGCGGTCGTCGTTCGCGTGCATGGGCTACTGGCGGCAGGGGCAGTCCGAGCCGATGTGAGGCCGACCGGTCCTACCTGCGACCGACCCGCGGCACACGACCGAGCAACGCCATCGCGATCCCGGCCACGGCGAACGACGTCAGCGACGCGCCCAGCCAGGCCGGTGGATTGAGGCCTAGGGTCTCGCGCAGGGCGATCCACGGCGTGGCCCAGGCATCGACGTACCCCGGGTTGATCAGCTGGTAGGTGACGAATCCGAGGAGCCAGGCCGCGATCGGTGCCACCCGCGTGCGCGCGCTGCCCGAGAGATCCCAGCGTCCGCGGCTGACCACGAAGAAGTCGACGATGAGGACCGCGAACATCGGCACGAACACCGAGCCGAGCAGGTACAGGAAGTTCTGGTAGCCGGCGATGTCCATGCCCAGAGCGAGCGCGGTAGCCGTCACACCGATGCCGACGCTGACCAGCCGCCGGTCGAGTCGCGGGAGCAGGTTCTGCACCGACATGGTCGTGGAGTAGACGTTGGCATAGGCCTCGTCGACCTCGTCGACGGCCAGGACCAGCAACGCCAGCGCACCCGCGGGTACGGCGAGCAGTGCCGCGATGACGTCGCCGCCGACGTCGACGATGCTGGCGAAGGCCAGAACGCCGATGGCGAGGTAGAACGCGCTCGCCACGCCGTACCCGACGAACGCGCCGGTGAAGGCCGCACCGGAGGTACGCGAATGCCGGCTGTAGTCGGCGGCGAGCGGCGCGAACGAGACGCCACCCGCGGCCAGCGCGGCGTCGACGCCGAGCATCCAGCCGTCCCAGCCGCCCTCCGTCGCGCCGGGCATGGGCTGCCCCAGCAACGACACCAGCAGGTACACCGACGCGGCGAGGACCAGCCAGACCACGACCTTGCGCAACGCACGGACCGACCCGAGCGGCCTGACGGCCATCGTCGTCGCGGCAGTGCCGGCCAGCACCACCCACAGCGGCCGAAGGCTGTCGTCGGTGAGCCTGCTCGCGGCCTCGGCGATGACGACGACCTCGAACGTCGCCCAGCCGATGTTCTGCAGGATGTTCAACCCGGTCGGGACGGCCGAGCCCCGTCGACCGAACAGGCCGCGCATCAGGACCATCGCCGGAGCACCGGTCCGGGCACCCGGCACCGCTGCCAGCCCCAGGATCGTGCTTCCCAGGATCACTCCGACACCCAGCGCGCTGAACGCGGCCACCAGACTCATCGGCGTGCCTGTCGGTGCCAGCACGAACGCGGCCGTGACCGGGCCGAACAGGCTCACGCCGAGGTTGGCCCACAACGCGACCTGGTCCACCAGCCCGAAGGTTCGTGGCGGGTCGAGGTCGAGGACCAGCGATGCCTCGGAGGGCTTGGCGGTGACCTCGGAGTCGCCTGGGTGAAGATCGACACCAGACATGCGAAACGCTCCTCCCTACGCCGGAATTACCCGACAGGTTCAGGCGGTCGGCGGCACTCAGCCGCCCTCTCAGCCCGCTCGGTGCGAGCTCCCGCGAAATCGTCGTGTGACTGTACTGACAGCCCGCGCCCCGGCAGGAACCGCCCCGGTTCCTCCGCTTTGATGGGTCCTTGACGGCCACCGGGAATCCTGCGAACGAGTCCGTGGGGGCTCGGCGGGCGCAAATCTGGGGCTACCGGTGAGCACCTTCCTGACTGTGGGGATGACTCACCACGGGACGCCGTTGCAACGGCTCGAGCAGGTCGCGCCGGCGTGTCCGCGCAGGCAGACCTGCAGGCGCTCGCGTTGGCCTCCGGCTGCGCGGAGGCCCTCCTGCTGTCCACGTGCAGCCGCATCGAGCTGCACGCCGTCGTCGCCGAGCCGACTGACGACCTGGCCAAGGAGTCTGCCCACGACGTGGCCGAGCTGCTCGGCAATGCGCTGGTGGGACATGCAGGACCCGAGCGAAGCGAGTGCGAGGATCGGGCTCTGACCATGGCAAGCCTGACGGGTCGCCTGGCCGTTGGTCAGCCCGGCGCTGGGGCGGGCCCGAGGAGCTCGACGCCGTAGCGGGCGGCGACCGCCGCCAGCCCGCTCATCTCCTGCCGGGGATCAGAGTCCGGCGTCGCGATCGCCGCGCCCTCCTCGAAGAACGCCTCGAAGCCCGCGGGCGTGATGAGACTCAGATGCCGGCCACGCTCAGAGTGGACCTGATAGCCGTGCGGCACTCCTCGCGGACCCCAGACCCAGGTGCCTGGAGTCGCCGCGATCACGTCGTCCCCGACGAAGACGCTGTACTCGCCCTCGAGGACATAGAACGCCTCGTCCTCGTGACGATGCACATGCAGAGGAGGCACGGCCCCTCCCGGACCAGCCACTTCCATGGCACTGAGTACGCCGCTGGTATCGCTCGTGGACGCGAGAATCGAGTAGGTCTGCTGGAAGAACTGGATCGGCACCCTGCCCTCCTTGCCGATGGGGCGGCGCACTTGTCGCGCTCCACCCTCGCGGGCTTGGAACGTAACGCACGCCCGTGGCCGAGTCGCCCCATTTTTCGATGGGGAAGCCGGCGATCAGCTCGTGCGGTCAAAGGTCGCGCTCACGCCGCTTCGCGCGCAACCTGAAGAGACCGAACACCGACCACACGAGCGCGAACAGCACCCACTTGAGCCAGAACGGCGCCTCGGCGGCCCCCATCGCAACCAGCACGAGGAACCCCACCAGCAGGCCGACGCGCAACGCCAGCACGGCGAACAGCAGCGCCCGGCCGAACCGCAGCGAGGACTCCCCCAGAGCGGGGGCGTACTGCGTGTACGTCCCCGGCTCGGGATAGCGGTACTGCTGCCGCTGCTCGGTGTCGGTCACGCGCTCCCTCTCAGTCGGGCCGGCAGGCCGAGACCGCACCTGCCATGGCCGATCGCTGCTGCCACATCGCAGACTTCGACTTTGCGGGAGGTTAGAACGACGGCCCCCGATCCCGCTACCGGCGAGCGGCACCGCGTTCAGCCCGGGCCGCTGGGGTGGGTCAGGTCGTAGGCGCGGGAGAGCTTCTTGGGCACGACCATGCGCCAGGCGTCGACGACCAGCTCGCGGGCCTCGGTCCGGTCCAGAGCGGCAAGGTCGGCGTGGACCCAGTTGAACCGCATATCCGACACCGACGGCATCTGGAACTTGTGCGGTTCGCTCGCCACGAGCGCGGCCCGTTCCTCCTTGGGGAACGCGAACTCCATCACGGTCTCGTCCAGGGAGAACGCCACATAGACGATCTGCTTGACGCGGAACTTCAGCCTGTCGCGTACGTACACCTGGTACGAGCGCTCCAGCTGCGCGCCCAGCGGCCGGACGTCCTCGATCACTGCCATGTCAGAACCCGTCGGTCATGGCGCGGGGACAGCCCGCCTGTCCGCCCGCGCTCCTCGTGCCTCCATACACAAGGTCGACTGCGACGTCGGCCCGAACTCATCGGTCGTCGCGTCCGCGACAGCGCGTTGCGGTCGACGTCAGACCGCCGCGACCCCGATCAGCCCGTTGCGGGTCACCAGGGCAGCAAGCTGCTCCTCCTCGAGCCCGTCGGTTGCGTCGGGACGCCGGGGCAGGACCATGTAGCGCGACTCGGCGCTGGAGTCCCACACCGTGACCTCCACCGACGGGTCGAGCACGAGGCCGAACTCCTTCAGCACCTCGCGGGGGGTGCGCACCACGCGCGAGCGGTAGCTTTCGCTCTTGTACCAGGTCGGTGAGGGGCCCAGCAGGGACAGCGGATAGCACGAGCACAGGGTGCACACGATGACGTTGTGCGTGTGCTCGGTGTTCTCGACCACTTTCAGCCGCTGCTCCTGCAGGCCACCGCCCATCGACAGTCCCAGCTCGGGCAGGGCCGCATTGGCGTTCGCGAGCAGGCGGGACCGGAAGCCCGGGTCGACCCAGGCGCGGGCGACCAGCCTGGCGCCGTTGGCCGGCGAGGCGCTGGTGAGAAAGGCCTCCAGCGCCTGGTCCAGCTCGGTGGCGTCGACCAGTCCGCGCTGCTCCAGCAGTGCCTCGACGTGCCTGACCCGTGCCGCCACCGCGGCGGCGGGCCCATGGTGTTCGCTACTCATCGCTCTCCTGCTCACTGCGGTCGACTCGGCGCAGATGGTGCTGCCACACGTCCACGGTCACGGCGTGGTCACCCTCGCCGAACAGGTCCCGGGCGGCGAAGCGGACGGTGTACACCGGCTGCGGCTCGGCCGGCAGCCCTCTGGACCGGTCGTCTGGCAGGGGGTAGTCGCCGTGCGCCTCGACCACCGTCCCCACCGCGCCGCGCGCATAGCGCGGCACCCGGGTGTGGTGCTGGGGATCCTCGTGGCTGGTGCGGACCAGGTCGCCCGGGCCGAACGCCTCACCCATCGGCGACCTCCCGCGCGGACAGCACGCCCTTCTCCACCAACAGCGTGGTGACCGCGTGGAGCCACTTCTCGTAGTAGGAGGACGCGAGGTACTCCTGCGGCGGCATCCGCTCGATCGCATCGCGGAACTCGTCGAGGTTGTAGACGCCCCGCCCGATCAGCGCCCGGTTGATCGCGAACACGTGGGCCTCCCAGTCGGCATGGAAGGGCGGCTCGTCCGCCTCCTGCTCGACCGGGCCGAACCCCTGCATCCCACCGACGTCGTGAATTCGGCTCATGTCTCGCGGGCCTCGCCTTCGGGCTCAGGCTCCCTGGGGTCTGACACACCCCCAGCGTGGCCGACCGTGGCATGGACCACAAGGCTGTGAGTGGCTCGCGGTCTCCGATCCCGGCGCTGAACTATGGGGAACGTGTCGGGGTGGGCGCAGCAGGGATCGAACCTGCGACCCCCTCCTTGTAAGGGAGGTGCTCTTCCGCTGAGCTATACGCCCCGATGCCGGGCGCGCACAGCCTAATGGCCCGCCGTCACGACGGGTAATCCGGTGGAGCTGCTCCTGCGCAGAGACGACTACGGTGCGTGCCGGAGACCGGTCATAAGTGTGCGGCCGCTGACGTCTCGGGTCACCAGCGGCCGCACATCTTCCATAGTCCCCCTCGAACGGGGAATCGACAGATGTTCGAGCGACTTTTTGCGTTGCGCGTCCGGGCGGTCACGCACCGAGTTCGGCGAGAACCTTCTGATAGTCGTCCAAACTACGCGCTTCGCCCACGGCGTTGACCACACGCCACTGCACGACGCCGTGCTTGTCGATCACGAACGTTCCGCGCACGGCCGCGCCCAGCCTGTCGTCGAAGACGCCGTAGGCCGATGCCACCGCGCCGTGCGGCCAGAAGTCGCTGAGCACGGGGTACTCCAGACCCTCCTGCTCGGCGAAAACCCGCTGGGTGAACATCGCGTCGCAGGAGACCGCGAGCACGGTCGAGTCGTCGCCGTGCAGCTGGGGCAGCGCGTCGCGGATCTCGCACATCTCGCTGGTGCAGATGCGCGAGAACGACCACGGGTAGAACACCAGCAACACGTTCTGCCGGCCGCGGAAGTCGGACAGGGTCACGGTCTGGCCGTGCTGGTCCTTCAGGCTGAAGTCGGGCGCCTCGGCCCCTACGTCGATCGACATGGGTCGATCGTGCCAGGGCCGCTCCGGTCAGTCGGCGTCGAGGTCCCGCTTGAGCACCTTGCCGGTCGCGTTGCGCGGCAGCTCGTCGAGGAACTCCACGTCGCGCGGCACCTTGTACCTCGCGAGGTTGCGCTTGACGTGCTCGCGAAGGTCGTCGGCACTGGTCGCGTCGACGTCACGGACGACGACGTAGGCCCGCAGCCGCTGGCCGAACTGCTCGTCGTCGACGCCGATCGCTGCGGCCTCCACGACGTGCGGGTGCCGTACCAGGCAGTCCTCGACCTCGGCCGGGTAGACGTTCTCGCCGCCGGAGACGATCATCTCGTCGTCCCTGCCCTCGACGTGCAGCCGGCCGGTCTCGTCGAAGCGGCCCACGTCGCCGGTGGCCATCAGCCCGTCGATGACGTCCTTGCTGCCGCCGCCGGTGTAGCCCTCGAACAGCATCGAGTTGCCGACGAAGATGCGGCCTGGCTCGCCGGTCGGCACCTCCCGGCCCTCGTCGTCGTACAGCCGCACGACCGTGCCCATCGGCGGCCGGCCGGCGGTGCCCGGCGCAAGGCGCAGGTCGGACGGCGACGCGATCGTGGCCCAGGCGCACTCCGTCGAGCCGTAGATGTTGAACAGGTGGTCGCCGAACTCGTCCATCCACGACTGCGCGAGGTCGCCGGGGAGTGACGACCCGCTCGCCGCGACCACCTTGACGCTGTCGAGGGTGTACGCCGAGCGGACCTCCTTCGGCAGCTCCATGATCCGCTGCAGCATGACCGGAATGACCACCAGCGAGTCGCAGGAGTAGCGCTGGGTGACGGCGAGGCAGTCCTCGGGGTCGAAGCGCCGGCGCAGGACGACGGTGAAGCCGAGCAGCATGCTCAGCTGCAGGTGCGCCCAGCCCCAGGTGTGGAACAGCGGTGCGGCGATGTGACAGGTCCAGCGGTTCCGCAGCGGTATCGCGGACAGCAGTGACACCGCAGCACCGAAGGAGCCGCCGCCTCCCCGCGCGGCACCCTTGGGTGTACCGGTGGTGCCCGACGTCAGGATGATCGAGCGGGCCTGCCTGCCCGGGGGTCTGCGGGGGCCGGGGTTGCCGTCCTCGACCAGCGAGTCGAGCGTCGCCCGCTGCTGCTCGCCGTCGCTCCAGGCGATGATGCGCAGCGCCGCGCCTCCGCCCTCGCCGACCAGCTCGGAGAACTCCTCGTCGTAGACGACCGCGGTGGGCTTCTCGCGTTCGAGCACCTCGGCGATCTGCGGTGCAGCGAAGGCGGTGTTGAGGTACAGGAGATCGGCGCCCAGCTTGGCCACCGCGACCGTCGCCTCGACGAACCCGCGGTGGTTGCGGCACATCAGCGCGACCCCGTCGCCCTCGCGGACACCCAGCCCGGAGAGGGCGTCGGCCATCGCGTTCGTACGGCGGTCGATGTCACCGAAGGTGAGCGAGCCACGCTCGTCGATGAGGCCGATCTCGTCGGGAACCCGGGCGGCCAGGGCCTGGAAGCCACCGGCAGGGCCGGCCCCCCAGCGGGCTACGGCGGACACCACCCGGCGCAGCCGCGCCGGACTGTACGGCTGGATGATGCCGCTCCCGGCCAGCACCGCGATGCTCTTGGGTGCCTGGGACAGACCGCGAAGCGTCCCGGTGACGCGCTGGCTGATCACGGGCGCCTCAACGCCGCTGCTGGGACTTCGGTGCGACCAGCTTGGTCGCCGACCAGGCCGAGCCGATGGCCAGGCTGCTGGTCGTGGCCAGCCCGGCGGTCGGTGCGGCGTCGGCGACGTCGGCGGGGTCGACGTGACCCTCGCGTCCCACCTTCGGTGTGAGCAGCCAGATGACTCCGCCGTCGGCGAGGTCGGTCAGCGCGTCGACCAGTCCGTCGACGAGGTCGCCGTCGTCCTCGCGCCACCACAGCAGTACGCCGTCGACCACGTCACCGTGCTCGTCATCCACCAGCGCGGAGCCCGTGAGCTCCTCGATCGCGGAGCGCAGGTCCTCGTCGACGTCCTCGTCCCACCCGAGCTCCTGGACCACCATGTCGGGCTTGAGGCCCAAACGAGAGCCCACCCCCTTCTGAGCCGCGTCACCCGCGGTCGCGCTCACGTCGTCTCCTCCTCGTCGCCGGTGAGTCCGGTTTCGGACACCATAGTGCGTGGTCGGCGCCGGAGGACACCAGATGTCCGAGGTCAGCGAGGGTGTGGCGGCCCGGGAACGAGCGCCGGCCGCGGGACCGGCGGGCCCCGTCACGCCCCCTCGCGCGTGCGCGCGGCCGATGTACCCCACGGCAGGGATGAGTGAATCGGCGGCGAGTGCAAGGATGGATACCGGGCACCGACCGTGTGCCCGCACACTGCACGCCCCGCGGTCCGGCGATCCCGGCCGCTTGCCGAGGGAAGGACACCTGTGGCTTCCGGATCCGACCGTCCTGCCGTCATCCACGAGGGGCTACCCACCCATCTGCCCGACATCGACCCCGATGAGACGCAGGAGTGGCTGGACTCTCTCGACGCGCTGCTCGACGAGCGCGGGCAGTCCCGTGCCCGGTTCGTCATGCTCAAGCTGCTCGAGCGTGCGCGCGAGAAGCAGGTCGGGGTGCCCGCGCTGCGAAGCACCGACTACATCAACACGATCCCGTCCGACCGCGAGCCGTGGTTCCCCGGCGACGAGTACATCGAGCGGCGGCTCCGCGCGTACATCCGCTGGAACGCCGCGGTCATGGTCAGCCGGGCCAACCGCAAGGGTCTCGAGGTCGGCGGACACATCGCGACCTACCAGTCGGCGGCCAGCCTCTACGAGGTCGGCTTCAACCACTTCTTCCGCGGCAAGGACCACCCCGGCGGTGGCGACCAGGTCTTCATCCAGGGCCACGCGGCGCCAGGGATCTACGCGCGCGCCTTCCTCGAGGGGCGGCTCAACGAGGACCACCTCGAGGGGTTCCGCCAGGACGTGTCCCGCGGGCCCGGGCGAGGTCTGTCGTCGTACCCCCACCCGCGGCTGATGCCGGAGTTCTGGGAGTTCCCGACGGTCTCGATGGGCCTCGCCGCGATCAACTCGATCTACCAGGCGCGGTTCAACCGCTACCTGCAGCACCGGGGCATCAAGGACACCAGCGGCCAGCAGGTGTGGGCCTTCCTCGGCGACGGCGAGATGGGCGAGCCGGAGTCGCTCGGCGCGATCGGCGTCGCAGCGCGCGAGGAGCTCGACAACCTCACCTTCGTGATCAACTGCAACCTGCAGCAGCTCGACGGACCGGTCCGCGGTAACGGCAAGATCATCCAGGAGCTGGAGTCGTACTTCCGCGGTGCCGGGTGGAACGTCATCAAGGTCGTGTGGGGCCGCGAGTGGGACGACCTGCTCGCGCGCGACGTCGACGGCGCGCTCGTCAACCAGATGAACCGCATGCCCGACGGCCAGTTCCAGACCTATTCGGTCGAGTCCGGTGACTACATCCGCGACCACTTCTTCGGCGGCGACCCGCGGCTGCGCAAGATCGTCGAGCACCTCAACGACGAGGATCTGCGCAAGCTGCCACGCGGCGGGCACGACTACCGCAAGGTCTACGCCGCCTTCAAGGCCGCGACCGAGCACGTCGGTCAGCCGACGGTGATCCTGGCCAAGACCATCAAGGGCTGGACCATCGACGCCCTCGAGGGTCGCAACGCCACGCACCAGATGAAGAAGCTGACCAACGACGACCTGAAGAAGTTCCGCGACCGCCTGTTCCTCCCGATCACCGACAAGCAGATCGAGGAGTCCGACGTCGCGCCGTTCTACCACCCCGGCCCCGAGGACGACGAGATCGCGTACATGCGCGAGCGGCGTCGCCAGCTCGGTGGTCCGGTGCCCGAACGCCGGGTCCGCCCCAAGCAGGTTCAGCTCCCCGGCGACGATGTCTACGCCGAGCTCAAGCAGGGTTCGGGCAAGCAGGCGATCGCCACCACGATGGCGTTCGTCCGGCTGCTGCGCGACCTGGTGAAGGACCCCGACATCGGGCGGCGAATCGTGCCGATCGCGCCCGACGAGTACCGCACGTTCGGCATGGACTCGATGTTCCCGAAGGAGAAGGTCTACTCGCCGCACGGGCAGAAGTACGACTCGGTCGACCGCAAGCTGCTGCTGGCGTACAAGGAGGCCGTGGAGGGCCAGCTGCTGCACGAGGGCATCAGCGAGCTCGGTGCGATGGGATCGACGATCGCGGCCGGGTCGTCGTACGCCACGCACAGCGAGCCGATGATCCCGGTCTACATGTTCTACTCGATGTTCGGGTTCCAGCGCACCGGCGACTGGATCTACGGCATGGCCGACCAGCTCGCCCGCGGTTTCCTGGTCGGCGCGACCGCCGGCCGCACCACGCTCACCGGCGAGGGCCTGCAGCACGCCGACGGCCACTCGCCGTTGATCGCGGCGACCAACCCCGCGGTCGTGCACTACGACGCGGCGTGGGCGTTCGAGCTCAGCCACATCACCCAGCACGGTCTGCGGCGGATGTACGGCTCGACCGACGAGCATCCGCACGGCGAGAACGTCATCTTCTACCTCACCGTCTACAACGAGCCGGTGGTGCAGCCGCCGGAGCCCGACGGCCTCGACGTCGAAGGGCTGCTCAAGGGCATGTACCGCTACCGCGAGCAGCAGAACGGCAACGGCGACCCGATGCCGCGCGCGCAGGTGCTGGCCTCGGGTGTCGCGATGCCGTGGGCGCTCGACGCCCAGCGCATCCTCGCCGAGGAGTGGTCGGTGGCAGTCGACGTCTGGTCGGTCACGTCGTGGAACGAGCTCGCGCGTGACGGCGTGGCCGTCGACGAGTGGAACTTCCTGCACCCCGGCGAGCAGGCGCGCACGCCGTACGTCACCCAGACGCTGCAGGACGTGCACGGCCCGGTGCTCGCGGTCAGTGACTTCATGCGCGCGGTCCCCGACCAGATCGCCCAGTGGGTCCCCGGGCAGTGGAGCTCGCTGGGAACCGACGGGTTCGGCTTCGCGGACACCCGGCCGGCGGCCCGGCGCTTCTTCCACGTCGACGCGCAGTCGGTCGTGGTCGGGGTTCTGCAGGCGCTCGCGGCGCGCGGAGAGGTCAAGCCGGAGTCGGTGAAGGAGGCGTTCGACCGCTACCGCATCGACGACCCCACCGCGGTGCGTGACGTCGAGCAGACCGGCGGCGACGCCTGACAGAGCCCCCTTCGCGCCGAGATTGCACGAATGGCTCAGACCTTCGCGCCGAGATTGCACGAGTGGCTCAGACCTTCGCGTCGAGATTGCACGATTGGCCCCGTGCGCTCACGGCCACACGCCCGCTGTCTGGGCCATTCGTGCAATCTCGACGCAAGAGAAGGGGCGGTCAGGCCGACTCGACGACCTCGAAAGCGGGCGCGGCCGCACGCCCGCTGTCTGGGCCATTCGTGCAATCTCGACGCAAGAGAAGGGGCGGTCAGGCCGTCTCGACGACCTCGAGGGCGGGCGCGGCGGGCCCGCGTCGCAGCACGGCGGCCCAGCGACGTCGGTGGTAGCGCGCCGGAGGTGTCTGCGCGACGAACTCACGCAGGATCTTCACGAACCGCTCGGGGTGATCGCGGTGCGGGAAGTGTCCGGAGTCGGGCAGCACCTCGACCCGCGCGCTCGGGGCGTTCGCCCGGGCAACCTCGGCGTGCCGGGCCGGGATGATGGTGTCGTCGGCGCCCCAGACCACGCACAGGGGCATGTGCTCGGTGAGGTATGCCCGGTCGTTCATCGTGATGATCTGGCCGCGCCAGTCGATGACGCCGCGGGCGACGTGCTGCAGTGCTGCTCGGGTCGCCCGGTCGGCGAGACCCTCATAGATCTGGCTCAGCTCGCTGGCGTCGCGAAAACACGACAGTCCTGTCGCCGACAGCGCCCGCAGTCCGACCCGGCCCAACTGGCGTACCGGCGCCGACGTCAGTGCGCCGACGGCCAGCCCCGCGCCGGGAAGCGTCATCGCCCGCAACAGGGTGGACACCTCGGGCCCCATCCCGCCAGGAGCGACCAGGCAGAGCCGCTCGGTGCGCTCGGGGAACTGGTAGGCGAACTGCATGGCCACTCCCCCGCCCAGGCTGTGACCGACGACCGTGACCTTGTCGATGCCGAGCACCGTGAGCAGGTCGCGCATCCCGTTGGCGTAGCCGGGGACGCTGTAGTCGGCCCGGGGCTTGGCGGACGCACCGTGACCGAGCAGGTCGGGAGCGATCACGGTGAAGTGCCGGCTCAGTCGTGACAGGACCGGGAGCCAGGTGCGGTGGTCGCAACCCATGCCGTGCAGCAGGAGCAGAACCGGACCGCTGCCGGCCTTGACGTAGGCCCGGCGGTGGCCATGGACCACCACGGTCTCTACGTCGAAGGCGGGGGTCCGGGTCACGCGCCTTCTATACCCGAGCGTTCGCGAAGTTACACCGGTGCGACCCCTGGACTTTCCCGCGGCGGAGGCGGGGAACCGCAACCGCCGGCGGCCGGTCATCCCCACAGCCCCTCGGCCGGCCGGGTGTTGACCACCCGAGCAGGGTCGATCTCCAGCTCGACCGCGCGTGCGCACCCGTAGTCGAGGAAGTCGAGCTGCCCAGGTGCGTGCGCGTCGGTGTCGATGCTGAAGTCGCAGCCCATCTCGTAGGCGAGCTTGATCAACCGGGTGGGCGGGTCGCGTCGTTCGGGCCGGGAGTTGATCTCCACCGCGACCCCGAACTGCCGGCAGGCCTCGAACACCACCTCGGGGTCGAACTGCGACTCCGGACGGGTTCCCCGGCCGCCCATGATGAGCCGCCCCGTGCAGTGCCCGAGCACGTTGACGTGCGGGTTGGCGACCGCGGTGACCATCCGCCGGGTCATCGAGTCGGCGTCCATGCGCAGCTTGGAGTGCACCGACGCCACGACGACGTCGAGCGAGGCCAGCAGGTCCTCGTCCTGGTCCAGCGAGCCGTCCTCGAGGATGTCGACCTCGATGCCGGTGAGGATCCGGAACGGCGCCATCTCGGCGTTGATCTGCTCCACGACACCGAGCTGCTCGTGCAGGCGTTCGGCGGACAGGCCGTTGGCCACGGTGAGCCGCGGCGAGTGGTCGGTGAGCGCTAGGTAGTCGTGCCCCGCCTCGGCCGCCGCCTCGGCCATCTCGCGAATCGGGCTGCCGCCGTCGGACCAGTCCGAGTGGGTGTGCAGGTCGCCGACGAGCCGCTCGCGCATCGCCTCGCCGCCCTCGGCCAGCCGCTCCGGGGACGTCTCCTGCAGCTTGGCGAGGTAGCCCGGGACACCGCCGCGCAGCGCCTCGGTCACCACCCCCGAGGTGGTCTTGCCGAGGTACGGCAGCTCAGTCAGCGTCTCCGCCGCGGCCCGCTGCTCGATCTCGTCGGGGGTCAGTGTCTCGAGTGTCCACGCCGCGCGCCGGAACGCGCGTACCCGATGGGTCGGCGCGAGCTCGCGCTCCAGCAGGAACGCGATCTGCTTCAGCGACGCCACGGGTTCCATGCGCCGATCTTGCCCTGCCCGACCCACGCGACGAAACTGCGACCCGTGAGGCGTGCGCCGTGTCGAACCGTGACCGCGGCTGTGGCCGTGGTCGCGCTGGGGGCGTGCACCTTCGGCGGCAGCGACGGCGGTGGCTCCGCGGGCGAGGAGTCCGGTCGGCGGCCCAAGGCGTCAGCCGCGCCTCCGGCGGCGACACAGGCGCCGGACCCCGCACCGGTACCGCCGCTCCCCTCGACCCCGCCGTGGCGCGACCGGCCCGTTGTCGACCTGTCGTTCGACCTCTCCGACGGCCTCGCCGTGGTGTCCGGACGCGAGCGTGTGGTGTTCACACCCGACCGGCGCACGTGCCAGGTCGTGTTCCGGCTGTGGGCGAACAAGCCCGAGACCGTCCAGCACGGCAACGCGCTGCGGGTGACCGAGGCCCGCCTCGACGGGCGGCGGGTCCGGCCGTCGTTCGAGGCACGTGGCGCACCCGCGTCGGTGCAGGGCTCGCAGATGCGCCTGCCGGTGCCCGCGTGCCTGCGACCGGGCCGACCCGTGCGCATCGACCTGCGGTTCGCGCTCACCCTGGGTCCCCGCACGCCGGAACGCCTCGGGCGCAGCGACGACCTCGCGTGGATGGCCACCGCCTTCCCGCTGCTGGCCTGGGAACGCGGCCGCGGCTGGGCCACCAACCCGGTCGTCGACCAGCAGGGCGAGATGGTCGGCAGCGAGGAGTTCCGGCTGCGCCGGCTCGCGGTCATGGTCCCCGATCGGTACGACGTGCTCGGCACCGGACGTCCACTGGGACGCAGCCCAGGACCACGACCGGGCACTGCGGTGGAGGCGTTCACCGCAAGGGCCGTACGCGACGTCGCCGTCACCGCGGGTGCGCTCGACGTGGTCGAGCGCGAGGTCGACGGCGTCGACGTGCACGTGGGCGGGCCACGGGCCGGCACCGCGATGAGCCTGCAGCAGTGGGCCGACGAGAGCGCCCGCGCCATCCGCGAGCTGGCCGACTACCTCGGGCCGTTCCCGTACCCCGACCTGTGGGTGTCGGTGATCCCCGACTGCCCGAGCGGCGTCGAGTTCCCCGGCGCGATCCAGTACGCCGACGTCCCGCCCGGGGTCCCGGTCCTCGAGCTGCTGGTGTCGCACGAGACCGCGCACATGTGGTTCTACGGGGTGGTCGGCAACAACCAGGGACGCGACCCGTGGCTGGACGAGTCGTTCGCGAGCTTCGCGCAGGCCGTGGTCGACGGCGAGCAGGCCCCGGCGTTCGGCGTTCCACGGGTCGCCCGTGACCAGGTGGGGCGCTCGATGGCGTGGTGGTCGACGCCGCGGACACGCGCGGCGTACGGACCGGGCGTCTACTCCCAGGGCTCGCAGATGCTGCTGGAGGCGCGCGCGGCCGCCGGCCCCGACCGGTTCGACGCCCTGCTGCGCGAGTACGTCGCCGGCAACGCGCACCGGATCGCAACCCCCGACGACGTGCGCCGGGCGTTCGCTGCCGAGCCGGCCGTCGTGGAGATCCTCGAGTCCTACGGCGCGCTGCGGTGACCGGCACCGCAGCGGCGGGCGGAGGCTACGCTCCGAATGTGCCGAACGGTGCCCACCCAGATGTCGTCCACCGACTCAAGAGCGCGGTCGGGGACGTCAGCCAGGCTGCGCTCGCACGGATGGACCGCGACCTGCCGTGGTTCCGCCAGCTCAGCGCCGAGGACCGTTCCTGGATCGGGCTGATCGTGCAGGCCGGCCTGAACGCGTTCATCAGCTGGTACCGCGAGCCGGGTCATCCGAGTGCGATCACCGCGGACGTGTTCGGCACCGCGCCGCAGGCGCTGACCCGGGTGGTCAACCTGCAGCAGACCGTCGAGATGGTCCGGATGGCCTTCGACGTGGTCGAGCAGGAGATGGAGGCGATCGTCGAGCCCGAGGACGTCGCCTCCGTGCGCGAGGCGATCACCCGGTACGCACGCGAGGTCGCCTTCAGCGCGGCGGAGGTCTACGCCCGGGCGGCGGAGATCCGTGGCGCCTGGGACGCGCGTCTCGAGGCACTCGTGGTCGACTCGGTGCTGCGTGGTGAGGCAGACGAGGCGGTGCGCTCGCGCGCCTCGGCGCTGGGCTGGGGCTCCGACAGCGGCGTTGTCGTCGTACTGGGGAGAACTCCCGGCCCGGAGGACAGCACGCGCGCCGGGGAGTCTCGCGTGGAGGCGGTACGCCGACGGGCGCGACAGCACCACATGGATGCGCTGTGCGCCGTACAGGGTGACCGACTGGTGGTCGTCCTCGGCGGCGTGGACGATCCCGACAAGGCCGCCGGTGCGATCGCGGAGTACTTCGGCCCGGGGCCGATCGTGGTCGGGCCGATGGTGCCCGACCTGCTCGCCGGCAACGTCTCCGCCCGGGCCGCGGTCGCGGGGCTGCGCGCGGCCAAGGGCTGGCCGGGAGCGCCGCGACCGGTCTGCAGCGAGGACCTGCTCCCCGAACGCGCGCTCGCCGGTGACGGGCACGCGCGACGCCGTCTGGTCACCGAGGTCTACAGTCCGCTGACGACCGCGGGCGCGGCCGTCCTCGAGACCGTGTCCGCGTTCCTGGAGGACGGCGCCTCGATCGAGGCCACCGCGCGGCACCTGTTCGTGCACCCGAACACCGTGCGTTACCGGCTCCGGCGGGCCGCCGAGCTGACCGGCCTGACCGCCACCGACGCCCGTGACGCGTACACGCTGCGGCTCGCCCTCACGCTCGGCCGGCTGATGAGCGCGGAGGGCGCCGGCCAGGCGGATTTGTAGGGATCCCACAACATCGCCGTGGTGATTTCGTCTCCGCTGAGCGTGCGGCGTGCACTTGTGACAGGGCATGGTTGTACGCGTGCTAGTCGTAGTCGCCCCAGGGCAGGGGGCCCAGAGCCCCGGATTCCTCGAGCCGTGGTTGGAGGACGAGACGTTCGCCGACCGGCTCAACTGGCTGTCGGCAGTCGCCGGTCTCGACCTCGCCCACTACGGCACCGAGGCCGACGCCGACACCATCCGCGACACCGCGATCGCGCAGCCGCTGCTGGTCGCGTCCGGCATGCTCGCCGCGCTGTCGCTGTTTCCGCACCCCGCCGACGCGTTCGGCCGGGTGGGCGCCGTGGCGGGCCACAGCGTCGGTGAGATCACCGCGGCCGCGGGCGCGCGGGTTATCACCGCCGAGCAGGCCATGGTGTTCGTGCGTGAGCGCGGCCGGTCGATGGCCGACGCCGCCGCGAGCGCGGAGACCAGCATGAGCGCCGTACTCGGTGGTGACCGCGACGAGGTCATGGCCAAGCTCGAGCAGCACGGCCTCACCGCGGCCAACGACAACGGCCCGGGGCAGATCGTCGCCGCAGGGACCAAGGAGCAGCTGGCCGCCTTGGAGGACGACGCGCCGGAGAAGGCGCGGGTGAAGGCTCTCTCGGTGGCCGGTGCGTTCCATACCGAGCACATGGCCAGCGCGGTCGACACCCTGGCGCGGCTCTCGCGGGCGATATCCACCCACGACCCGCGCACCCGCCTGTTGAGCAACCGCGACGGGCAGGTCGTGCACCACGGGCAGGACGTCCTGGGCCGGCTGGTCTCGCAGGTCCGCAACCCGGTGCGCTGGGACCTGTGCATGCAGACCATGGCCGACCTCGGCGTCACCGGGCTGGTCGAGATGCCGCCGGCGGGCACCCTGACCGGGATCGCCAAGCGCGGCCTCAAGGGCGTGGAGACCTTCGCCCTGAAGACACCCGACCAGCTCGACGAGGCCCGCGCGTTCGTGGACAAGCACGGCAGCGCGTCACCGCTGGACACGTCACCGACCTGGCGGCTCCTGGTGGCGCCGGCCAAGGGCACGTTCCACACCGACGACCGACCGGAGGCCGGCAGCAAGCTGGAGCCTGGGGCGGCGGTCGGGGCCGTACACAGCCTGCGTGACTCGCTCCCGGTCGTCGCCCCGCACGGCGGCAGCATCGTGGAGTGGCTGGTCGAGGACGGTGACCTGGTCTCACCCGGTCAGCCACTGGTGCGTCTGCACCCGGAGGGACAAGCATGAGTGCCGAACTGACCAACAGCAACGGATCCCAGCACGCCCGCATCATGGGCGTCGGCGCGTACCGGCCCGGGCGTGTGGTGACCAACGACGAGGTGTGCGAGCACATCGAGTCCACCGACGAGTGGATCCGGGCCCGATCCGGCATCATCGAGCGCCGGTTCGCCGAACCGCACGAGACCGTGCAGGCCATGTCGGTCGCGTCCGCCCGCGCTGCGCTGGAGCACGCCGAGATCGACCCGCAGCAGCTCGGCTGCGTCGTGGTCGCGACCGTCTCGCACCTGTGGCAGACCCCGGCGGTGGCCACGATGATCACCGAGGAGCTCGGCGCGACACCCGCGGCGGCCTTCGACATCTCCGCCGCCTGCGCCGGCTTCTGTCACGGCGTCGCGCTGGGTTCGGACATGGTGCGCTCGGGTACGGCGAAGTACGTGTTGGCAATCGGCGTCGAGCGGCTCTCCGACATCACCGACCGGACCGACCGGAGCACCGCGTTCATCTTCGCCGACGGCGCCGGCGCTGCCGTGATCGGTCCGTCCGAGGAGAACGGCATCGGCCCGGTCGTCTGGGGCTCCGACGGCGACAAGTACGACCTGATCGCGCAGAAGGAGTCCTGGATCGACGTGGTCGGCTCCGACACGCCCTCGATGCCGCACCTGCGGATGCAGGGAAACCCGGTCTTCAGGTGGGCGTCCTACGAGATGGCCAAGGTCGCGCGCGAGGCGCTGGACCGGGCCGGGATCACCGTCGACGACCTCGACGCGTTCATCCCGCACCAGGCCAACATGCGCATCACCGACGCCATGGCCCGCGCGCTGAAGCTTCCCGAGCACGTCGCGGTCGCCCGCGACATCGCCTACCAGGGCAACACGTCGGCGGCGTCCGTGCCGTTGGCCATGGACCGGATGATCCGTGACGGCGAGATCACGAGCGGCGACACCGCCTTGCTGATCGCCTTCGGCGCGGGCCTCGCCTACGCCGCCCAGGTGGTCAAGGTCCCCTGAACCACACGTCGTCGCGGGACACCGCAATCGACATTCCCTGACAGCCCAACGCAGTACGAGATCGAAAAGGAGCAGTAATGGCCACCACTGAGGAAATCCGTTCCAGCCTCGCCGACATCGTGAACGAGGTCGCCGGCATCCCGGCCGAGGACGTCCAGATGGACAAGTCGTTCGTCGACGACCTCGATGTCGACTCGCTGTCGATGGTCGAGGTGGTCGTCGCCGCCGAGGAGAAATTCGACGTGAAGATCCCCGACGAGGAGGTCAAGAACCTCAAGACCGTCGGTGACGCCGTCGCGTTCATCGAGAACGCCGGTTCCTGAACGTCGTACCCCGTCCTCGCAGCCGCCGTCGAGCGCGCCCACCGCGCCTCGTCGGCGGGCGCGAGCGTAGACCTTGAGCAGAGCCCTGAGCAGAGAGGTGACTCAGCAGATGAGCAGCACACGTGTCGTCGTGACCGGTCTCGGCGCGACCACTCCCGTGGGCGGTGACGCATCCTCGACCTGGGACGCCATGCTGGCGGGCACATCGGGGGTGATCACGCTCACCGAGGACTGGGCGCAGGAGCTCAGCGCCCACCTTGCCGCGAGGATCGCGGTGGAGCCCACCGAGGTACTCGAACGCGTGAAGGCCCGGCGGCTCGACCGCTCCGGGCAGTTCGCCATGGTGGCCGCGCTCGAGGCGTGGGCCGACAGCGGCATGGACGAGGCCGACGTCGACGACGAGCGGCTCGGGGTGGCGATCGCGTCCGGCATCGGCGGTGTCACCACGCTGCTGAACAACTACGACGCGCTCAAGGAGAAGGGGCCGCGCCGGGTCTCGCCGCTGGCGATCCCGATGCTGATGCCGAACGGGCCCGCGGCCAGCGTGGGCCTCGCGATCGGCGCCCGCGCCGGCGTGCACACCCCGGTCTCGGCCTGCGCGTCGGGCAACGAGTCGATCGCCCTGGGCATCGACATGATCCGTCTCGGGCGGGCCGACGTGGTCGTGGTCGGCGGCACCGAGGCCGCGATCCACTCGCTGCCGATGGCCGCCTTCGGGCAGATGAAGGCGTTGTCGCGGCGCCACGACGACCCGGCCGCGGCGTCGCGGCCGTGGGACCGCGACCGGGACGGCTTCGTGCTCGGCGAGGGTGCCGCGGTGCTCGTCATCGAGTCCGCGGAGCATGCCGAGCGCCGCGGCGCCAAGGTGTACGCCGAGGTTGCCGGCGCGGGCATCACCGCCGACTCGCACGACATCGCCCAGCCCGACCCGAAGGGCCTCGGCGCCACCCGGGCGATGAAGATGGCGTTGCGCGAGTCCGACATGCAGCCCGACGAGGTCACGCACATCAACGCCCACGCAACGTCGACACCGTTGGGTGACGTTGCCGAGGTGAAGGCGATCGAGCAGGCGCTCGGTGACGCAGCGCAGAACACCCTGCTCACCTCGACCAAGTCGATGACGGGGCACCTGCTCGGTGCCGCCGGGGCGCTGGAGTCCATGGCGACCGTGCTCGCCCTGTACCACCGGGTGGTGCCTCCGACGATCAACCTCGACAACCTCGACGAGGACGTCACGCTCGAGATCGCGCGTGAGCAGCGCAAGCTGCCCGACGGCCCGATCGCGGCCCTCAACAACTCGTTCGGCTTCGGCGGTCACAACGTCGCCCTGGCCTTCCGCTCAGTCTGACCCGAGGGGACTCGCCATGGCCGTCAGCCAGGAGACGAAACCGCAGGAACAGTCCGCGCCGGCCAAGAAGCCCAAGCTGCCGCGCGAGGAGGATCCGCGTAACCCGAACTACCGGCTGGCGGCCCTGTTCGACGAGGGCAGCCTGGACCTGATCACCGACGACGACGGCAGCGGCATGCTCGCCGGCGTCGGCACCGTCGACGGCGCACATGTCGTGGCGTTCTGCTCCGACGCGACCGTCATGGGCGGGGCGATGGGCAACGACGGCTGCAAGGTCGTCGTCCGTGCCTACGAGCGGGCGGTCTCCGACGGTGCGCCGATCGTGGGGCTGTGGCACTCCGGCGGCGCACGTCTGGCCGAGGGTGTGCTCTCGCTGGACGCGGTCGGTCAGATCTTCCACGCGATGACCGTCGCCTCCGGGCAGGTGCCGCAGATATCCGTGGTGCTCGGCCCGGCGGCCGGTGGTGCGGCGTACGGACCGGCGCTGACCGACATCGTGATCCTCGGCCCCGAGGGACGCATCTTCGTCACCGGACCCGACGTCGTGCGCTCGGTGACCGGCGAGGACGTCGACATGCTTCGCCTGGGCGGGCCTGAGCCGCACGGTCGCCGCTCCGGTGTCGTGCACGTGCTGACCGAGAGTGAGACCGAGGCGATCGGCGAGGCACGCAAGCTCGCCGGTCTGCTCGGCGGACAGGCTCAGCTGGAGATGTCCAAGGTCAAGGACGTCGACCTGAGCGAGACCATGCCCGACTCGTTCAAGCGCGCCTACGACGTGCACCCGCTGGTGCGCGAGCTGCTCGACGGCGACACGATGGTCGAGCTGCACGCGCGCTGGGCGCCGAACATCGTCACCGCGCTGGGCCGGCTCGGCGGCCGCACGGTCGGTGTCATCGCCAACAACCCGCTGCGGCTCGGCGGCTGTCTGGACTCGCTGTCGGCCGAGAAGGCCGCGCGCTTCGTTCGCATGTGCGACGCGTTCGGCGTACCGCTGGTCGTGGTGGTCGACGTGCCCGGCTATCTCCCCGGCGTCGGCCAGGAGTGGGACGGCGTGGTCCGTCGCGGCGCGAAGCTGCTGCACGCGTTCGGCGAGTCGGTGGTCCCGCGCGTGACGCTGGTGACGCGCAAGGCCTACGGCGGCGCCTACATCGCGATGAACGCGCGATCGCTCGGAGCGACCAAGGTGTTCGCCTGGCCGGGTGCGGAGATCGCGGTCATGGGCGCGGTCGCGGCGGTCCGGATCCTGCACCGGCGCAAGCTCGCCGAGGTGGCAGCGGACATCCGGCCGAAGGTCGAGGCCGAGCTCGCCGAGGAGCACGAGCAGATCGCCGGCGGCGTCGACCGGGCAGTCGAGATCGGCGTGGTCGACGAGGTCGTGGAGCCGTCGGCGACGCGCAGCGCCATCGCGGCCGCGGTGTCCGACGCCCTGGCAGCGGGGCTCTCGCCGCGAGGCAAGCACGGCAACATCCCGCTCTGAGCAAGCGTGCGCCGCGTTCGCGGCGAACGCAGGAATGCCCCGGCACCGACCGGGGCATTCGTGCGATCTCGGCGGGAGGAGGGTCAGACCACCTGGTGCAGCCAGCGCACCGGAGCGCCCTCACCGGCGTGCCGGAAGGTCTCCAGCTCGTCGTCCCAGGGGCCGCCCAGCATGTGTGCCAGCTCGATCTCCAGCGTCGTCTCGCCGTGGGCGGCGGCGGACATCGCGGCCTTGAGCCGGTCCTCGGGGATCATGATGTCGCCGTGTACCCCCGTGAGGGCATGGAAGACGCCCAGAGCCGGGGTGTAGGAGAAACGGGCGCCCTCGTTGCCGGCGCTGGGCTCCTCGGTGATCTCGAAGCGGAGCTGCTTCCAACCGCGCAGCGCGGAGGCGATCCGCGCTGCCGTACCCGCCTCGCCCTGCCACGAGAACTCCGCGCGGTAGGTGCCGGCGGCGGCCGGCTGCGGGATCCAGGACAGGCTTACGGGCGCGCCGAACACGCCGGCCGTCGCCCACTCGACGTGCGGGCACAGGGCCGACGGCGCGGAGTGGACATAGAGCACGCCGCGTGTTGCCACTCGACTGGTCACCTGGAACCCTCCTTCAAGGCTCGAGATTCGCCTTCCCCAGCGGTCTCGGCCCGGAGCGGCCAGCAACACAGTCCGGACCCCATTGTGCACGACAGAGAACATCTGCACCAGCAAGACCACCCTTCTCACCGGTATCGGCGTGTCGGTCACCGGCGTGTCGGCGTGACGCGGTCCGTCCCGGCGGTGTACCCGGGTGCGATGCTGGCCCGGTGGAGAACTCACCCCCGCCGCCCCTGCGCACCGTGGACGAGAACTGGCAGCGGGCGCTGGCCGTGGTCGCGCATCCCGACGACCTCGAGTTCGGCGCTGCCGCGGCCATCGCCCGCTGGACCGAGGCAGGCAAGGACGTCGTCTACTGCCTGCTGACCAGCGGCGAGGCCGGCATCGACGGGATGGAGCCCGAGGAGTGCCGCGACGTCCGCGAGGCCGAGCAGCGCACCTCCGCCCGGCTGGTGGGTGTCGACACCGTCGAGTTCCTCGGGATGCCCGACGGCATCCTGGAGTACGGCGTGACGCTGCGCCGGGCGATCACCGCGGTCGTACGCCACCACCGGCCGGAGATCGTGATCACCAACAACTTCCGCGATACCTGGGACGGCGCGTCCGCGCTCAACCAGGCCGACCACATCGCCGCCGGCAGGGCCACACTCGACGCTGTCCGCGACGCCGGCAACCGCTGGATCTTCGCCGACCAGGTGAGTGACGGACTCGCGCCCTGGGGCGGCGTACGCCAGGTGTGGGCGGCCGCTTCGCCGTACTCGCAGCACGCGGTCGACGTCACGGACACCTTCCGGCGGGGCGTCGAGTCGCTGAAGGCCCACGACGCCTACCTGAACGGCCTCGGCTGGCACTTCGACCCCGAGGAGTTCCTGGAGGGCGTGACCCGGCCGGTCGGGTCGCGGCTCGGCACGACCTACGCGGCCAGCTTCGAGGTGTTCAAGCTCGGGTTCGGCGAGGACTGATACGCGGTACGTGTCCGGGCGTTTCCTGCCGCCTGGCAGGATGGGACCCGCACGTGTCCGAAGCCGAGGAGGGACGAGCCGCCGGTGACGCATGACCAGGACCAGTTCCGCAGTCGCGCGATCCGGGCCACGCTGACCGTCGTCGGCATCGCGGCCGTGATCGGGCTGGTCGTCGGCGGCCTGACGGCGGGTGCCGTCTACCTCACCGGGCTGGCGCCCTCGGAGGAGGACACCTCGGCTCCCTCGGTGCCCGACCCCGGCCGCAACAACGAGAACGAGCTGCCCACGCCCTCACTGCTGCCGACGAAGTCGCCGACCCCCGAGGCGTCGGCCGAGCCTTCGGAGGGTGCTGAGACACCTGAGGCGACCGCCAAGCCCACCCGGACCCGCAAGCCGAACCGCGCCGAGCAGATCCGGCTGCGGGCCAGCAGCGGCAGCGTCAGCACCTTCGAGCGGGTGACGCTGAGCGGCCGTTACCCCGGCGCCAACGGCACCTCCCTGCAGGTACAGCGCAAGGAGGGCGGCTCCTGGGTGCAGTTCCCGACCTCGGCCAGCGTCGAGGGCGGCTCGTTCAGCACCTTCGTCGCCAGCGGGCAGAGCGGACCCAACGCATTTCGTGTCCTCGACCCCTCGACAGGGCGCAGGTCGAACGTCGTGGTGGTCAACGTCTCCTGATCAGGCATTTCGCTGACGGCGGCCGCACCGCCGACGTTGAATGTCACGTGTGCGCATTCCGTTTCTCTCGCCGCGTCGCGGCTTCGCCGTCCTGACCCTCGCCGTCGCCGCGGCCGCCACGCTGGCGTTCGCGCCACCCGCGGCGGTGCAGACGTCCGACCCGAGACTCGCCCCTGTCGCCGCGAAGGCGGGTCCGACCAGCCCGGTCCGGTTCCCCGCCGAGGCGGCCGCGACCATGCTGCGCGGGCGGGCCTTCGACACCTGCACCGCGCCGAGCCTGCGGGCGATGTCGGCCTGGCGGGCGTCGCGGTACCGCGGCCTCGGCATCTACATCAGCGGGTCCGAGCGCAGCTGCCGGCAGCCCGAGCTGACGCCTGGCTGGGTACGTCGGGTGACCCGGATGGGCTGGCGACTGCTGCCGATCCACCTCGGCCGGCAGGCGCCGTGCACGAGCCGGACCAGGTCCGCGAAGATCCGGCCGGCCGTGGCCGTCCGGCAGGGCGTCAGCGCCGCTGTCACCGCCATCGAGCGGGCGCGCGCGCTGGGACTGCGTCCCGGCAGCGCCCTGTACCTCGACATGGAGCACTACAACGCCACCCGCGCGCGGTGCCGTGTCGCCGTGCTCCGCTTCGTCTCCGGCTGGACGCGTGGTCTGCACAGCCGCGGTTACCTCGCCGGCGTGTACGGCGGCCTCACGTCCGGCGCCCGCGACCTGGCCCGCGCCTACGACAACCCCGCCTACCTGCGCCCGGACGCGATCTGGATCGCGCGCTGGGACGGCTCCCGCCGGCTGTTCGGCTGGAGGGGCATCCCGGACCGGGTGTGGCGCAACCACCAGCGGGCCAAGCAGTACCGCGGTGACCACAACGAGCGGCACGGCCGCGTGACCATCAACATCGACAGCGACCAGGTCGACGCGCCGGTCGCGAGTGTCCTGCGCGTCTTCCGGGCGACCGGCACCGGCTCGGTCCCGGCGCGCTCCGGACCCGGCCGCGGCCATCCGGTCGTACGCACGGTGGCGGCGGGCGAGCGCGTGGGCGTGCTGTGCCAGGCCCGTGGCACCGTCGAGCGGCAGAGCCCGGTGTGGGACAAGCTCGGCAACGGCGACTACGTGCCCGACACCTTCGTCAGCACGCCGTCGCAGACGGGCTTCAACCCGCGGATCCCGCGTTGCACGTACCCCCGCCAGGTCAACGGCACGACCCGGGTGATGCGGCATACCGGCCCCGGACTGGAGTTCGCCACCTCGGGCAGGCTGCCGGCCGGAGCGCTCGCGCGGGTGGTGTGCCAGCGTGCCGGCACCCAGGTCGGCACCACGGACGTGTGGAACCGGCTGCGCAGCGGCGCCTGGGTCACCGACCAGCGCCTCGCGAGCTCGGGCGGCACCGGGTTCGCGCCCGGCGTACCCCGCTGCTAGCGGGTCGGGCGAACCGGGCGCCAGACGGCGACGCCCCCGGACAGCTCCCTCGAGCGTTCAGGCCTCGTCAGCCTCCCGCTTGCGCGCGTTGACCAGCAGGTACTCCCAGTCCATGACCGTGGACGCCGCCCCGACGTCGTGCCGCCGGGCGAGGTCCGCGAGGTCACAGTCGAGCGCCGCGACCTTCTCCGGATCCTCGGCGATGCCCCGGTAGGCGGCCACGGTCGGCCCGTAGCAGGCCTTGAAGTAGTCGCGGAACGACTCCGGTGTGGCGAACCGGTCGACCCGAACGCGCTGCCGACGTGCCACGGTCGCGGTCACCCGGTCGCCGAGCAGCGTGCGGACATGGTCGCGGCTCCCCCACATCGGCGGCGGCTGCGTGCCCGGCGGTGGCGCCGGCATGTACGGCTTCATGGTCGCGAACATCTGGCCGATGAACCCCTCCGGCGTCCAGCTCAGCAGCCCGATCGTTCCACCCGGGCGGCAGACCCGCACCAGCTCGTCGGCGCTCGCCTGGTGGTGCGGGGCGAACATGACCCCTACACAGGACAGCACCGTGTCGAACTCGCCGTCCTCGAACGGCAGCGCCTCGGCGTCGGCCCGACGCCACTCCAGCTCGACGCCGCGCGCCTCGGCCTGCCGCCTGCCGGCATCGAGCAGCTCCGGCGTGAGGTCGCAGGCCACCACGCTCGCTCCGGTCGACGCAGCCGAGATGGCGGCATTGCCCGCCCCGGCGGCGATGTCCAGCACCCGGTCACCGGGACCCACCCCGCAGGCCTCGACCAGGAGCGGACCGAGGTCGGGGATGACTGCGGCCGCAAGGGCCGGGTAGTCACCCAGCGCCCAGATCGCGCGGTGCTTGGCCTTGAGGGCGCGGTCACCGTCGACCTCGTTGATCACATCAGTCATGTCCCTGCCTCCTTCGGGCATCGGTCCAGCATCGAGTCCGGGGCGCGACTCCTGGGCCCGCCCAGTCCGTTGGCGACCCCCGCCGCGACGACCGGAGTACGGCGTCGTAGCCATGTCAATGACTCTAGGAACGCGCGGCGTGCCCACCTAGTACGAGATCTGTACCTGCCCACCCGGACCGCGCAGTCGGGTGCCCGCAGCCACTGGCCGAGCCGGGGTGACGGCAATAGCCTGCTTGCATGGGCGCCTCCTACCAGCAGTTCTGTCCCGTGGCCAAGGCGATGGAGCTGCTCGATGAGCGCTGGACCCTGCTCCTGGTACGCGAGCTGGTGTCCGGGAGCGAGCACTTCAACGACCTGCGCCGGGGTCTGCCCAAGATGTCTCCCGCGCTGCTGTCCAAGCGGCTGAGCCAGCTGGCGCGCGCCGGCATCGTGGAGCGCCGAACCGTGGGAAGGCAGGTGCGCTACGTCCTGACCCCGGCGGGGCACGAGCTGCGGCCCGTGGTCGAAGCGCTCGGTGTGTGGGGGACCCGCTGGGTCGGCGAGCTCGGCGACGAGGACCTCGACCCGAAGCTACTGCTGTGGGACATGCACCGCAACGTCGACCACGGCGCCATCCCGGACGGCCGGACGGTCGTGCAGTTCACCTTCCCCGACGTCGAGGCGCAGCTGCGCCGCTGGTGGATGGTGCTCACGGCCGAGGAGGCCGACGTGTGCGACTTCGACCCGGGCTACGCCGTCGCCGTCTCGGTCACCAGCAGCCTGCGTCGCATGGTCGAGATCTGGCGCGGCGACGTCGGCTGGGCCGACTCCCTGCGTGCCGGTGCCCTTGACGTGAAGGGCACCGAGCCGATGCGCCGGGCGGTGCCTCGGTGGTTCACGCTCTCGGGGTTCGCCTCGGTCCCGCGACCGGCGTAGCGGCTCAGAACGTACGGCCGGCCGCCAGCAGCGCCAGCGACAGCAGGAGCTTGTCGCGGGCGTTGTTGAGCCTGCGACCGGTCAGCGACTCGATCCGGTGCTGCCGGTAGATCACGGTGTTGCGATGGCAGTACAGCCGGTCGGCCGCGTGGGTCGGCGAGCCGTCGTGCGCCAGCAGGGCCGCGAGCGTGTCCAGCAGCAGGGTGGCCTGCTGGTGCGGCAGCGCGAGCACCTCCCCGAGCGTCTCCTGAACCAGTGCCGGCACGATCTCGGGGCTGCCGGACAGCAGCACCTCGGGCAATCGTTCCTCCAGCGTGGTCAGGCCCCGGTGACCGTCGGGCAGCGTGGACGCCGCACGGACGGCCAGCCGGTAGGCCAGCGCGAAGCCGCTGGGCCCGTCGGGCACCCGGGCGAGCGCCACCCGCCCGTTGACCCGCGGCTCCAGCATCCGGCCGAGCGTGCACATGTCGCGCTCGCCGAGCGCGACCACCCCGAAGTACGTGCCGGCGCGCACGTGCCAGTGCGACACCAGGCCGTGCCGCTCCAGGCAGTCGTCGGGGGTGCTCAACGGCTCCACCAGCGGGTCGTCGATGGGCGCGACCACGCATGCCAGCGGCTCGTCCGGGGCCAGGCCGAGCCCGTCGCAGACCTCCTGCGCGAACGCGGGGTCGGTCCCCCGCCCCTCGACGAGACCGTCGAGCAGGCTGTGCTGGCGCTGCAGGTCGCGTAGCTGCAGGCGCGCGTGCTCGCGACGGTAGGCCTCGACCAGCGTGGCGGTCTGCACGTCCATGGAATGCCACATCGCCTGGCCGGCCATCACCAGCACGCGCTCGTCGACGTTCAGGTCGCCGCGGTTGCAGCTCTCCAGCAACGCCTCCCACACCGCCCGGCAGCCGACGCTGTACGCGCGCAGGACGACGTCCATCGGGATGCCCTGCCGGGCGCGACGCCGACCGGTCTCCCGCCAGACGTGCACCGCCTCCTCGCCGGGCTCGGCCAGCCGGGCCATGGTCCGCACTCCCCGTTCCACGTGCTCGCGGCAGGACGCTCGCAGCTCGGCCTGCATCTCGGCACCGGCGTGGGCGTAGGTCGGCTCGTTGGCCAGGAGCTGCAGGGCGAGGTCGTCGGCGATGGCGTCCGTGCGGCCGAGCAGTGAGGCCCAGGCGTCGGCGAGCTGCTCCCGGGCGGCCGCGGACTGGGGCCTCGGGAGGCTGCTCGTGGTGGACTGCCCTGGGTCCGGCACCCGGGCAGGGTTGCACGTTGCGCACAGTTTCGCCAGGGGCCGGCGCCGACGGCAGGCACATCGCACGACAGGATTTGTGCACGGCGCCCATTTATCTTTCGGTGCGCAGCGCCCAAGGTGAGGGGACCACAAACGACCCCTGGAGACCAGTGCCTCCCGCCCCCTCCCCTGAACCGTCCTCCTCCCCTGAGCCGGTCTTCTCTCTCGCGGATGTCCGGGTCACCTTCGGCGGACTGGTCGCACTCGACGACGTCTCCCTCGACGTGGGCTCCCAGCAGGTGCTCGGCGTCATCGGGCCCAACGGTGCCGGCAAGACCACGCTGTTCAACGTCGCGTGCGGGTTCGTGAACCCCGACCACGGGACGATCACCTGGCGGGGACGGCAGCTTGACCGCTTGCGTCCCCACCATCTGGCCGGCCTCGGCATCGCCCGCACCCTGCAGGGACTGGGCCTGTTCGGGCGGATGACGGTGCTGGAGAACGTGATGGTCGGCGCGAACCGGCATGCCCGCACCGGCTTCGGCTCCGCCCTGCTGGCGCTCCCCCGTGCCCACCGCGATGAGCGGGCGCTGCGCGACCGGGCGATGAGCGTGCTCCGCGAGCTCGGTGCCGCCGACGTCGCCGGCCGTCGTCCCGACAGCCTGCCGTACGCCGTCCGCAAGCGCGTCGCGCTGGCGCGTGCGCTGGTGAGCGACCCCGACCTGCTCCTGCTCGACGAGCCGGCCAGCGGACTGTCGAGCGACGAGATGGCCGAGCTCGGCGAGGTGATCCGCGGTCTCACCGAGCGGATGTCGATCATGCTCGTCGAGCACCACATGGACCTGGTGATGAAGGTCTGCGACACGATCACCGTGCTCGACTTCGGCGAGGTGATCGCCGCGGGGCCGCCCGACCAGATCCGCAACGACCCGGCCGTGCTGGAGGCCTACCTCGGCGACGAGGTCGACGAGGACGTCGGCACCGAGTTCGCGCTCACCGGACGGGAGGGCGACGATGCTGCAGGTTCGTGACCTCACCACGACCTACGGTGCGGTGCACGCGCTGTCGGACGTGTCGTTCACCGCCCCGGCCGGCCAGGTCACCGCCGTCCTCGGCGCCAACGGCGCGGGCAAGACCACACTGCTGCGGACGATCTCCGGCCTGGTCCGGCCCCGCAGCGGGCAGGTCGAGCTCGACGGGAAGCCGATCACCGACACCCCGGTGGAGACGATGTGCCGGCTCGGGCTCGCGCACGTGCCGGAGGGACGCGGCGTGATCACCGAGCTGACCGTGGAGGAGAACCTGCGCCTGGGTGCGCTGGGACGTGCACAGCGTTCCGGTCCGGACGAGCTCGAGCGGGTCTACACGATGTTCCCGCCGTTGGCCGACCGGCGCAGGGCACACGCGCACGTGCTCTCCGGCGGCGAACGACAGATGCTCGTGATCGGGCGGGCGCTGCTGTCCAAGCCCAAGGTGCTGCTGCTCGACGAGCCGTCGCTCGGCCTCGCGCCGCGCGTGGTGGCGCAGATCTTCGCGCTGCTGCGCCGGCTCGTGGAGGCCGACGGGCTCACCGTCGTGCTCGTGGAGCAGAACGCCCGCGGAGCCCTGTCGATCGCCGACGTCGGCGTGGTGCTCAACCTCGGCCGGCTCGTGGTGGACGACGACGCGTCCGCACTGGCCTCGGACGAGCAGCTACGCCACGCCTACCTCGGTTTCTGACCCGCCGCGACCGCATCGGAGATCTCGTTGCAGCAGTTCCTCACCACCACACTCACCGGGTTGACCCTGGGGATGGTGTACGCCGCGTTCGCGCTGGCGCTGGTGCTCATCTGGCGGTCGACGCGCATCGTCAACTTCGCGCAGGCGCCGATGGCGATGCTCACGACGTACGTCGCGCTGACCCTGATCGACGCCGGCTACTCGTACTGGGTCGGGTTCGGCGCGGCACTGCTGGCCGGGCTCGTGCTCGGTGCGGTCGTCGAACGCGTCGTGATCCGCCCGGTCGAGGGCAAGGCGCACATCAACGCGGTGATCCTGACGCTGGGGCTGTTCATCGTGTTCCACTCGCTCGCGGCGATCGTGTTCGGGTCGCGCTTCCGGTCCTTCCCCGCGCCCTTCGGGCTCCGCGGGCTGCAGGTCGGTGACCGCACCATCGCGTTGACCGGGTTCGGCATCTTCACGATCGTGTCCGTCCTGGTCGTGATGCTGCTGCTGGTCGCGCTGTTCAGGTTCACCGACCTGGGTCTGATGATGCGCGCGTCGGCGTTCAACCAGGAGGTCGCGCGGCTGCTCGGCGTGAAGGTCGGCCGGATGCTCACGCTGGGCTGGGCGCTGGCCGCGGTCGTCGGCTCGCTGTCGGGGTTGCTGATCGCCGGCGGCAGCCTCGTGCACCCGTCGTACATGGACTCGGTGGTCGTGTTCGGCTTCGTAGCCGCTGTGCTCGGTGGCCTGGACAGCCCGATCGGGTCGGTGGTCGGCGGGCTGCTGCTCGGCGTGAGCCTGAGCTTCGTCAGCGGCTACCTCGGTTCCGACCTGGTGGCACTGGCCGCACTGATGATCCTGATGGTCGTGCTGCTCGTGCGACCCGGCGGCCTGTTCTCGCACGCACCGGCGCGGAGGGTCTGACGATGACGCGAACGACAGACGAGCACACGTCGCCCGGCCGAGGTGCCGGGCTGGTCCGCAGGCTGCGTGCCCTGCCCGAACGCTCCCCGCTGCTCGCGCACCTGCTGGTCGCCCTGGTCGGGCTCGTGGTGGTCTTCGTCGTGCTGGAGTCGAGCAGTGAGTTCCGCAACTCGCAGTTCGCGACGATGGCCTACTTCGGGATCGCCTCGGGCGGGCTGACCGTGCTCACCGGCCTCAACGGCCAGCTGTCGCTCGGACACGGCGCGCTGATGGCGTTCGGCGCCTACACCACGGCCGTGCTGCTCGAGGACCAGCAGATGCCGCTGCTGGCGATCATGCTGCTCGCGACCCTGCTGACGACGGTCGTCGGCGTCGTCGTCGGCGTACCCGCGGCGCGGCTGCACGGGCCCTACATCGCCGGTGCCACACTCGCGCTGGCGGTGGCGGTGCCGGGCATCGCGCTGTACTTCAGCGACACCCTGGGCGGCGAGCAGGGTCTGCCGGTGATCGTGCCCGACGTGCCCAGCTGGTTCTTCAACGCGATCTTCTTCCTCAGCGCGCACGAGACGTCGACCAGCAAGTACGTCGCGTACCTGGGCTGGGGCGCTCTCATCCTGACGTTCGTACTGCTGGCGAACCTCGCCCGCAGCCGAGTCGGTCGCAACTGGCGGGCCGTCCGCGACGACGAGGTCGCCGCCGAGCTCGCCGGCATCCATCTCGGCCGCAGCCGGGTGTTCGCGTTCGTCGTCAGCGCCGCCTGCGCCGGGCTGGCCGGTGCGGTCCTCGCCCTGGTCGTGCGGATCGCGGCTCCGAGCGGCTTCACGCTGACGCTGTCGCTGTCCCTGCTCACTGCCGTCGTGCTCGGCGGTCTGGGAAGTCTCGCCGGTGCGCTGATCGGCGCTGCACTGCTGACCTTCCTGCCGCAGGTGTTCACCAGCGTCGGCACCAACGCCGGCCTCTCCGACCTGCAGGCGGCCGAGCTGGCACCGTTCGTCTACGGCCTGACGCTGGTGGTGGTGATCCTCGTGGCACCAGCCGGGATCGTGGGCACGGTCCGCGAGCGTCTACAGGCCCGTGCCGACCCGATCGACGACAGCGGCGTACCCCCGGCCCTGTCGGCAGCTCCCCCATCGTCGCCTGCGGGCGGCACCACACCAGGAGGCGAAAAGTGACCAGAGGTATGCGCACGAGACTCGCGACGGCGGTGAGCGTCCTCGCTGTCGGCGGCCTGGTGGCCGCCTGCGGAGCCGGCGAGACGCCGCAGAGCCAGGGGGAGTCGGGGGAGTCGGACGTCGGGGTGACGGCCAAGAGCGTGAAGATCGGTGCGCACTTCCCGCTCACCGGCGTCGCGGCGCCGGGGTACAGCGAGATCCCGACCGGCGCGCGTGCGTACTTCGACTACGTCAACGCCAACGGAGGCGTGCACGGACGCAAGATCGAGTACATCGTCAAGGACGACGGCTACAACCCGACCAACACCAGCCAGGTGACCAACGAGCTGGTGCTGCAGGACAAGATCTTCGCGATGGTCGGCGGGCTGGGCACGCCCACGCACAGCGCGGTGGTGGACTTCCTCAACGGCGAGGAGGTTCCCGACCTGTTCGTCTCCTCGGGTTCGCTGCAATGGGGTGACGACGTGCAGTCCAAGCCCTACACGTTCGGCTGGCAGCCGGACTACGAGATCGAGGGCAAGATCATCGGCCAGTACATCGCCGAGAACATGCCTGACGCCCGCGTCGGACTGTTCGTGCAGGACGACGACCTCGGCACCGACAGCGAGAAGGGTGTACGCCGCTACCTCGACGACCAGATCGTCGCAGTCGAGAAGTACACCTCAGGCAACACCGACGTCGCACCCCAGATCGCGGCGTTGCAGGCCGCGAACGTCGACATCGTGCTCGGGTTCAACACGCCGTCGTACACCGCGCTGAGCCAGCTGGCCGCGCTGAAGCTGCGCTTCAAGCCGCAGTGGTTCTACAGCTCGATCGGCTCCGACCCGGGTCTGGTGGGCTCCCTGCTCTCGGAGTTCTCCGAGGGCCAGGTGCAGGACGGCGGCAGCATGCTCGACGGCGTGCTCACCACCGAGTACCTCGCAGGCATCGACGCACCCGACGACCCGTGGGTGCAGCTGTGGCAGAAGGTGTGGGACGAGCACGGCAGCGGTGGCGAGCTGACCAACTACCGGATCTACGGGATGTCGCACGCGTACGCATTCGTGCAGGCGCTGCAGGCCGCCGGGCCGAACCCCACCCGCGACGGCATCGTGGACGCGGTGGAGCAGATCGGCACCGGGCTCGAGGGCCCACCGCTGGCGCCGTTCCGCTACACCGAGGACAGCCACATGGGCATCTCCGGGCTGCAGATCGTGGAGATCAGGGGCGGCGTGGCCGAGCCACTCAGCCCGGTGCTGGTCAGCGACATCGGCGACGCCCCGATCGAGGAGGACGAGTCGGGCGCGAACGACACCCCGCCGCAGAGCGGGATCCCCGAGGTCGAGGCGACGCAGTAGCCGGCCACTGCACGGGCCGCGAGATGGGCGGAACTCACCTTCGCCGGGGTCGGGAAGGTGAGTTCTGCCCATCTCGCCGACCCATGCGACGGGGCCGGGGCCGCGGCTCGGCCTCGGCAACCCTCACGGGGTGAGCTGGCCGCCGTTGACCTCGATCGTCTGGCCGGTGACGTAGCCGCTCATCGCCGACGAGGCCAGGAACAGCACGGCACCGACGCACTCGTCGGGCGTGCCCGCGCGGCCCATCGGGATCCCGCCGACCATGGCGGTCATCAGGTCGTCGTCGGTGTGCCGGTCGTGGAACGGCGTCGCGATGATGCCGGGCGCGACGGCGTTGACGCGTACGCCTGCACCCGCGACCTCCTTCGCCAGCCCGCGGGTGAACGTGCTGACCGCGCCCTTCGATGTCGCGTAGACCACCGATCCCCCGCCGCCACCGGTACGCGCGGCCACAGACGTGATGTTGACGATGGCCCCGGACCCGCGGCGCTGCATGGCGGGTACGACCTGGCGGCAGGCGCTGAACACCGAGGCGACGTTGAGGTCCATGACGCTCTGGAACTCCTCGTCGGAGAGCTCGGCCACCGGCGCCCGCCTGACCAGGTCGCCGGCGTTGTTGACCAGGACGTCGATCGGGCCGTGTTCGCGTTGCACGTCGTCGACGAGCCGCGTGGCCTGCCCGCGCTCGCTGAGGTCCGCGGACACGGTCGTCGCGGTGCCCCCGGCCTGCTCGATGAGCTTGCGTGTCTCCTCGGCGCCCTCGGCGTTGCGGTTGTAGTGCAGCACCGTGTGCGCGCCCAGGCGCCCGAACTCACGGGCGACCGCCGCGCCGATCCCGCTGCTGGCGCCGGTCACGAGCACCACCTGGCCGGTGAAGTCCAGCTGCATCAGACATCCGTCCTCTGGTCGGTTCGGGTCAGCTCCACGCGCGGATTCTCCCGTCGGCGTCGAACGCCATCGGCACCGGGTCACCGCTGATCGACAGCCGGTCGCTGGCCTCGATCTCCGCGCGCATCGACGTCGAGACCAGCAGCTCCTCGAGGTGCAGTGTGCTGTGCATGCGAACCACGCGGGCGTTCTCGAGGTCGGCGCGTCCGCAGGTGAGGATGGCCGCGGCGACGGCGCTCTGGTCGGTCGGCATCGTCATCGGCACCTGACCCCGCTGCGGTCCGCCCAGACCCGAGGTCATGCCGTTGATGTAGGTGGTGCGCAGGTCGACCTTCTCCAGCAGCCGGAACGGGATGAAGTCGGCCAGCCCCAGGCCGGACGCGTTGCCGTGCGACGCGTCACTCAGGTCGAGTACGGCGATGTTGGCGATCCGGGGGCGCTCGAACTCCGCGCTGCCACGGATCATCATGCGACCGATGACGTTGGTGTCCATGCCGCAGCCGGAGAAGTTCTTGCCCATCACGTCGACCACCGCGACGTCCAGGTCGTCGAACGGCAGCGTCGCCATCAGGTCCTTGGCCTCCTTGAGCAACGCCGACTCGGCCGCACCGCCGATGTCGCCGGGCTCGAGGAACGCGACCTTGGCCGCCCGGTCGAAGGCGTTCTCCACGATGCCGAGCCCGCCCAGGACCTTGCCGGTCTCGATGATGCGCTCGGCCACCCTCGGCACCCAGACCGCGAGGTTGGCGGGCCCGTGGATATGGATGCCCTCGGCGCCGAGCCGCTTGCCGAGCCCGATCGCGACGATCTTCGCGAGCCCGCTCTCGACCTCGCCGGTGAAGTCGGTGTGCGCCTTGATCCGGTTGACCGCGATGATCCCGTCGGCGGCGGCCGCGTGCGCGTCCAGGTGCACCATCGGCCCGTCGGGTACGTGCCCGAGCTCCACGGTCTCCATCGTGGCCCGGATGGGCATGCCGAGGCTCTGCTCGGTCATGCCGAGGTCGCCGAGCAGCTCGACCTGGCCGTCGGCCGTGGCACCGCCGTGGGACCCCATGGCGGGAACGACGAACGGCTCGGCGCCCAGGCTGCGCAGCCAATCTCCGGCGGCGCGGACGACCTCGGGCTTGTCCTCGATGCCACGGCTGCCCGCGGTCAGGGCGACCGTCATCCCGGGCCGGATGCGCGCCCGCAGCGGCTCGAGTGCCGATGCCGTCGCCGCGGCGACGTCGGGCACCTGCGGGGCGTCGAACTTCTGCCGCACCGGCAGCATCTCCGGGAACGGCGCGTCGTAGGCCAGGTCGCGGACCGCCTCGAACGGCCCCAGTCCGCCGGTGTTGCCAGCGCTCATCGCTGTCTCCTCGTCTCCGACCCGCGGTCCGGCGCCGTCTCGCCACCGACTCGCAGGGTCTGGGTGTACTCCTCGATCCTTGCCAGGGCGGCACGCAGGTTGTCGACCGAGTTGGCGTAGGACAGCCGGAGGAAGCCCTCGCCGGCGGAGCCGAACGCCGTACCCGGAAGGCAGGCCACCCCGGCCTCCTGCAGCAGCGCGTCGGCCAGCTTGTCCGACGACATCTCCAGCCCCTGCACGTTGGGGAAGGCGTAGAACGCGCCGCCGGGCTCACGACAGGAGATGCCCTCGATCGCGTTGAGGCCGTCGACCACCACCTGCCGACGCGCGCGGAAGGCATCGCGCATCTCGCCGACCGCGTCCCATGGGCCCTCGAGCGCGGCGATCGCGGCGTACTGGCAGAACGCCGGCACGCAGGACACGGAGTTGACCACGAGCCGGGTCACCGGCTCGACCAGCTCGTGCGGGAACACGCCGTAGCCCAGTCGCCAGCCGGTCATCGCGAACGTCTTCGACCAGCCGTCGAGCAGGACCGTGCGCTCGGCCATGCCGTCGACGTCGAGCACGCTGGGTGGCCTGCTGGGTGGCCTGCTGGCCGAGTCGCCGTCGTAGGACAGGGACGAGTAGACCTCGTCACTGAGCACGACCAGGTCGTTGTCGATCGCGATGCGCGCGATGCCCTCGACGTCGGCCCGCGTGAGCACGCTGCCGCACGGGTTGTGCGGCGAGTTGAGAATCAGCAGCTTGGTCCGGTCGGTGACCAGCGCTGCCAGTTCGTCGGGGTCGACGCGGAAGTCGTTGTCCTCCCGCAGCGGCAGCGGCACCGGCGTCGCGCCGGTGAACGCCGCGATCGAGGCGTACATCGGGAAACCGGGGTCGGGGTAGATCACCTCGTCACCGGGCTCGCACAGCGCGAGCATCGTGAAGAACATGACCGGCTTGGCGCCGGGGGTGACCACGACCTGCTCGGTGCGCGCGTCGAGGCGGCCACTCCCCCGCAGGTGCGCGGCGACCGTCTCCCGCAGCGGCATGATCCCCGGCGACGGCACGTAGTGCGTGTGCCCGTCGGCCAGGGCATGCTCGGCGGCCGCGACGACGTGCGGCGGGGTCGGGAAGTCGGGCTCGCCGATCTCGAGGTGGACGATGCTCCGCCCCTCGGCCTCGAGCGCGAGCGCCTTGGACAGCACTTCGAACGCGGACTCGGTACCGAGCCGCGACATTCGTGAAGCAAGCCTCATACGATGGGCACCTCGAGGACGTCGAGCAGCGTGTAGATCCCCAGCAGACCGATCGCAACGCTACTCACCAGCAGGAGGACGTTGAACAGCCGCCCTCCGTAGAGTCGCGGGTCGGTCTCGGTCTGCCGGAGGTACCACACGGCGATCACGACCGCGACCAGGAAGATGCCGGTCATCACGCCGCCGATCTGCACCATGACCACCGGCTCCTGGATGGTGAGGTACGTGAGCCCCCACAAGATCGGCAGCAAGACCGTGAAGACCCGGATCCAGCGCAGCCTGGCAGCCGAGTCCTGCCAGTCGAAGACACCGAGCGTGGCGAGCACGTTGGAGTACATCCGCGCCCAACTCGGGATCGACGCCCACATCGTCGAGCCCAGCACGGCGATCGCCCCGACCAGGAAGATGATGTTGGCCCACTCCCCCAGCGTGTCGGTGTAGATGCGCGACAGCGTCGTGATCATGCCGTTCCCCTCGGGCACGAGTCCCTGCGGCTCGAGCACCGATGCGCCCATCAGGTAGAACGCCAACGTGCCGAACGTGTAGATCACCCACGACACGGCCGCGTCCTTGTACATCACGCGGATCCATCCGTTGGCCCGGCGCGCCCACTCGTCCGACCCGTCGTTGGGGCCGGTCCAGCGCGCATACCCCTTCTCCACGCACCAGTACGTGTAGAAGGTGATCTCGTCCGCGCCGACACCGGTGATGCCGAACATCGCCAGCGCGGCCCCGAGCGCGCCGGCCGGGATCAGGAACGTCATGCCGCCGGCGATGTCGGCGCCGTCGTACGGGAACGGGGTGAACGGCAGGCCGATCGCGATGAGGATCGTCACGATCGAGAACGTGACCACGAGGGCCACCGCGCCGCGCTCGATCAGCGTGTAGCGGTTGGAGTAGAGCATCGCGATGCTGCCGACCACGAGCACGCACGTCCAGATCGTCAGGGAGGTGGAGCTGAGCGGGTCGCCGCCCAACGGGAGCAACGCGCTGAAGGCGACCGCGACCCCGCCGATGATCCCGCCGAGCTGCAGCAGCTTGCTCAGCGCCAGCACGAGCCAGAGCACGTTGACCCAGCCCATCCGTCCGAGCTTCGGCGGCACCCGGTTGTAGCCGGTGAGCGCGGGCTCTCCGGTGGCGATGGTCCAGCGCGCGAGCTCCACCTGGACCGCGACCTTCACGAACGTGCTGAACACGACCAGCCACAGCAGCGAGAAGCCCACCTCCGCGCCGAGGGTGGTGGTCGCGATGAGCTCTCCCGAGCCCACGATGGACGCGCTGAGGATGAGGCCCGGGCCGAGGTAGCGGAAGCTCTCCTTCCACCCCGTCGGCGGCTCCTTGATGCCGTCCGCGGTGAGGACGTACGGATCGGTGGGTTCGGTCTGGCTGGTGGTCATGAGTGGTCCTTCAGGGGCGTGGGTCGGTCGTCGGGACACCGTGCGGGAAGACGAGGATCTTGCTGGCGCTGGACTCGCCACGGGCCAGCTCGGCGAACGCGGCCGGCGCGCCCTGCATGTCGACGCGTCCGTCGACAAGGCGGCCCAGGACCTCGGGCGACGTCGCGACCCAGCGCGCGGTCTCGCGGAAGTCGTCGGCGGAGAAGCAGAAGCTGCCGACCAGGCTGCGCTCCTCCGTGCTCACGGCGTACGCCGAAAGCTCGACGCGGGGTGAGCCCATCCCGACGAGCACGACACGCGCACCGTAGACCGAGCTCTGCACCGCATCGGCCAGCGAGGCGGTGTTGCCGACCGCGTCGAGGACGAGCGTGGCCGGGCCGCCCAGGGCGTCGGCTACCTGCCCGGGAAGATCCGCCGCGGTCGGGTCCAGCGCGACCGCGCCGAGCGAGGCGGCCAGGGCCCGACGCGTCGGGTTGGGCTCGCTGACCGCGATCGTGTCGGCGCCGCGACGGCGTGCTGCCAGGACGCACGCCTGGCCGATCGGACCGCCGCCGAGCACGAGCACGACGTCACCGGCCGTGCACTGGCCGCGCCGCGCGGCGTGGTAGCCGACCGAGAGCGGTTCGACCAGCGCGCCGTACTCGACCGGCATGTGGTCCGGAAGCACCACGACGTTCTGCGCGGGGCAGACGAGCATGCCCGCGAAGGCCGACACGATCTGCGGGTCGACGCCGATGACGCGGCGGTGCTGACAGCTCTGCTCGCTGCCCGCCGCGCATGCGGCGCAGCCGCCGCACGCGATCAGCGGGTTGACGGTCACGACCCGGCCGGCCTGCAGGCCGCGCACCGGGTCGACGTCGGGGCCGACCTGCTCGAGCCGTCCGACCATCTCGTGGCCCATCACCTGGCCGGGGTGGCGACGCCCGGTCTCCCCCGAGAACCCGTGCACGTCCGAGCCGCAGATGCCGGTGGCGACCACGCGGATCAGCACCTCACCCGGACCGGGCGACGGGTCCTCGACGTTCTCGACCGAAAGCTGCCAGGGACCCTGGTAGACGAGCGCCTCCACGCCGGTGCACCACCCTTCCGCTCTGTTCGCACGCCTCATGATGCTGTCACCCGGGTCAACCGGGTCATCCGGGTCGCCCGGCCCTCAGCGTCGTCGCGGCACCGCCCGCCGCAGCATGCGCGCGAGCGTCGGATAGGCCAGCACGAGAACGGTCGCGACCATGAGCAGGGCGCTGATGGGCCGGGTGAAGAACTGCGCCAGGTCCCAGTTCGTCTTGATCACGCTCTGCATGAAGTTCTGCTCCACGATCGGTCCGAGCACGAGACCGAGCACCACCGGAGCCAGCGGGAAGGCGCCACGCTCGAGCAGGTAGCCGAGGATCCCGAGCACCAGCATGACGATGATCTCGAGGTTGCCGTTGTTGATCGCGAACGAGCCGACGATGCAGAACGCCAGGATGATCGGCATCAGCACGTTGCGCGGCACCCGCAGCAGCAAGCCGCTGCCACGGATCGTGAGGTAGCCCAGCGGGATCATCAGCAGGTTGGCCAGGATGAACACCGCGTAGATGCCGTAGAGCAGCGGTGACTGCTCGGCGAACAGGGCCGGGCCCGGCTCGACTCCCTTGACCAGGAGCACCCCGATGAGGATCGCGGTGATGGTGTCGCCGGGGATCCCGAAGACCAGCGTCGGCACGTACGCCGAGGCGAGCGCGGAGTTGTTCGACGAGCCCGCGGAGACGATCGGCTCGATGTGCCCCTCACCCGTGCCGAAGAGGTGCCCCTCCTTGGAGGTGTTCTTGCTGACGGCGTACGACACCCAGGCGGCCACGTCGCCGCCGGCGCCGGGCAGCACACCGATGCCGGTGCCGATCGCGTTGCCGCTGACCGCTGCCCGGCGGTACCGCCACAGCGTGCGGAAGCTGGCGCGGAACATGCCCTTCGTGCTCAGCTTCGGCGTCAACGGCCGGCCCGCGGGGTGCAGCACGTTGCGCAGGACCTCGGAGAAGCCGAACAGCCCGATCATGGCCGGGATGAAGCTGATGCCCTGCAGCAGCGAGATGCTGCCGAACGTGAAGCGCTCGTACCCCAGGGCGATGTCGATCCCGATCGTCGACAGGAACAGCCCGATCAGCAGCGAGATCATGCCCTTGACCTGCGAGCCGCGCGAGATGACCACGGCCGCGGTGAGGCCGAGTATCGCGACCCAGAAGTACTCGAAGGAGGTGAACTGGATCGCGACCTCGGCGAGCAGCGGCGCGGCGACGATCAGCACCACGGCACCGACGATCCCGCCGATCGCCGAGCCCACGAGCCCGACCCCGAGCACGAGCGCGCCCTTGCCGGACTGCGTCAGCCGGTAGGCGTCGTCGGTGTACGCCGCGCTGGCGGGCGTGCCGGGCATCCGCACCAGCGCCGACGGCACGTCGCCGGCGAAGATCGCCATCGCGGACATGGTGATGATGGCGGCGATGGCAGGCAGCGGCTCCAGGAAGAACGCGAACGGCACCAGCAGCGCCGTGGCCAGTGTCGCGGTGAGGCCGGGGATCGCCCCGATGAACAGCCCGTACACCGCGGTCAGGAGAACCACGAGGAGCAGGCTCGGGTCGGCCACCATCGCGAGCGCGCTGCCGAGGTTGTCCATACCGGCGGTCGCCTACCCGAGGATCCCGGTGGGGAGCGGCACCAGGAGAACCATCTGGAACAGCAGCATCACCACCACCGCCGTGGTCACCGATGCGAGGGCCGCGAGCAGCGTGCGCGTGCCGAGCACCTTCATCAGCGCGAACAGCAGGACCGACATCGTGAGCGTGAAGCCGAGGAGGTCCACCACCAGCAGGTAGACCACCACCGCCGCGCACATGGCGAGTGCGGTCAGCCACGCCTTCGTGGTCGGGCGCTCAGGCTGCTCAGGCTGCTCAGGGCCCTCGACGACGGCGCCGACGTCGGCGCGCCGCTGCGCGAACCAGCGCACGACGAGGATGCCCCCGAACAGCACGAACAGACCCGCGATGATTCCGGGGAACAGGGCCGGACCCGGCTGTCCCCCGGGCAGCTGCGGGAAGCCACGGATGTACACCAGCACTGTGGCGCCGAAGACCACGGCGAGGCTGCCCGCGACGAGGTCGCCGTACCCGGGTCGGGTGCCCTGGCCGGCGGGGCCGGCCCCGACGGGCGCCGGTTCTTCGGTCACGGCGTGAGCCCGGAGGCTTCCATGATCTTGCCCTTGTCGGTGTCCTGCTGCTGCATGAACTGCGCGAACTCCGTGGAGCCTCGCCACTCGATGCCGAACCCGGTCTTCTTCATGAAGTTCGTGTACGCGTCGCCGTGCACGATCGCGTCCAGGGTGCAGCTCAGCTCGGCGACGACGTCCTCGGGCATCCCTGCTGGTCCGGCGATGCCGCGCCAGGCCGACATCTCGAAGTCGATGCCCTCTTCCTTCAGCGTGGGCACGTCAGGGAACCGCGGGTCACGCTCGTCGCTCATCACGCCGAGGGCCTTGACGCGTCCGGCCTTCAGCATGGTCTGGTTCTCCACCAGGCTGGCGAACGACACGTCGATCCCGCCGGCCACGAGCTCCTGCAGCGCGGGCGCGGCGCCGTCGCTGGGCACCCAGCGGATCGACCGGGGGTCGGCACCGGCCTCGATGAGCATGCCCGCACGCGCCAGGTCCCAGATGCCGCCGCGTCCGGTGCCCGAGGCGGTCAGCGACCCGGGGTTCTTCTCCGCGGCGGCGACCAGGTCGTCGATGTCCTCGTACGGCGCGTCCGCGCTGACTGTGATCGCCGCCGGGTCGGCGTTGACCTGGGCGACCGGCGCGAGCTCCTCCTGGTCGAGGTCGGTCAGCCCCTGCCAGTGCATCATCGTGATCTCGACGGTGGCCATGCCGATGGTCGACCCGTCCGCCGGTGCGCTCGCGATGGCCGAGTGACCGACGACGCCGCTGCCGCCGATCCGGTTCACGACGTTGACCTGGGTGCCGAGCTCCTTGGCCAGCTGGGTCCCGAGGAACCGGGCCACGCTGTCCGTACCGCCGCCGGCCTCCCAGGGCACGATCAGCTCGACGGTGCCGGTCGGGTAGGACGAGGACTTGTCACAGCCGGGTGTACCGGCGCTGTCGCCGGCCGACTGGTTCTCGACGGCCCCACACCCCGCCAGCGCCATACTCGCTGCGGCCGCGACAGCCGCGAGCCGTACGGCTCCGGTGCGTCCGCGTACGGCGCCGGCAGGGGTCTTCCACATGGTCGCTCCAGGTCTGGGCACGGCTCTGGGGTCTTTGGGCAGCCGCGACGGGTGACCATGATGTTCAGGGCAGCCGAAAGGGGTCAATCGCATCCTTCGGCTACCTTGTTTCCGCGAAACGGATGAGAGCGTCTGGCGGCGGAACTCCACCCGGTCGGAGTCGAGGGAGGACCATGGCAAGGGTCGAGCACATCGACTGGCTGGAGACGTTCGTCGCCGTGGTCGACTCCGGCGGGTTCTCAGCAGCGGCCGGCGCGGTGCACCGTTCGCAGTCACGGGTGAGCGCCCACGTCGCGGCGCTGGAACAGGCGCTGGGCGTCACGCTGTTCGACCGGCGGCACCGCCCCGTCGGGCTCACCGACGCCGGCGAGGCGTACCTCCCGCACGCCCGCGAGGTGCTGGCGGCTCTCGACCGTGGTCACGCCGAGATCGAGGCCGTGGTCGGGGTGACGCGAGGAAGCGTGGTCCTCGGCAGCTACCCCAGCGCGAGCGCCGCGTTCCTGCCCGCGCTGATGCGTACGTTCACCCGGGCCTACCCACAGGTTCGCGTCGACCTGACCGAGCAGGCGACGGTCGACCTCGCCGTGTCGCTGAACTCCGGCGAGCTGCACCTCGCCCTGCGTGCGCTGGCGCCGCTGGACCGCACCGAGGGCCTCATGTCCCGGCCGCTGTGGTGCGAGCCCCTGGTCGCGGTCTTCCCGACGGACCACCCGCTCGCGGAGCAGCCCGAGCCGCTGCCGCTGTCGGTGCTCAGCGAGCACGAGCTGGTCACGATCGGCGGGCACCTCGGCCAGGAGGTGATGTACGAGACGCACACCGCGTTCCAGGAGTGCGAGACCCCGCCGCAGATCGCGTGGCAGACCGACCAGCCGCAGACGCTGGCGAACTTCGTGCGCGCCGGCCTCGGGGTCGGTGTCACCAACGCGCTGGCCATGCGGGTGTCCGACACGACCGGGCTCGAGGTGGCCCAGATCGGCGCACTCGAGCAGGGGCGCACGGTCGGTGTCTTCTGGGACCCGCAGCGCTACCTGCCGCGCGCGGCACGCGTACTGCTCGAGGAGATCTGCCGGGCCCCCGTCCCTGCGGGCACATCGCCTGCTGCGGACTAGCAGTCTGACAGTGCGTCGAGATTGCGCGAATGCCTCGGACCGGGGACGGCAGCCGTCAGTGTGCGAGGGCATTCGCGCAATCTCGACGCGAAAGGTGGCTCCCGGACCCACCTCGGCAGGACATCTGCGGGGCGGATGCTCCGCATGCGCAGAACGCGATTCACACCGCCGCGGCACCGTGCCTAGCATCGGCCACGACGCCGGCAACGGCGTCGCGGTCACACACGGTTGGGGAGTCCATGACCAGTCCTGCACCTGCTCCGATGACCGACGTCGTCGCGCGCTCGGCCGACATCCCCTGGGTGCCCCAGGGTTCCGGCAACGTGTGGTTCAAGCCGCTGCGGATCTCGGTCGAGCAGAACCGGTGGGTCAACCTGCTGAAGGTCACCACGGGCGGCGTCGTCAACCGCCACCGGCACCTGTCCGAGGTCGAGGGGTGGGTGATCCAGGGGCGATGGCACTACATCGAGCACGACTGGACCGCCGGTCCCGGTGACTTCGTGTACGAGCCGCGCGGCGACGTGCACACGCTCGTGGCCGACGTGGAGGACGAGGACCACCCGATGCTCACGCTGTTCTCCATCCACGGCGACATCGAGTACGTCGACGAGAACGGCGAGCACCTCTACATCGAGAACGCCGAGTCCAAGCTGCGGCGCTACCTCGACCACTGCGAGGCCAACTCGATCACGCCGTACGACGTCGCGTTCTGACGCCGCCCGGTCATGTCGTCCTCCTCGCTCTCGTCGCCGTCGTCGGTGTCCTCGATATCGTCGCTGTTCGACCTGTCGGGTCGCACCGCTCTGGTCACCGGAGCGGGCTCCGGGATCGGCCAGGCCATCGCCGTCGGCTTCGCGGACGCGGGCGCCGACCTCGTGCTGGTCTCCGACCACGCGAACCTCGACGAGACGGCCGACCGGGTCACCCGTCTCGGCCGCCGGGCGGCCTCGCTCGTGCTCGACGTGTCGCACCGGGAGGCCGTACCCGACGCGATCGGGCGCCTGCTCGCCGAGCAGGAGGTGGACATCCTCGTCAACGCCGCCGGCATCATCCGACGGCAGGAGGCGGAGGAGTTCAGCGACGCGAACTGGCGTGACGTCATGGACGTCAACCTGGACGCCGCCTTCAGCCTGAGCCGGCTGGTCGCCCCCCAGATGCTCGCGCGCGGTCGCGGCAAGATCATCAACATCGCGTCGATGCTGAGCTTCCAGGGTGGCCACCTGGTGACGTCGTACGCCGCGAGCAAGCACGGGCTGGTGGGGCTGACGAAGGCGCTCGCCAACGAGTGGGCCTCCCGCAACGTGCAGGTCAACGCACTCGCGCCGGGCTACATCTCGACCCGGACGACCGAGGCACTGCGGGCAGACCCCGTACGCAGCTCCGAGATCCTCTCCCGGATCCCGGCCGGGCGCTGGGGCGAGCCGGAAGACGTGTGCGGAGCGGCGACGTTCCTGGCCTCGCGGGCCTCCGACTACGTGACCGGTCACGTGCTCGCGGTCGACGGTGGTTGGATGTCCCGATGACGCACGAGCAGACGCGCAAGGCGACGACCCCGGTGGTGCTCCTCCCCGGTCCGATGAACGACGCGGTGATGCAGGGCTGCGAATCCCGGTTCGAGGTGCTGCGGGCCTGGGAGGCCGACGACCCCGAGGCACTGGTCGACGACCGGGCCAAGGACGTGGTCGCGATCGCGACCGTCGGGCATCGCCGCGTGGACGCCGACCTGCTGAGCCGGCTGCCCAACCTGCAGATCGTGGCCAACTTCGGCGTCGGCTACGACACCGTCGACGCGGATGAGGCCGCCCGCCGCGGCGTCGTCGTCACCAACACCCCCGGGGTGCTCGACGACGAGGTCGCCGACACCGCACTGGGTCTGCTGCTGATGACGGTTCGCGAGCTGCCGCAGTCGGAGCGCTACCTGCGGGAGGGGCGATGGGCGGAGGAGGGACCCTACCCGCTGACGCCGGCCACCCTGCGCGGCCGCAGCCTGGGCATCCTCGGTCTGGGACGGATCGGCGAGGCGATCGCGGCCCGCGCCGAGGCGTTCGGCATCTCGATCGGCTACCACAACCGCAGGCCCAAGCCCGAGTCTCCGTACCGCTACTTCCCCACGCTGCTGGAGATGGCGCGTGCCGTCGACACCCTGCTCGTCGCCATCCCGGGAGGCGACGAGACCCGGCACCTGGTGGACGACGAGGTCCTGCGGGCGCTCGGCGACCAGGGCGTCCTCATCAACGTCGCCCGCGGCACGGTGGTCGACGAGGCGGCGCTCGCGGCCGCACTCGCGTCCGGCACGATCCTCGCGGCGGGCCTGGACGTGTACGAGGACGAGCCGAGGGTGCCTCCGCAGCTGCTGACGTTGGACAACGTCGTGCTCCTCCCGCACGTCGGCTCGGCCAGCATCGCCACGCGACAGGCGATGGGTCAGCTGGTCGTCGACAACCTTTTGTCATGGTTCGACCGCGGCCGTCCGGTCACTCCGGTGTCGGAGTCAGTACCGCTGCTGTGAGCGCTCGCGCACGAGCAGAGCCCGGCCGCAGGAAGTAGACTCGGGCGTATCCCGTGGACCTCGTCCGTCGGAAGCGTCGTCTGGGGGAGTGCACCGCAAGGCGGAGCGACGGCGACGCGCAGCATCGTCGAGCGACGGCGCGGTGGCCCAGCGGGGTGGCGCGGGGTGCCCGCAAGGCGCCGCGCAGCAGGACAGCAGGTCCACGGGACACGCCCTAGAGGCGCTCGCCCGCTCCGACTCAGGAGGTCGGCAGCAACGATGGCACGCCCCCGCAAGGTCAGGGAGCTGGGACCCCGGCTCAAGCAGATCCTGCGGCGGTTCTGGCCATACACCCGCAAGCACCGGTTGCTGATGGGCGGCTCATTCCTCGCTCTGCTGGCCGAGGTGTTCCTGCGGCTGATCGAGCCGTGGATGCTCGCACTGGTCCTCGACTACGTGATCCTCGCCCCCCAGGACGGCACCAAGACGCTGCCGCTGGTCGGCGCCTACGACCCGAAGGTGCTCCTGATCGTCGCGTCGGTGGGGCTGGTCGTGACCGTCGGGCTGCGCGCGCTCGCGGTCTACTCCAGCACGGTCGGATTCGCCCTCATCGGCAACCGCGTGCTGACCCAGGTACGCGGCGACCTGTTCCAGCACCTGCACAAGCTGTCGCTGGCCTACCACACCCGGGCGCGCGGCGGTGACCTGACAGTTCGGGTCATCAGCGACATCGGCCTACTCAAGGACGTGATCGTCACCGCTGCACTCCCCCTGCTGGGCAACATGCTCATCCTCGTCGGCATGGTGGGCGTGCTGTTCTGGCTCAACTGGCAGCTCGCGTTGCTGGCGATGATCACCGTCCCGCTGTTCTGCCTGTCGACGATCAGCCTCACCGACAAGATCCACAAGGTGTCGCGCGACCAGCGCAAGCGTGAAGGGTCGATGGCCTCGACCGCCGCCGAGTCGCTCGGCGCCATCCACATCGTGCAGGCGCTCTCGCTCGAGAACACGTTCGCCCGGTCGTTCTCCAGCCAGAACCAGCGCAGCCTCAAGGAGGGCCTGAAGGGCACCCGCCTGGCCGCGCGGCTGGAGCGCACGGTCGACCTGCTGGTCGCGATCTCGACCGGTGTGGTGCTGTTCTTCGGCGCCCAGCTCGTGCTCGCGGAGGAGCTCACCGCCGGTGCGCTGATCGTGTTCCTGACGTATCTGAAGTACGCGCTGAAGCCCGTCCGCGACTTCGCGAAGTACACCGGCAGGCTGGCCAAGGCCACCGCGGCCGGTGAACGTGTGCTCGACGTGTTCGAGCGTGAGCCGGACGTCCAGGACAGCCCGGATGCCGCCCCTGCTCCGCCGCTGCGCGGTGAGGTGCGCTTCGAGCACGTCTACTTCGGCTACGACGCGGACAAGCCGGTGCTCAAGGGGGTCGACTTCGAGGCGAACGCGGGTGCCCGCGTCGCGATCGTGGGCGCGTCCGGGAGCGGCAAGTCGACGCTGGTCAGCCTCGTGCTGCGTCTGTACGACCCGCAGCAGGGGCGTGTCGTCGTCGACGGCAGGGACGTGCGCGACTACACGCTGCTGTCGCTGCGCAGCCAGGTCGGCGTGGTGCTGCAGGACACCATCCTGTTCGCCGCCAGTGTCTGCGAGAACATCGCCTACGGCGACCCGAACGCCACGCCCGAGCAAGTTCAGCAGGCCGCACGGCTGGCGAACGCGCACGCGTTCATCGAGGCTCTTCCCGACGGCTACGACACCGTGGTCGGCGAGCGGGGCGTGACGTTGTCCGGTGGTGAGCGGCAGCGCATCGCGATCGCACGCGCGGCGATCCGTAACGCCCCGGTCCTCATCCTCGACGAGCCGGCGACCGGACTGGACGAGGAGAACTCACGCCAGGTCGGCGACGCTCTGGAACGCCTCGCCGAGGGCCATACGACGTTCGTCGTGACGCACGACCTGCGCCAGGTCGGCAACGCCGACCAGGTGCTCTATCTCGAGGGCGGCCGCGTCACCGAGCAGGGAACCCCGGACTCGCTGATGCAGGCCGGGGGACGGTACGCCACCTTGGTCGGCCTGGCCGGCACACCGCGGACCCACCGCAACGGCGGCGCGCGGGCCGGCGAGGTCGCCCACCTCCTGCCGACCAGGTCGGCCACTGCCGAGGAGTAGACGCCGTGGAAGACGACCGACGGCCGGGCCGCAACCCGTACGTCTTCGTGGTCGGCTGCCCGCGCTCGGGCACCACCCTGCTGCAGCGGATGCTCGACCACCATCCGCTGCTCGCGGTCGCCAACGACTCCCACTTCGTCCCGAAGGCGGTCGAGGACCTGCCGCTCGACGCCGACCCGCCACTGACCCCCGAGCTGGTCGAGTGGGTGCGGACGTACCGCCGGTTCTACCGCCTCCGCCTGCCCGACGAGGCCGTCGACGAGGCGGCAGCCGAGGCCCGGTCGTACTCCGGGTTCGTCTCCGCGATCTACACGCAGTACGCCCACGCGCACGGCAAGCGGCTGGCGGGCGAGAAGACCCCCGACTACGTGCGGTGCCTGCCGCGACTGCACGCGTTGTTCCCGTGGGTGCGCAGCATCCACATCATCCGCGACGGCCGCGAGGTCGCACTGTCCGCGCTGGAGTGGGCGCACGACGGGAAGGGGCCCAGCAAGCTGTCGATGTGGGCCGAGGAGCCCGTCGCCGTGTGTGCGCTCTGGTGGCGCTGGCAGGTGCGCACCGGCCAGCACGACGGCGAACGACTGGGCTCGTCCCGCTACCGCGAGGTGCGCTACGACGGCCTGGTCGACGACCCGGAGGCGCGGCTGCGGGAGCTCGCGGAGTTCCTGGACCTGCCGGAGGCCGCGGAGATGGCGGCCTACCACGTCGGCATGACCAGCCACCGTCCCGGGCTCTCGGCGAAGAAGGCGTGGCTGCCACCGACCGCGGGTCTGCGGAACTGGCGCCACGACCTGGCGCGGCGCGACCAGGCGCTCTTCGAGGTGCTGGCCGGCGACCTGCTCGCCGAGCTGGGCTACGAACGCACCGTCGACACCATCTCCTCGGAGGTGACCGAGGTCGCGGAGCGCTGCCGGGCCTGGTGGGAGTCCGTACGCCGGAGTCGCCGCTCGGAGCAGACGCAACCGACCCGAAGGTGACGGTTCGGAGCAGTCGTGGGCGCGACCCCGGAGACGAGGCGACGAGAGGCGGAAGCCTCGCGGCCCGTGCACGTGGCCATGCTGCTCGGCAAGCCGCCGGAGCGATCGCCCGTCGTGCCGGACGTGATCACGTGCCTGCGCGCGACCGGCGCGGTCGTGCGTATGCACGTCCCTGGTCCGGGCCCTTCGCTGCCCGGATGGCTGGACGACGTGGACGTGGTCGCGCTGCGCGGGCTGCGGCGGCAGACGCTCGCCGCCCTCGTGGAACGCGAGCAGCGCGGGCTGCGGTGCGTCAACCACGCCCACGCCACGCTCACCGCGCGTGACCGCGTCGCGGTGCAGCGGGTGCTGACCGAGGCGCACCTCGCCGCACCCGCCGCCGCGACCGTTCAGGACGGTGCGCAGGCTCGCCGATGGGCCGCGGGCAGGCCGTCGGTGGTCAAGGCCGCCAAGGTCGACGGCGGGCGCGGCCTGGGGGTCACGATGTGGCCGGCCGGCGACACGGACGTGGAGCCCCCCGGTCCCGGCCCGTACCTCGTGCAGGAGTGGGTCGCGGGCGACGGCGTCGACCGCAAGATCTACGTGGCTGGGTCGGTGCTCGGTGGCCTCCTCAAGCCGCGCGGCGGCGACGCACGCGCGGCCCGACCGTTCTCGCCCTCACGGGGGCTGTCAGACCTTGCGCTCGCGGTCGGTCGGACGTTGCACCTCGACATCTACGGCGTCGACGTGGTCGAGGGTCCGGACGGGCCAGTGATCGTCGACGTCAACGCGTTCCCGAGCTGCCATGGCGTGCCGGGCGCCGCACGGGCGATCGCCGCGGTGCTGCTGGCACGGGCGGACCGGTCCGGACCCGAGCGCACCGGCTCCGCCGGTGGCCGGCCGTCGTGAACGCCGGCACGACGAGGGGCCTGCGCCGTGTCGGCGCAGGCCCCTCGGTGCCAGGCGGCCGGTGGTGAGCCGGCCCGTTGCCGTACGTCAGCCGCGCAGGTGCGCGTTGCCGGCTCGGTCCGCGCTCCGCACGGCCGAGTCGTGCCGCTGCGTGACCTTGCGCTGCAGCGCCTGCTCGCGGGTCTCGGCGGAGGCCGAACGCTGCCGGGCCGGCTGCGAGCCGTCCCACTCGTCGAACTCGCCGAGCACGTCGCCGCGCACGAGGTTGCGCGGGCCGAACAACGCGACCGGGTCGTTGTCGCGCAGGGTCAGGTCCCCGTCGACGATGTTGTGGTCGAGGAGCACGCCGCCCTGTGTGTCACGCACAGCCACGTCACCGCCCCAGAAGTTGCTGCCGTCGCAGTCGGCGAACGGACCGTCCGCGCCGAGCTGGACGGTGTCGATGTTGCCGACGAAGCGCGAGTCCCCCTGGACGGCGGAGGCGCAGACGACCCCACCGAGCTCGTTGTCGCGCACCAGCACGCCGCCGTCGACGAACGAGTCGTAGAGGTCGGTGTACTGCGACAGGTCGGACCGCAGCGCGCCTGCGACCTCGGTGGACTCGACGAACAGCTCGCCGCCCTGCGAGACCAGGTCGTCGCCGACAGCGGACTGGAAGGTGTAGACAAAGCCGCCCGCCACGTCGTCGCCCCACTGGGTGAGGACGCGGTCGCCGACCTCGCTGTCCTCGAGGTAGGCGCCGTGGGAGCCGTTCAGCACGACCGACCCGTCGACCGAGGTCGAGAACGCCTCGAAGTAGGCGTTGCCCGCGCCGGTCACCCCGCCGCCGACGGTGACGTTCTCGGCGATCAGGTCGGCGCCGCGGCCGATCCGTACGTCACCGGTGATCGTGGTGCCGTCGAGCGAGCAGGAGCCGTTGCGGGGGACGACGAGGTCGCCGGGCACCGTGACGGCGCCTCCCTCCCCCACGCAGCGGGTCGTGAGCTCGGCGCTGGCCGGAGCCGCCACCAACAGGGTCGAGGCGCCGAGCGCCGCTGCGGCCGCGAGCGCGGCCGCACACTTCTTGTTCATGCGTTCCCTCCGTGGAGTGTGGTACGTCGTCGTACCCGAGGACGCCCGTCCGAGAAGAACGCACATATCGCATAAGTGCGGTCTTGGCGCCCGGTCGACGACCGGACCACGCCCCCAAGCCGCGACTGACAGTATCCGTATGCCCACCGAGCGTCAACGATCGCGACCTTTCACCCAGAAGGGACGAACGTGGGCCGCTACGCGGCGGCGGTGCGCAGCAGCGTCTTGCCGAACACCGCACGGCCCGCGATCGCCGCATGTGCCTGCGCCGCCCGGGTGAGCGGGAACGTCTGCCCGACGACCGGCCGGAGGCGCCCGGTCGCGGCCTCCGCGAGGGCCTGCTCGGTCAGCCGCTTGCGGTGCTCGCGGGTGAGCTGGACGTCCCTGATGCCGTGCACTGTCACACCGAGGCGCTGCGCCTCCGCCGGGTCGACAGCTGCGAACCGCCCGCTCGGCGTCCCGTGTGCGGAGAACCGGCCCCCGGGCGCGACCAACCCGAAGGCTGCCTCGCCGACCCGGCCACCGACGTTGTCGAGGATGACGTCGGCACCGGCTCCGCCGAGCGCAGTACGTGCTTGGTCCAGCCAGTCCGGGTGGTCGTTGTCCACCACCGCGTCCACGTCCATCTGCCGGATGCGTGCCAGCTTGCGCGCGTCGCGGGCGACTGCCACGACTCGTGCGCCGTACGCCCGGGCCAGCTGCAGGGACACGATGCCCAGGCCGCCGCTGGCGCCCACCACCAGCAGCGAGTCGCCCGCGGTCACGCGAAGACCATCGAACAGCGCCAGCGCGGTGGGGCCGTCGTGCAGCAGTGCGGCGGCGTCGACGAGCCCGAGCCCCGCCGGTACGAGCGAAAGGTCGCCGACGGGCACCGCGACCCGCTCGGCGTACCCTCCCCGCTCCCCCGTGTGCGCCACCACGGGCTGCCCCAGCCAGGCGGCGTCCACGCCGCCACCGACCGCACCCACATGACCGGCCACGGCGTTGCCGGGGACGTACGGCGGACGTACGTCGAAGAACTCCTGGGCCGCCCCCTCGCGGATCCTGGTCTCCAGCCACAGCACGTCGGCTGCCGTCACGTCGATGACGACCTCACCTGGGCCGGCAGTGGGGTCAGCGACCTCGTGGGTCACCAGCACCTCGGGTGGGCCGAACCGGGTCGCCAGCGCCACCCGCATGTCCACACACTCCGCATCGTCGGCTACATCGATGCGGAAAGCCTGTAACTTCAACGTAAGTTGAGGTCAAGCGCGCGCACTGCTACGCCGGCTCGAACAGCTCCACCGGGTTGCCGCTCGGGTCGTCCAGCAGAACCTGCTTGCCGCCCATGCCTGTGACGACGTCGCTGCGAAACGGCACGCCCGAGGCACGCATGCGCTGCACCTCGGCTTCCAGGTCGTGCATCTCGATCTGGAAGCGGTTCCAGCCACCCGGTTCCGGCTTCCGCCCGTCCGGCATGGCCTGCGACGCGCCTCCGGGTCCAGTCTTCGAGTTGAGGAGCAGCCGCAGATCACCTCGCTGGAGGCTCGCGAACCCGGGGCCGGGGTGCATCTCGAGCGTGCAGCCGAGATGCTCGGTGTAGAAGGAGATCGCCTCCTCCACGTCGTCGACGATGTAGCGAACACTCACCGATGTCATCGTGACTCCAATTGATCAGTACTACTGACGATCAGGCTAACGGATATACTCCGTGTGTGTCACCCCCGAGAGATCCCGCGAACGAACCCACGGAGTCGGAGACGCTTCCGGCGGTGCTGTACGACCGCCTGGGGTTCCTGCTGGGCCGCGCGCATCTGGAGCATCGCCGCGTCGCCGCGGCACACCTCGCCGAGATCGGGATCGACCCTCGCGAGGTCGGTGCCCTCGGCGTACTCGTGACCGAGGGACCGCACTCCCAGCAGCGCCTGGGCGGCATCATGGGAATCGACCGCAGCACGATGGTCGCCGTCACCGATGGGCTCGAGAGCAAGGGTCTGGTGCGGCGGGAGCGCAATCCGCGGGACCGACGTGCCTACGCGCTGGTGGCGACCCCGCGGGGTCACCG
>DATMEB010000124.1:0-29587 GCA_035557095.1 Nocardioidaceae bacterium | reverse complement strand
CGGTGTCGGTGGTGTGGCGTTCCCGATCGGGGTGTTGCTGTACTGGACGACCTCGAACACGTGGACGATGGGGCAGCAGTTCTACGTGATCCGCAACAACCCCGCGCCGGGGACGCCGGCGGCCAAGGCGCGGGAGGAACGCAAGGCACGCAAGCAGCAGACCAAGGGCGGTGCGGTCGCCGGTGCCGGCCCGGGAGCCGCGGTGGCGGACGGCGAGAAGCCGTCGACGCAGAAGCGCGAGCAGCCGAAGAAGAAGTCACGGCGCAACCGCAAGCGCCGCCGGTAGGGCGATCCTCGCGCCAGGGGGAGCGGCACGACCTGGCCCTTGACCAGTCGCGCAAGGCATCTTCGGCGGAAACTGGGGCAGGGGACGAGCGGTGGGTCAATCGGCGGGGACGACGAGCCGCGCGACGACGGCCTCGTGGTCGCTGCCAGGGATCACGACCTCGGTCGCCGACCCCACGTCCACTCCGCGTACGAGGACGTGGTCGATGTGCACGAACGGCGCAAAGCCCCGCTCTCGCGGCCAGGTGGCCGGCCGCCCCGCGCCGGCGACCTCGTGCGCGTCACGCAGCCCGGGAGCCATCAGCTGTCGCATCGCCGGATGGTCCACCGAGGCGTTGAAGTCGCCGGCGACGATCATGGGGCCGCGCGTCTCTCCGATCGCGTCGGTGAGGGCGTCGAGGCCCGTGCGCCACAGTTTCACGCGTCGTCCGACCGGGTGAGTCGGGTGCACGCCGCGCACGACGACGTCCTTGCCGACGCTCGCGGCCGCCAGCATGCCCACCGGACTCTCCGACACCGGCAGGGTGGATGACCCGCCACTCTCGGGAGGCAACGGGGTCAACGGCAGCCGGCTCCGGATGATCGTGCTGCCGCGTGCCGGGACCGGGTCGGGCAGGGCATGGGGGAGCGGGCCGTCGATCCCGTGCTGAACCAGCTCCTTCATCGAACCGGGCGAGACCTCGGTCAGGACCAGGATGTCTGCCTCCTGCCGGCGTACCTCGTCGACGACGGCCTCCGGGTCGGCCCGGCCGACGTACAGGTTCACGGTCATGACGGTGAGCTCGGTGCCGGCTCGTGGTTCCTCATCGGTCAGCCACGGCACCCAGATCGCCGCATGCACCACGAGCACCAGCAGGCAGGCGGCAGCAAGCATCGCGCGCGCCCGCCACGGTCCAGGCAGGAAGGCCCCGCACAACGCGAGCAACACCAGCGCCGCGGCATACGGGGTCAGTGACTGCACCAGTGCCACGGGTGACGACGCGGCGTCGACCCAGCGCAATGCGGTGCCGCCCGCAGCGACCAGGACCAGTGCCCATGCCACCACCCGCAGGATCGACGCCCACGTCGCCGGCCGGGACACGCCCGCACGTCGGCCGTCTCGCTCTGGGATCGGCACGGGCATGTGCCCAGCCAACCACAGGGCGGCTCGCTGCCTAGGCCGAGACGCGACTGTCCAGACGGATCCAGACGTCGGGCGGACCCTGGTCCGCATCCGGTTCCTCCACCCGCCACCGGTCGCCGACGACGTCGCTGGCGACCTGCTCCCAGAACGCCCGTGCGCCCGGGTTCGCGTCCTGGAAGGCGATCCCCCACTCGCCGGGGACTCGGTGCAGCAACGCTCGCGCCGCGACGCGGCCGACGCCGTGTCGGCGCAGGCCGCGAACGACGAAGAACGCGTACATCGACGTGCCGCCCTTCTCCCACGACCGGGTCAGCGCGAAGCCCGCCAGGTGCTCGCGGGCGCGGATCATCCAGGCCTGACGCCCCGGGTCGGTCCGGAACAGTGCAAGCGTGCGGAACTCGAAGACGCCGCGCTCGTCGGGGAGGTAGCCACGCGAGGAGGAGAGGTCGTGAAGGTAGAGCTGCCCCAGACGTTCGATGGCCGGCCAGTCGGACTCGACCGCGGGGTCCAGGGACACGTCGACGCCGGGCACGGAGGTCACCCTCGCACGTGTGCCGGGCTGGGGCGTCACCGCAGGATCTCGACCAGGAGCACCCACGCGTTCTCGAGTGCCGCGAGCAACGCCACGATGACCCCGATCGGCAGCCAGTACAGCCCGCCGAGCGACTCGGTCATCGTCCCGATGCCGGCGACGATCGCGGACGCCGACAGCAGCACCGTCGGCGTCCCATTGGTGATGACCCACCAGAACAGGTGTTGCTCAGGAGCCCGCCGCCAGGGCGGGTTCAAGGCCGCCAGGGCGCCGCCCGCGACCACCCCGAGCAGGACCAGCTCCACCCCGAGGGCGACGTCGCTCTGGTCCGGGATCAGCAGCAGGAGTGCGATCACCAGCGGTGTCGCGAGCAGGACCAGGGTGGAGCCCGCACGCGCGGTCAGGCGGTAGCCCGCCAGGATCCGGTCCAGGTTGATCGACAGGGCGACGAAAAGCAGCCCCGCCAGGGCGGCGCCCGCTCCGGCGACCGCGACACCGAAGTCGGACCATCCCTTGGCCTCGTACGCGCTCACAACCCCGATTCTGCCGTGCGGGTCGCCGCCCGGAGGGGGTTTTCGTCAGTGCGACAGCAGCTTGACGAGCTCAGCGGGAGTGTCGACCGACAGCAGCGGGTGCTGGTAGCCCTGCCGCAGAGCCGGGCCGGCGGCCTTGGGTGCAGCGCCCACGCGGACGTTGCCCGGCAGCGGTGGGAGCTCGTCGAACCGCTTCTCGAGCTCGCGTCCCCGCAGAACCTCCTCGCAGCCGACGAGCGTGTCCCGGTCGTCGCCTCCGCGGATCGTGACCACGAAGTCCCGGCCACCGCCACAGCGGATGACGTCGCCGCGGCCGTCGTCGAACGCGAGCACGACGTCGGGCTGGGCGCCGGTCCACACCGCGTCTCGTCCGTCACCGATGGCGAGCCAGTCCGAACCGCCGCCACCGCGGACCGCGTCGTTGCCCTCCAGCTCGGTGATGAGGTCGGCACCCCGGCCGCCGCTGACGGCGTCGTCGCCTGCCTGCCCGATGAGCAGGTCGGTGCTGCGGCCACCGCGTACGACGTCGCTGCCCGCCCCGGACTGCATGATGTCGGCGCCGGCCTGTCCGAGCAGGGTGTCGTTGCCGGCGGCGCCGACCGCGAGCTCGGTGCCAGGCCCTCCGTTGAACCGGTCCGAGCCCGGTCCGGTGTTGGCCAGCTCGAACCCCTGGCCACCGCTGACGCGGTCCTGACCCGGCCCGCCCACGAGCAGGTCCGCCCCGTTGTCGCCGAACACCCAGTCCTGACCGGCGCCGCCGGTCAGCAGGTCCATGCGGGCCCTTCCGCGCAGCACATCGTGCCCGCCCAGCCCGCGGATCGTGTTGCGCGCGGAGTTGCCGACCAGCCGGTCGCCGTGCTCGGTACCGACGATCTTCTTCGGAGCGGCGGCTGCGGCCGTGCCCGACAGGGTCAGGGCCAGCGTGGCACCGGCGAGGGCGAGCATGCCGACGCGGCGACGGGGTGTGGTCATGGGTGCGCTCCTTGGGTGCAGCATGAATGTAGCGGGACCGAGGGCGCCCCGAGTGCGGATTGTGCAAAGTCGCCGGCGGTGCTTGAGCGGCGAGAGCCGCCCGACGTCGAGCCCGATGATTTCCGGGCCCGGCCCCGGTCTACCCCCGTACGCCCGCAGCCAACCGCGTTCAAGCCAGGGAGGGCATGTGCCGACATCCAGGACCGAGGTCGTCCGCGCCGCGTTCGACGCCTACCGCACTCAGGACCGCGAGGCCGCGGACCGGTTGATGGCCGAGGAGCTCGCCTTCACCAGCCCGCAGGACGACCACATCGACAAGGCGGCCTACCTCGAACGCTGCTTCCCCACGGCCGACCGGCTGGTATCCCAGGAGGTCATCGAGCTGGTCGAGGCGGGCGACGACGGGGTCTTCATCCTCTACGAGTACGAGCTGAAGACCGGCGAACGCCACCGCAACAGCGAGTTCATCACGGTGCGCGACGGGAGGATCGTGGAGATCCAGGTGTTCTTCGGCGGTCGAGTCTGACCGCAGTACCCCGGGCACTACCTTGGGCCGCATGGATCTTGACGTTCCCCGCTACGAGCTCAACGACGGGACCACCCTCCCGGTCATCGGTTTCGGCACGTACCCGCTGAGGGGCCAGGAAGGCACAGAAGCCATCCGCAGCGCCCTCGAGGCGGGATACCGGCTCCTCGACACCGCGGTCAACTACCGCAACGAGACCGAGGTCGGTGAGGCGCTGCGCCAGTCCGGGCTGGCGCGCGAGGAGGTGCAGGTCACCACCAAGATCCCCGGCCGGCACCACGAGCACGACCTCGCGGTGCAGTCGGTCGAGGAGTCCCTGCAGCGCCTCGGCCTGGACTACCTCGACCTGTGCCTGATCCACTGGCCCAACCCCAGCGTCGGCAAATACGTCGAGGCATGGCGTGCTCTGGTCGTGCTGCGCGACCGCGGGCTGGTGCGTTCGATCGGCGTCAGCAACTTCACCGAGCAGCACCTGAAGGACATCATCGACGCCACGGGTGTCACGCCGGCGGTGAACCAGATCGAGCTGCATCCGTACTTCCCGCAGGTGCGGATGCGTGAGGTCAACGCCTCGCTGGGCATCCAGACCGAGTCGTGGAGCCCGCTCGGCAAGCGCAGCGCGCCCTTCGACGAGGGTCCGGTCGCCGGCGCCGCGCAGACCCACGGGGTCACCCCTGCCCAGGTCGTGCTGCGCTGGCAGCTGCAGGTCGGCTCGCTGCCGTTGCCGAAGTCGGCCACGCCGGAGCGGCAGCAGCAGAACCTCGACGTGTTCGGGTTCGAGCTCAAGGACTCCGAGGTCGAGGCGATCACCGGTCTCGGACAGCCGGACGGGCGGCTGTTCGGCGGTGACCCGGACACGCACGAGGAGATGTGAGACCCGGATCCGGGTCGTAGGGGCATGTCGGCGTCGCCGTCACCACTACGCCCGGCGGACGTGGTGTCCACGCTGCGTGCCGCCGGCAGCGTCTTCGCCGAGGACGAGGCGCGGCTGATCCTCGCCGAGGCGCAGACCCCGGAGCAGGTGGCGGCCATGGTCGAGCAGCGTGCCTCCGGGCTGCCGCTGGAACACGTCCTGGGATGGGCGGAGTTCTGCGGGCGGCGGATCGTGGTCGAACCGGGCGTCTTCGTGCCGCGACGGCGGACGGAGCTTCTCGTCCACCAGGCCGCGGCGCTGCTCCGGCCCGATGTCGGTTCTGTCGTGGTCGACCTGTGCTGCGGGTCGGGTGCGGTGGGGGCTGCGCTGGTCGCGGCCGTGCCCGGGGTCGAGCTGCACGCCGCCGACGTCGACCCCGCGGCGGTGCGCTGCGCGCGGCGCAACCTCGGCCCGGTCGGGCGCGTGTACGAGGGTGACCTGTTCGAGCCGCTGCCGGGATCGTTGCGCGGACGCATCGACGTGCTGGTGACCAACGTCCCCTACGTGCCCACCGCCGAGATCGGGCTGCTGCCGCCGGAGGCCCGGGTGCACGAGTCACGCGTGGCGCTCGACGGCGGTGCGGACGGGCTCGACGTGCTTCGGCGGGTCAGCGGGGGCGCCCGGGAGTGGCTGGCGCCTGGCGGGCACGTGCTGGTCGAGACCAGCGAGCAGCAGGCGCCGGAGGCCCTCCGGGTCCTCGCCGGCGACGGCCTGGACCCGCGGGTGGTCGGCTCGGACGAGCTGAACGCCACGGTCGTCGTCGCGACGCGTCCATCGTGAGGCTGACGTGGGGGTGGCCGCGCGTGCCAGGGTGACGACATGGGCGAGGACCGGAGTGTGTGGGAAGGGGAGTCGTTCGCGGACCTCGACTGGTACGCCCGCGACCTCTCGGGCGAGGAGTACCGGTCGTGCACCTTCCGCGAGGTCGACCTGACGGAGGCGGTGAGCCGGGGCGCGACGTTCGAGTCCTGTGTGTTCGACAACTGCCGGCTGAACGCGTCCACGCACACGGCTTCGGCGTTCGTGGCCTGCGAGCTCCGGCGTACGTCGTTGTTCGGTGCCACGCTCGACGGTTGCAAGATGACCGGGACCACGTTCATGGACTGCACGCTGCGGCCGCTGACCGTGCACGGGGGGCAATGGCGAGGCGTGGTCATGCGCGGGGCGAAGCTCGACCGGCTCGACCTGGCCGGAGTACCGCTGCAGGACGCGGACCTCTCCGAGGCCGACCTGAGCCACACGACGCTGCGCGGCTGCGATCTCTCCGGTGCGACTCTGCGCCACACCACCTTGCATCACGCCGACCTGCGGACGGCGACGCTCGCGGGGGTCGACCTGAGTGTGACCAGGTTGCGTGAGACACGGCTGGACCTGGCTGGTGCCGTCGCCGTGGCCGAGTCGCACGGCGCGGTGGTCGACACCGAGACCGCGCCTGGGCCGCCAAGTCCGTAGGCCGTCAGGCAGCCTTGGCGTCAGGCAAGCCTGACGTAGGCTGGAAGCATGGATGCCGAAGGCCTGGAGCGCCAGTTCACGCTCGCCACCGCGGTGGCGCGCTACGACCAGCTCCGTGCCCGCGACACCCTGGCGGCCGCGGCTGCGGACCTCGCCGACCCCGACGCGGCCGAGCTCCGCCCCGCCGGAAGGCCCGGTGCCGGAGTCGCGCGGTTGTCGCGCGAGGAGTCGCTGGAGATGTTGGCGCTCGGGGTCCTCATCGCGCGCAAGGCCGGCTACGGCCGGCAGCTGGGGGTGCGTTCGGCCAGAGATGCCGGTGCCTCGTGGTCCCAGATCGGTGCGGCTCTCGGCACCAACAAGCAGTCGGCCTGGGAGGCGCACATGCGCTGGATCGACGAGCAGGCACAGCCGACCCGCACCGGTCACCAGGGACTCGGCGCGTACGAGACCGCGGCCGCCCGCAAGCGCGCGGGATCGCCCGACGAGCCGGCCGAGACCTAGGCGACCGGGACATCGACGCAGAACGGAGGGATCGACCGTGCGAACCGGAGTGCTCGTGGTTCTCGGGCTGCTGCTGGTGGTCGTCGGCGGCACATGGACGTTCCAGGGGCTGGGCTACCTGGGCGGAAGCCCGATGACGGACGTCGCCGCGTGGGCGATCATCGGACCGCTGGTCGCCGGGCTCGGGGTGGCGCTCGTGGCCGTCGCAGTGCGTGGCCGGCGCGGGAAGAGCCCGCACGCCTGACGGGTTACCGTGGCCGCAGGCGTCGTCGTCGAAGGGGGTGACGTCGGTGGGTGAGCAAGAGAGGTTGCTCGAGGAGGAGCGCCGACTGCGCAAGGCGGCACTCGCCGCGGCGAGCCGGCAGGCCCCCGAGGCGGACGAGCCGGTGGAGCGCGCGGAGGAGCAGGACGACGAGTCCGCGCCGGCGGCGCGCATGGAACAGCAGGCACTATGGGTCGATCTGCAGGTACGCCGGGCCATCGAGCGCGGCGAGTTCGATGACCTGCCCGGCACCGGCAAGCCGATTCCCGACCTGGGCGGCACCCACGACCCCGACTGGTGGGCCAAGCGCCTGATTGAACGCGAGCAGCTCACCGGTCTGCTGCCACCCGCGCTGGCGCTGCGCAAGGAGGATGCGGCCCTCGAGGCCCGACTCGACCGCGAGACCACCGAGGCCGCCGTGCGCCGGATCCTCACCGACTTCAACCACCGGGTCGTGGAGGCGCGACGCCAGCTGCTCGGCGGCCCGCCGGTGGTCACGCCGACCCGCGACGTCGAGCAGGAGCTTGCCTCCTGGCGAGCCCGCATCGACGAGCGGCGCGCCGCGCAACGCAGACGGCTCGACGAGGAGGCGGGGGACACGCAGACATCGCGAGGGGGCCATCTGTCGCGCTGGCTGCCGCGCCTGCGACGCCGAACTCGGCGCTCGGCCGACACCTGAGCAACCGGTCGCGATCGGCGGTGCGGTCGGGCCTCGCGCTGCTATCGTGCGAGCCAGGCGTTCCGTGCGCCTGACCCTCTTCACCGGCGACCCGCGCTCGTCGGCGACGCGTGGGGGCAGAGGTGGCTGGTGCCATCGCGGGCTACTCAACGGCGTGACCGACCCTTCGTGGTCACCGGTGGTCTCGTGCGCGGGAAGAGGCTGTCGCAGTGGCCCGAACGGATCTGTCATGACCGAGCAGAAGTCTCTCAAGCGACTGGTGCGCGAGCGGATGAACCGCACCGGGGAGTCCTACACCACCGCACACCGACACGTGACCGCCCACAGGCGCGAACCCGCCCAGGTCGCACCCGCCACGTACGAGCCCGGCCTGGTGCCCGGCTACGCGTCGTTCGGACCCCAGAGTCACCAGCCGTCCGCGCTGGTGCGCCACCTGCTGGCCGCCGCGGGCATCGAGGTCTCCGAGCCGATGGTCTGCGGACTCGGCGGGGGAGTCGGCTTCATGTACGCCGTTTTCGAGTACCGCCAGGTCGACCACCCACTGCTCACGATCGTGGCGCAGCACCACCCGATGCCGTGGCTGTCCGCGGTTGCGCAGAACCTCGGGCTGGACCTGGAGACGGTGCACTCCTCGAGCCCGGCCGCTGCCCGCCGGAAGCTGGACGCGCGCCTCGACCGCGGAGAACCGGCATTGCTCACGGTGGGTCGTGGGCTGCTCCCGCAGCATCCCGGCGTCTCGCCGCTGGAGGTCGCCGACCCGTACCAGGTCGTCGTGGCCGGTCGTCACGGTGACGAGTACCTCGTCGACGACCTCGCCGCGACGCCGCACCTGATCGACGACGAGCGGCTGCTGGAGGCATGGGCCGCGCATCGCAAGGGACGGTTCGAGCAGACCACGCTCGTCAGGACCACGACGGAACCCCTCGTGCGCGACCCGCGTCCCGCGGTCGCCGACGCCACCGGCAGGGCCATCGAGATGACCGCCGACCACCTGACCGGTCCGGTGCTGGGCAACAGCTTCGACGTCAACTTCGGACTGTCCGGCATGCGCAGGCTGGTGCACGAGCTGCGCGACAGCTCCACCCGCCTTGGCTGGCAGCGGCGCTTCGCGTCACCGGCGCACGCGCGCTACGCCTGCCGGCGGCTGGCCGAATGCTTGACCAGCACCCATACCGCGTACGCCGCCACCCGCCCGCTGTACGCCCGCTTCCTGGCCGAGGTGCACGACCTCGTGCCGTCGGGTCCTCTGGCCGGAGCCGTGACCTGCTTCGAGGACTCGGGACGGAGCTGGGCCGCGCTCGCGCAGACCGCGAAGGCGGCATCGGATCTGGGCGACGACGGGCTCGACCCGGCGGGCGTGTTCTCCTCGTTCGCCGACCGGGTGGGGGAGGCCGTCGCGCACGAAGAGCGCGGCATAGGTCTCCTGCGCGAGCACCTGGCGCTTCGAACCCTCGGTTGAAGCCGTCGGTCGACGTCCGCACAATGAGGCTCGACGAGGAAGGGGGGCGGGCTGTGCGGCTGCGCGATGTGAGCCCGGACGATATCGACGCCTACGTCAGCATGCGCTGCGACCCGGGCATGATGGCCGAGCTCGGCGGACCGTTGCCGCGCGAGGGCATCGAGGCCAAGGTGCGCAGCGATGTGGACGACTGCCTCGCGGGGCGGGCGTGGGTGCTGATGATCGTGCCGGACGAGGCCCACCCGGACGAGATTGCCGGCAGCGTGGTGCTCTGGTCGCACGCACCCGACGGTGAGGAGCTGTCCGAGATCGGCTGGATGGTGCTGCCGGAGTTCCAGGGCCGGGGCCTGGGCAAGGCAGCCGTGCACGCCGTGCTCTCGAGGGCGCGGCAGGAGAGCCGCTGGGGAGTCGTGCACGCGTTCCCCGGTGTCAGCAATGCCGCCTCCAACGGAATCTGCCGGGCGCTCGGCTTCACCCTCGTCGGCGAGCAGCAGGTGACATTCGGCGACCGCATTCTGCACACCAACCACTGGAGGATCGACCCGTGCGCCGACCTGGTCGCGCTGTCGCCGCGCGAGGTCGACGCGGGATGAGGGGGCGCGCATTCGGAACACGTTCGCTGGCTGAAGCGATCACGCTCCGACCGGCTTCGCGGTCCCGCCCCATCGGCATCAGACGACGGCGACGGCGTCGATCTCGACCAGCACCCCTGGACCGAGTGCCGTGACGAAGTGGACCGTGATGGCCGGCGGCGGGTCAGCCGGGTTCCACACTTCCTGAAACGCTGCCACCCCCTCGTCAAAGGAGGTGCCCTCCAACGCGGCGATCCTCCAGTGCACGACGCTCGCCAGGCTCGCGCCCTCGCTGTCCAGGATGGTCGCAAGGTTGCGGAACGCGCGCGCGGCCTGCTCCTTGAGCGTCGGGCCGACGACTTCGCCGTTGGCGTCTACTCCGTTCTGCCCGCCGATGTAGATCGTCTTCGCGGGCTGTTCGACCACGACGGCCTGGCTGAAAGCCGGGCTGCGGTGGAGCCCCTCGGGGTTGATGTGCCGTGTGCCCATGTGCGATCCCTCCAAGAACGTAACCAGTTGAACCGGTGTCGTATAACCAGTTATAGTGGTGTCATGCGATCGAGCGCAACCGGGCGACGGCTGGTTGATCCCAAGGGCGGATCGTTCTTCTTCGATGCCGGCGCGGCCTGTCTGGACTTCGCTCACACGGGCGGCGAGGGTCAATACGCGGTGTTCGAGACCCTCCGCGAGCCAGGTGACCTCGCAGAATGGCTGGCCCAGCCTCCGCTGGCCGCCGTACTGACGGGACCGGCATCGGCCCGCGACCTGACCGCGGCCAAGACCCTGCGGCAGGCGATCTGGGACGCCGCGCACGCCCGGGCCGCGCATCGCCCACTGCCGGTCGAAGCGGTCGCGACCATCAACCGGGCTGCCGCCGGAACACCGCTGCGGCCCGCGCTGGCCGCCGATGGCACAGCTGCGTCGTGGACGCCGCCGGTGCGAGCGACGCAAGCGCTCTCGTGCCTGGCGCGAGAGATGATCGAGCTGCTGTCCGGGCCGCTCGCCGAGCGCATCCGCGAGTGCGCCAGCGAGAGATGTCCCATGGTGTTCGTCGACACCTCCCGCCCCGGCGCTCGACGCTGGTGCGCGATGGAGCGCTGCGGCAACCGCCACAAGCTCCGAGAGCATCGCGCCCGACAGGCCGCCAACCCGTGACACGACCCGAAGCCCTTCCGGTCCGGGGTGCATGCGCGCAACCCGGCCGACGCCGCGGAGCCGGCAGCGCTGGCCGACGGTGTGTCCGTGCCCGAGGGCGGTAGGTTCGAGGGATGAGCGACAAGTCCGACAACAAATCCAAACCCGACTTCAGCATGGGAGTGTCCGTCGCGATCGGCGTCGCCATCGGCGCGGCGATCGGGGCGACCATCGGCAACATCGCGATGGGGGTCGGGATCGGGGTGGCTCTCGGTATCGCACTGGGTCTGGCCTTCGGCAACCGGGCGTGAGCACTCGGCGCCCGCGCGGCTCGGCGCCGCAGGATCAGCTCTGGTGCGCCTCGCGGTAGGCCGCGAGCACAGCGGCGGGCATCCGTCCGCGGTTGCCGACCTGATACCCCTGGTGTCGCGCCCACGAGCGGAGCTCGGGTGCGGCAGGTGCTTTGCCGTTGCTGGCTGAACGGCGCGCGCCGCGAGCTGACGTCGAGCGCTTCGCGTCGCCCGCACGGCCTCTCCGCGCCGCGTTCTTCGCCGTACGCCGCGACGATGCCTTGCGTGCTGCCGGTTGCGAGGTGTCCGATAGCGGCGATGTCGTCGAGTCGACGACAAGAGTCACGTTGTACATCGCGCCGACCACACGGAGGGCATCGGACAGCGGATCGGTGGAGTCGAGGGTGACCTTCAAGGTCGTGCAGCCTTCCATGGCTCGGCGAGGCGACGATGGTCGCCGGAGAGAGTGGGCGGCACCATAGCGGCATCCGCATCCTCCCGCACATTCGCCGAGGTTGCGCGGAAGCCAGCCGTGCCCCTGCCGACCCGCTGCGTCAGCTCCCCGGCCCCGGGCGGCGGAGGCCACCATGAAGCTCGCGGTCGACGTGCGACCCCGGACCCGGAAGACCTATGAGACCAGCGTGGCCTTCGGCCGCAGGACACAGAACTCGTTGCCCTCGGGATCGGCGAGCACTGTCCACGACTCGTCGCCGGCCTGGCCGATGTCGACCTCGCGGGCACCGAGCGCGAGCAGGCGCTGGATCTCCGCCTGCCGGTCGTCGGTACCGGGGTTGAGGTCGAGGTGCAGCCGGTTCTTGGTGGTCTTCTCGTCAGAGACGGGCATGAAGCAGAGGCCCACCGGCGCGGTGACGTCCGGACCGACGACGACCTCACGCTCGCGCTCGGACAGGATCCGCCAGCGCAGGACCTGCGCCCAGAACCGTGCCAGCATCGGCAGGTCGTGAGTGTCGATGACGATGTGGTGCAAGGACACGCTCATGGCCCCAGTGTGCCGACAGCGCGCGGCAGGAGCGACAGCTCACTCCGGCGCCGCGTCTACGGCGCAACGTGGGTGACTATGCCTTCTCCTGCGGCAGAGTCATCGGCAGGCCGAAGGCGTCGAACAACGCGTACCCGAAGGTCGTGATCTCGGCGATCTCCCCGCCCTCCACGCGCAGCACGTCGAGCTTGAACGCGCGGAACTCCGAGTCACCTGGACGCCGAAGGTAGCTCGCGGCCGCGGGCATCCGGTTCGCCCACGTCGGGAGCAGTCGCCAGTCGCCCTCGCGCTCCGGTCCGAACGCCCGTTCCAGCAATGGGGCGAGCGCGTCGCGCCCGTCGAAGCACAGCGGCTGGGGCGGCATCGTGACCCGGATGTCCTTCGCGGCCACGGCCATGGCGGCCGTCGCGTCGCAGCGCTGGTGCGCGTCGATGAACTCGTCGAGCAGATCACGCTCGGCGGGGCTCGGCTCGCGCGCACGCCAGTCGTTGCGATGCGACGGCAGGTGCGCGCGCATCGTCGACCGTGCGCGCTGCAGCGCGCTGTTGGCCGCCGCGACGCTGGTCTCGAGCAGCGCCGCCGTCTCGGCCGCGGGCATGCCCAGGATCTCGCGGGCGATCAGCGCGGCCCGCTGCCGCGGAGGCAGCACCTGCAGCGCCGCCAGGAACGCCAGCTCGATCGTCTCTCGTGCGACCGTGACCGCGTCCGGCTCGTCCTCCTTGGACGCGACCTCGTCCAGCAGCCGGTCGGGGTACGGCGTAAGCCAGCCGACCTCGGCGTACGACCGCATCTCCGGCACCCGGCGTGCCCGCGCGCGGACCATGTCCGTGCAGGTGTTCGTGGCGATGCGGTACAGCCAGGCCCTCCCGTGCACCCCGTCGAACGTCTCACGGCTGCGCCATGCGCGCAGGTACGTCTCCTGCACGGCATCCTCGGCGTCGTCGTACGACGCGAGCATCCGGTAGCAGTGCACGTGCAGCTCACGTCGATGGCGCTGCGTGAGCTGCTCCAGCTCCTCGTCGATCGGCGTGCTCGTGACGGGCATGATCAGCGGACGCTCTGCGCGACGTGCTGGACGGCCCACGTGTTGCCGTCGGGGTCGGCGAAGAAGATGAACGACCCGTAGTCGCGGCCCTCCGGGTCGGGCCCCGGCGCCATCTGCCCGTCCTCGAAATGCTGGATGCCGCTGTTCTCCACACCGGCGGTCTGCAGGTGCGCGTGTGCCGCCTCGATGTCGTCGACGACCAGGTGCAGGCCCTTGGTCGTACCCGGCTCGCCGCCGCCGACGTTGACCCCGATCGTGATCGAGCAGGCCGAGCCGGGCGGGGTCATCTGCACGACGCGGAACGCGTCGCCGACCGCGTGGTCGACGTCGAGCCGGAAGCCCAGCTGCTCGGTGTAGAACTTCTTGGCGCGGTCGACGTCCGCGACCGGGACGACGATGAGCTCGAGCTTCCAGTCCATGGTGGTCTCCTCCTGGATGAGGCGTCTCCGCCCACTGTTGCAGTCTGTGTGAGGTGTAACGACGGCTCTGGCGGATACTCATCGGTGAACCGATGAGTCAGGAGAAGTACTCGAACGGCTCGTCGATCTGTTCGCCGTCCAGGAACCGGCGTACGAGCTCGGGAAGGCGGCCCGGGTAGAAGCGCTCGGCGCTGGTCTCGATCTCCTCGACCGACCACCAGCCGAAGCCGAAGTAGGTGTCGACCTCGTGGTCCTGCTGCTCGGCCTGGTCCACGGCAGGACCCGGGCGGTGCAGCCGGACCGCGGCGACGACCTCGTCCTGCAGCCGGCGTACGCCCGCATGCCGGAAGGTGGCGCGGCGTCGCCACGAGGGTGGGCCGACGTCGTCGGGCTCGGCCACGATCCCGGTCTCCTCGCGAAGCTCGCGCAGCGCGGCGGTCAGGTAGGTCTCACCGGCGTCGATCCCGCCACCGGGAAGCTCCCAGATCGTGCCCATCTCGGGGTGCAGAGGTTCGCGGATACGGAACAGCAGGACCCGGTCGTCGACGTCGAGGACGACCAGGCGGACGGCACTGCGTTCGACCACGGGCAGGTCGCGTGGCAGGTCCGTCGTCATCACCCCTCAGCGCGCCCGTGCCCCACCCGCGCGGGGCGCGGTCAGGATAACCGAGCGCCGCGGTGGCCAAGCTTGTTCAACCGATTGGTTGACAAGCGCGGAGCCCCGCTATACGTTGTAGTCAACCATCTGGTTGAAGACAGGGAGGCACGGCGATGGACGACGACCGGCTCACGCAGGTGTTCTCGGCGCTGTCCGACCCGACCCGGCGCGACATCGTGGCGCGCCTGGCCGTCGGCGACGCGACCGTGAACGAGCTGGCCGAGCCCTACGACGTCACCGTGCAGGCCGTGTCCAAGCACCTCCGGGTCCTCGAGGACGCCGGGCTCGTCAGCCGCAGCCGCGACGCGCAGCGGCGGCCGTGCCACCTCGAGGCGGACGTGTTCGACCTGATGACGAAGTGGATCGAGCGCTACCGGCGGGAGGCCGAGGACCGTTTTCGTCGCCTCGACGCCGTGCTCGAGCAGATGGAGGAGGAAGTCCCGGACAACCGGGACCGAGCCGAGGGAGCAGCATCATGAGCACGACCCGTACCAACCGCAACGAGACGCGCATCGAGGCCGACCCCACGTTGCCCACGATCGTGATCACCCGCGAGTTCGACGCCCCACCGGGGCGCGTGTTCCGCGCGCACACCGACCCAGACCTGGTCACGCAGTGGCTCGGCCCGCGGCGGCTCACCATGCGCATCGAGCAGTACGACGCGCGCACCGGTGGCTCGTACCGCTACCTGCACTGCGAGGAGGACGGGACCGAGTACGCCTTCCACGGCGTCTTCCACGAGGTGCGCCCCGACGAGCGCATCGTGCAGACGTTCACGTTCGAGGGCGAGCCCGACGGGGTCGCGCTGGAGACCCTGACCCTCGAGGACCTCGGCGGCCGCACCCGCCTGGTCGCCAAGTCGGTCTGCGACTCGATCGAGCAGCGCGACGCCGTGATCGCGAGCGGCATGGAGTACGGCCTGCGCGAGGCATACGAACAGCTCGACGAGCTGCTCGCCGACGCCGGCTGACGCGATGACCAGCCCGGCAGAAGAGCATCGCCGGATCGCCGGTGGTTTCACCGACCGTGTCCGAGGCGTCCCGCCGGACGCCTGGGACCGGCCGGCGCCGTGCGAGGGCTGGGTGGCGCGCGACGTCGTGCGCCACCTGGTCGAGTGGTTCCCCGCTTTCCTGGAGGCGGGTACCGGTGTGCGGCTGCCGCGGGGGCCGTCGGTCGACGACGACCCGGTGGCCGCCTGGTCGGTGCACAGCGACGCGGTGCAGTCGCTCCTCGACGACCCGGAGACGCCGTCGCGGGTGCTGTCCGACCCACACGTCGGCGAGCTTCCGCTCGGCCAGGCGGTCGACATGTTCTACACCGCCGACGTCTTCATGCACACCTGGGACCTCGCGCGGGCGACCGGCCAGGACGAGCGCCTCGATCCGGACAAGTGCGCGCAGCTTCTCGAGGGGATGGTGGCGTACGAGGACGCGATGCGGGGGAGCGGGCAGTACGGGCCGCGCGTGACGGTGGCCGACGACGCCGATGTGCAGACGCGCATGCTCGCCTTCATCGGACGGCATCCCTAGGGCTCGTCCCAGCCTCTACGATCGGCGTCGTGAGGCCGTTCCTGATGCTGGCGTCGCGGGCTGAGGACGAGGCCGCCGACGACGAGTACGCCGCGTTCCTGCGGATGACCGGTCTCTGCGCCGAACGGCTGCACCGGGTCAGGATGGAGTCGGCGCCGCTGCCGCCGATCAGCCTCGACGACTATGCGGGGGTATTCATTGGCGGCGGTCCGTTCAACTCCAGCGACCCGCCGGCGGTCAAGTCCCGGGCGCAACGCCGGGTCGAGGCCGAGCTCCAGCCGTTGCTCGACGAGATCGTCGAGCGCGACCTCCCCTTCCTCGGCGCCTGTTACGGCATCGGGACCTTGGGGGTGCATCAGGGCGGGACGATCGACCGGACGTACTCCGAGCCGGTAGGTCCCGTCACCGTGACGCTGACCGAGGAGGGCAGGGCCGACCCGCTGCTCTCGGGGATGCCCGCGGAGTTCGCGGCCTTCGTCGGCCACAAGGAGGCGTGCAGCGTGCTGCCGCCGACAGCGGTGCTCCTGGCGGGTTCACCGACCTGCCCCGTGCAGATGTTCCGCGTCAAGCGCAACCTGTACGCCACGCAGTTCCATCCAGAGCTCGACCGCGACGGCATCGTCACCCGCGTACGCGTCTACCGCGACGCGGGATACTTCCCGGCCGAGGAGCTCGACGATCTGATCGCGAGACTGACCGCTTCCAGGGTCAACGAGCCGCCGCGGATCCTGACGAACTTCGTCGCCCAATACGGCTGACGCCACGGCTGGCGGCTCGTCAGTCCCTGTCTCCTGACCTGTCTCCTGACCTGTCTCCTGCCCCGTCTCCTGCGCGGGCGTGCCCGGCGACGTAGGCGTCGATCTCGGACCTCACCGCGTCCTGCTCGGTGACCGGCAGGAAGGACATCCGTACGGCGTCGGCCGCGAGACCGGCGACGCCCTCGCGGTCCAGACCCAGCAGGTCGGCGGCGACGGCGTACTCGTGGTTGAGCGTCGTCCCGAACATCGGCGGGTCGTCGGAGTTGATCGACACCGGCACTCCCGCGGCGACGAGCGCGGGCAGCGGGTGCTCGGCCAGAGACGGGACGGAGCGGGTACGGACGTTCGAGGTGGGACACACCTCGAGCGGTATCCGCTCCCGGGCAAGGCGTGCGAGCAGCTCGGGGTCGTGGACGGCGGCGATCCCGTGACCGATCCGCTCGGCGCCGAGATGGTCGAGGGCGTCCCGGATCGTGTCGGGGCCGGTGGACTCCCCGGCGTGCGGCACGCTGTGCAGCCCGGCGGCCCGGGCCTGCGCGAAGTACGGCGCGAACTGCTCACGCCCGACTCCGACCTCGGGTCCGCCCAGCCCGAAGCTGACCAGTCCCTCGGGGCGCAGTCCGAGCGCGACGTCGAGGGTGGTCTCGGCGGCCGGGAGGCCGTCCTGGCCGGGGATGTCGAAGCACCAGGCGAGCTCGATGCCGAGGTCCCCTCGTGCCCGGCGGCGGGCCGACTCGATCGCCTCGCAGTAGGCCTTCGCCGGTATGCCGCCGCGGATGGAGGAGTACGGCGTGAGAGTGAGCTCGACGTAGCGCACGTTCTGTGCGGCCAGGTCGCCGGCCACCTCGTAGGTCAGCAGCTCGACGTCCTCGGGTGTGCGCACCAGGTCGACGACGCTGAGGTACACGTCGATGAAGTGCGCGAAGTCGGTGAAGACGAAGTACTCCCGCAGCAGGTCCGGGTCCGCCGGCACCGGGGTGCTGCCTTCGTGCCGCTCTGCGAGCGCGGCGACGGTCCGCGGCGACGCGGAGCCGACGTGGTGCACGTGCAGCTCGACCTTGGGCAGTCCTGCGATGAACTCGCTCATGTCCGGCACGTCGCCAGGTTCGTCCCCGTGCACGTCCGTCTGCAACCGGCTTCGGGGTGCGCATGACCGACGGTCCCGGGACTGTCGTCCCGTTGTCACCCGTACCTCGCGAAGGCCAGCCTGAAATAGAGAAACCATGACGCGGATCGGGCCGTGACGAGAGGACAGACGATGAACATCAGCACGAAGATCGGCGCATCGCTGGCCGCAGGAGCCCTCGCCGCCGGCCTGTTCGCCCCCACTGCGGCCAACGCCGGCGACCGCCAGGAGATCCGCACCGGCAACTGCACCGTCGGCGACTGGAAGCTCAAGGTCTCCCCGGAGGACGGCCGCCTGGAGGTCGAGTACGAGATCGACGTCAACCGGCGCGGGCAGCGCTGGCGGGTCGCGCTCTTCCACGGTGGGAACCGGATCCACCGCGACACGCACGTCACGCGCGGACGCAGCGGCTCGTTCACCGTGCGCGACCTGGCTCGCAACACCGCCGGCGGCGACCGCATCCGGGCGCGGGCGATCAGGTTCGGTGGTGGCCAGCGGTGCAGGGGGAGCGTCATCTTCTGACGGTGCTCTCACGGTGACCGTCCGGGGTCGGGCCTGGGGCCGGGACCGGCCCCGGCACCGTGACCATCACCGCTCCCACGCTCGCGACCGTGACACATGCGAGCGCGAACCACTGGGTGGTCGCCAGCAGCTCGTGCAGGACGACCATGCCGGCGACGCCCGCCACCGCGGGCTCGAGGCTCTCGAGCACGCCGACGACACGTGGCGGCAGCCGGCGTAGCGCGACCAGGTCGAGCGAGTACGGCAGCACCGCGGACACCAGCGCGAGTCCGGCCCCGGCGAGCAGCAGATGGGGGTCGAGCAGCGCGACGCCGGACTCGGCGATGCCGACCGGGAGCATGACCGCCGCGGCACACGTCACCGCCAGGGCGAGCAGCGACCCGTCGGTCGTACGCCGTCCGGCGCGCTGGCTCAGCAGCACGTAGACACCATCGCGAGCCCGGAGGCGAGTGCCAGCAGCACGCCGACGAGCGACGGAGTGGGGGCACCGGGCCCGTAGAACAGCAGCACGCCGAGCATCGCCAGCACGCTCCAGACGAGGTCGACCGGTCGCCGCACGGCGAGCAGCGCGACGGTGAGTGGACCGAGCAGCTGCAGGCCGGTGGCTACGCCCAGCGGCAGATGCTGCATCGCCGGGTAGATGAGGTTCATGCCCGCGATGGCCAGGCCGAACGCCAGGACGAGTCGCAGCGAACCGCGCAGTCGTGAGAGGCGGGGCCGCCAGATCAGCAGCAGGAGGACGGCGGCGATCGCCAGCCGGAGCGCGGCCACGCCCCACGGTCCGGCCTGGCCGAACATCTGCTTGCCGAAGGCCTGGCCGAACTGCACGCTGAGCACGCTCGCCAGCACGAGCAGCGGCGCCGGCAGCCGCGCATGCCGTGGCCGCCAGCGGGCCCGGCCCCCCGGACGCGCCTCCCGTCGGCGCCGATGCGTCGTCATGAGGGCAGCATGGGTCGGGCTCACCCTGAAGGTCCATCTACAATCTTCTACACAAATCCATGTAGGTTGAACGACATGATCGACCTCCGCAGGCTGCAGGTGCTGCGCGTGCTCCAGCAGCAGGGCAGCGTCACCGGCGCGGCCCGGGCGCTGCACCTGACGCCCTCCGCGGTGTCCCAGCAGATCCGGCTGCTCGGTCGCGACCTGGGTGTCGAGCTGCTGGAGCGCCACGGTCGCGGGGTCCGGCTCACGCCGGCCGGGCACGCGTTGGTCGCGCACTCCGACGACCTGTACGCGCGCTGGGAGGACGCACTCGCCGACCTGGGCGATGCCGGCGACGGCGAGACCGGCAACACCCTGCGCGTCTGCGGGTTCCCGACCGCGGTGGCCAGCCTGCTCGCCCCGGCCGTGGCCCGGCTCCGGCAGAGCCGTCCCGTCCTGACCGTGCACATCGAAGAGACGGAGACGCCCGACTCCTTTGCACGGCTGGTCGCGGGGGACGCCGACGTGGCGGTCGTCGTACCCACGGCGGAGAGCCCCGCCGTCGACGACGCCCGCCTGCACCAGACTCGGCTGCTCGACGACCCGTTCGACCTGCTCGTGCCCGCGGGCCACGCCCTCGCCGCCCGACGCTCGGTCGCGCTTGCCGACGCTGCCGGCGAGACCTGGATCGCCGCGCCCGGAAGCCTCGACCAGCACCAGCTGATGCTCGCCGCCTGGTCCGCCGCCGGCTTCAACCCGCGAATCACGCACCAGGCCAAGGAGTGGAACGCGATCGTCGCGCTGGTCGGCCACGACTTCGGCGTGTGCCTGATCCCCAGGCTTGCGCCTCTTCCCGCGCATCAGGCGGTGGCGCGGATTCCCTTGCGTGGAGAGCCTGCGCCGTTTCGGCGCGTGCTCACCGTCGTGCGGCGGGGGAGTCGGCGCCAGGCGGGAGTCGCGGCGGTCTGCACGGCGCTGGAGGAGGTCGCCGCCGGCCTTCCGCCGCGACTGCTGGAGGACGTGGGCGCACATCGCCACGCCGACGAGACCGCGGAAGCCCGGCCGCATCGCCACACCTACCGATGAGCCCGCCGCGGTCAGTGTGCGTACGGCAGTTCGAGCCCGGTCGCCCGGCACGGTGGGTACGTTCGGTGCATGACGACCCTTCGGAAGCTGGCGTGTGGCGCGGTCGCGGGCGCCGCCGGCACGACCGCGCTCAACGCCGTGACGTTCGCGGACATGGCGGTGCGAGGACGACCGGCGAGCTCGACTCCGGAGGAGACGGTGCAGCGCGGAGCCGACCTGGTCGGTGTGCGTATCCGGGGTGACCAACCGCACCGCGACGCCCGCCGATCGGGCCTCGGCTCGCTGGCGGGGACCGTCGCAGGAGTGGGCGCCGGGGTCGCACTGGGCCTCGTCCGCGGCGGGGTGCTCCCCGGTGGTCGTGCCGGGACGTTCGCCGGCGCATGGGTGCTGGCCATGCTGGTGGGCAACGGGCCGATGACGGTCCTGGGCGTGACCGACCCCAGGCGCTGGAGCGTCGCCGACTGGACCGCGGACGTCGTGCCCCACCTCGCCTACGCGGCGGCCGCCACGGTGGCGCTGGACCTGACGGACCGCCGCTGAGCTCGACGAGTTGTCGTCTCCACGACGAAATACCGCGAAAGACATTGCCGACTCCCCGTGCGGGCGGCAGTCTGGTGCTTACACGACGCGAGGGAAGGGGGAGCGTGGTGGCTACGCAGGACGGTGAGGGTCGCATCGAGGCAGGCTGGCCCCGGCTGCCGGTCGCGGACTGGTCGGCGACCCGGGAGACCCTGCACATGTGGACCCAGGTCGTGGGCAAGGTGCGTCTGGCCAAGGCGCCGATGGTCAACCACTGGTGGAACGTGGTCCTCTACGTCACCGCCCGTGGGCTGGGCACCTCGGCCATCCCCGACGGCGACCGGGTGTTCGACCTGGAGTTCGACTTCGTCACGCACCGGCTGTGGGTCCGTTGCAGCGACGGCGGGGAGCGCGTCGTCGACCTGCGGCCGATGCCGGTCGCCGACTTCTACGCCGAGACGATGGGCGCGCTGCGCGACCTCGGGATCGAGGTGGACATCCAGGCCAGGCCCAACGAGATCGACCCGGCGGTGCCCTTCGAGCGGGACTACGAGCACACCTCCTACGACCGGGAGGCGGTCGAGCGCTTCTGGCAGCAGCTGGTGCAGGCCCATCGCGTGATCGCGGAGTTCCGGTCGTACTTCGTCGGCAAGGTCAGCCCGGTGCACTTCTTCTGGGGCGGCTTCGACCTCGCGTGCACGCGCTTCTCCGGACGCAGCGCCCCCACCCATCCCGGGGGTGCGCCCAACTGCGGCGACTGGGTGATGGTGGAGGGCTACTCGCACGAGCTGAGCAGCTGCGGATTCTGGCCCGGCGGGGGCGAGGAGGGTGCGTTCTACGCGTACGCGTACCCGGAGCCGGAGGGCTTCGCCGACTACGCGGTCGAGCCGGTGTCGGCGTACTACAGCAAGGAGCACCAGCAGTACCTGCTGCCGTACGAGGCGGTCCGGACGGCCGACGACCCGGACGGCGACCTGCTGCGGTTCCTGCACAGCACCTACGCGGCGGCTGCGGTGCGGGGCGGGTGGGACCGGAACAGCCTGGAGACCGACCCGCACCGCTGGGACCACGCGCGACGTACCCGCCCGTCGCGCCCTCGCGCCCCGCAGTGAGGCGACACGTCCGCGGCGGCGAGCGGTAGCGCCCGCGCGGGTTCGGGTGTGCAATGAACAGCATGGAACGCTGCACGCACCTGGACACGATCGACTACGAGGCGGCCCCTTCGGCCGACGGCTGCGAGGACTGCCTGGCGAACGGTGGCGAGTGGGTCCACCTCCGCATGTGCCAGGAGTGCGGGCACGTGGGGTGCTGCGACTCCTCTCCCAATCGGCACGCCACCGGGCATGCGCAGCGCGCAGGGCATGTGGTCGTGCGCTCGTTCGAACCCGGCGAGTCGTGGTTCTTCTGCTACGCCGACGAGATCGCCTTCGAGATCGGGTCCGCGCCGCCGGGGCCCTCCCACAGCTGACGGTTCCGTCAGCTCGCCTGCCGTGACCCCGTCAATCCACTGGTGAGTCGGGGCAAGCGTGCCCGAGCTACTCGTGCACGTCCCCGCCGGACGGGCGGGGCACAGGCCGAGGGGCCTGTGGACGTGGTCCACAGGCCCCTCGGGTGCGGTTCTATGCGCGGTCCGTCATCAGGACGGGCCGATGCCGGTCAGCGTCACGCGCTGGGGCGCACGCAGACCGTTGGTGGTGAGCGTCATCGCCGCCGTGTTCACCGCGTTGCGCCGTGGCCGGTAGGTCACCTCGATGCCGCAAGCACGGCCGGGAGCCACGCCGGCGCAGTTGTTGACCACCCGGAACCGGCCGGGGTTGTCGCCGCTCTTCGCGATCCGCACGGACAACGGCGCGGTTCCGACGTTGCGGACACGCAGGACACGCTGGGTGGGACGTGCCTTGTTCTTGTTGCCCAACCGCAGCGAGTCCTTCCGGACGGCGGCCATCGGGATGTTGTCCGCGAGCTGGCCGGACACCGCGATCAGGTTCGTGCTGAAGTTCGCACCCGGACCGGTCAGGGTGACCCGGTTGAAGCCGCTCGGCGAGCCGGTCACGCGACGCGGGATCTCCAGGCTGCCGACGAACCCGGCAGGGGAGGCGCTGGCGCGCAGGAAGCTCTTGACGGGGCCGCCGCGCAGGGCGCCGCCGGCCTCGCCGCCGCGCTCGAACAGGCAGTTCTTGTTGTCGAGCGCGCCATCGACGTCAGTCCGGCAGGTGTGCCGGCCCCACGGGCCGCGGATCGTGTAGCGCCGGTTGGGCCGCAGGCCCTCGGCACGGAACAGCGCGGAGTTCGCGACGCCTGCCCGGTTGCTGATGTTGCCGGCAGCGTCCTCGAGGAACGCCGCGTCGATGCCCCAGATCGCGCGCATGGGGCCGAGCGTCGCCTCGGCGGAGAAATAGCTGCCGATGTCCGGCGAAACCGGTGGCTCACAGTTGATGGCGTCGCTGCAGAGCTGGAGCGCCATGCCCTCGCTGTCGCGCACGAAGACGGGCGTCCCGTCCGCGTTGCGGCCGGGGCCGGGGCGCACCACCGCGTCCGCGGAGTCGACGGCGCCCAGGAGCGCGGTCGAGGCCAGGGCCGTGGCGGCGAGGGCGACGACCGAACGACGCATCGTGCCCGAACCGCTGTGGTTTGCGTGTTCGCGGCCCGTCGCGCCGACGTTGCTGGTGAAGAAGCGCATGTGGAGCCCTCCTCGAGAGCGGGTCAGGTGCCGTCGTCGGATCGACGGCGATACCCGGACGCTCTTCTGCCAACGTCAACGAGGCGCAACGCCTGGTGACCGGCAGACGCAGACGGCTGGGGACGGTCCCGCGACCCCGGCGCGGACCGAATCGGCGGCCTTTGAGGCGGTTCGTGCTTCCCGACGCGAGGGTTTGACGCAAATTTGTTGCGGTCGGTTCGCACGCCGTCACGCGGGGTCGCGGGACCAAAGTCCTGGGGCGATCGGGCCGCGGAAGGGGCATGCACCCAGTGCCGGCCGCTCTGCCCGGCGGTGGAGGGGACCGCCGGACGATGCCGGCGATGATTCCGGCCGGCCGTGGGGGTCGGAACATCGGACGCCCGAGGAGGGAGACACCCATGCCGACCCCAGATGCCGTGGAGCAGCTCGACCCGCGCTACAGCACCGACGATGCCAGCCCCACCAGCTGGACCGAGGCGCGCACGGCCCTGGCGGAGGCCGAGCTGTCCTGGATCACCACTGTCCGCCCCGACGGCCGACCGCACGTGACGCCGCTGCTGACCGTCTGGCTCGACTCGACGCTGCACTTCAGCACCGGCCCCGACGAGCGAAAGTGCCGCAACCTCGCCAGGAACCCGTACGTCGTCCTCACCACCGGGACGGCTTCCCTGAGTACCGGGCTCGACCTGGTGGTCGAGGGCGCTGCCCGGCGGGCCACCGACGACACGAGGCTGCACCGCCTCGCCGAGGCCTGGGTATCGAAGTACGGCGAGCAGTGGCGCTTCGACGTCGGCGACGGCGTCTTCCGGCACCCCCGTGGCGGCGGCGAGGCCTGGGTCTACGCCGTCGATATGACGACGGCCTTCGGCTTCGGCAAGGCGCCTTTCAGCCAGACGCGGTGGCGCTTCAGCACCCCCTGAGCCCGAGGCAACGCTCACCTGCCGGCCACGTCGCTCCTTCGCTCCACGAGCACCACGTCGCGCCACCGGCCGGTCATCGGCCCGTGGCGCATCCGGCCGACGCGTCGACGGATGCCGACCTCACGGAACCCGGCCTGGTGGTGCAACGCGAGGCTGACGGTGTTCTCGGGAAAGATGCCGGCCTGCAGCGTCCAGATTCCGGCCTGCTCGGTGGAGGCGACCACGGCGTGGAGCAGCAACCGGCCGATCCCGAGGCCCTGCGCGTCGGCGTCGACGTACACCGAGTGCTCGACGACGCCGGCGTAGACCCGCCGTGATGAGACGGACGTGACCGCGGCCCACCCGTACACCCGGCCGCCGGCGTCCACGGCCACGAGCCGGTGCTCCGGGAGCTTCGCGGCGTCGAAGGCCTCCCAGGTGGGGGTCTCGGTCTCGAACGTCGCGTGCCCCGTGGCGATCCCGTGTGCGTAGATCCGGGCCACCGACGGCCACAGGTCCGCGGTCATGGGCGCGACCGTCACCGCCGTCGACTCCTGAGCCGGGTGCATGACGCCATCGTCCACGACGTGGGCCTACCCGGGGTCGCGACCCGGGGAGCGCCGGGGTGCCGTACGCGCCTCGACGCACGTGTGCGCTCGCGCGTACGTCGAGAACCGTAGGCGGAGATCAAGCGTCCAGCGGACGCGCCAGGGGGTCGCTGCGAGCCAGCATGAGGAATCAGCAGAACCGCCCAGTGAGGAGTGCATCATGAACACGACTGACATCGTGGTCGCCGCCGGTGAGGCCGGATGGAACGGACCGGGCCCGTGGTGGCCGATCTTCCCGTTGTTCTGGCTGCTCGTCATCGCCGCAGCCGTGACCTTCTTCGTCGTGAACGGCCGGCGACGCGAGCGCCGGTCCGCCCAGGTCGCCGGAGCGCGACAGCTCGCCGAGCGCTACGCGTCGGGCGACATCGACGAGGACGAGTACCGGCACCGGCTGTCGGTGATCAACCAGAGCAAGTCATGACCTCCGCGTCGTACGCACCCGTGACGGACGACGCACCCGCGACGGCGGGCGGGAGGCGGCGTCATCCCGACGTCCGCCTCCCGCTCGGCCGTCGTACGCGCAAGGCCGTCCTGGTGGTGCACATCGTCGCCGCCGGCGCGTGGATCGGGCTGGACGTGGTGATGGGCGTCTTCGTGTTCACCGCGATGCTGACCGACGACGCGAGCACTCGCGCCGTCAGCCTGCAGGCGCTCCAGCTGTTCGCGATCTGGCCCTTGCTGGGCACAGGCCTGCTCTGCCTGCTCAGCGGGATCGTGCTGGGCCTCGGGACGAAGTTCGGCCTGGTGCGGTACTGGTGGGTCGCCGTCAAGCTGGTCGCGAACGTCGTGCTCACCGGCCTGGTGCTGGTGGCGCTGCGGCCGGGCGTGGTCGAGGCCGCCGAGATCGGCCGCCGTATCGCGTCGGGGGAGCAGGCGGCTCTGCCGGACCAGCTGATGTTCCCGCCGATCGTGTCGACGACGACACTCGTGGTCGCCGTGCTCCTGGCCGTGTACAAGCCGTGGGGGCGCGTCCGCAAGCCCTGACCCGCAGTCGGAGGCAGGGTCGGGAGATGGCAACGGCATCGGCAAACCCTCCGCTATCGCGCGGGTTTCGTCCGGTTGCGGTCGCGCCGCGATGACGCGCGTGCGCACATACCAGGTCGGGCATTCGCGCGGTATCGGCGGGAGGGTGGGGTATGGGGGCGTGTCGGGTGCTTGACAGGGACCGGCAGGCACCGATGAACTGCTCCGAAACCGAAACGGAGTCGTGGGCTCGGGCCGCGCAGGGACCAGTGTGTTTCTGCGCACGTTCGGGTGGGTAGGAAATTCTGGGGCGGGTGAACCACCGCGGTCGCGGGGGTCACTCGGACACGGCACCCATCGAATAACGGCTTTCCGTCCTGGGAGCGCCGCGTTTCGCCGACCGGCACGTCCGGGGCTAGGAGACGAGAGGAGCCACGATGGCTGACGCCACCGTGTCCGAGGAAGTCAGAGAACCGACCTACCTGCCCACCAAGTACCTACCGGCAGCCGAACAGCGGGATCTTCCCGAGCCGCGCTCGCTGCGCAACTACATGGGTGCGAGCGTCATCATCACCGCCACCGCGCTCGGCTCCGGTGAGCTGATCCTCTGGCCGTACATCACCTCCCAGGTCGGCCTCGGGCTCGCCTGGCTGGCGATCCTCGGCATCACGCTGCAGTACTTCCTCAACATGGAGATCGAGCGCTACACGCTCGCGACCGGCGAGACGGCCGTGACCGGCTTCTCCCGGATGTGGCTCCCCTGGGGCGTGATCTTCGTGCTGGGGGCGATCCTGCCGAACACCTGGCCGGGCTGGGCGTCCAGCGGCGCCACGGTCTTCACGTTCATCTTCGGGCTGAGCGAGGGCGCGGTTCCGATCGTCGCCACGATCTTCCTGCTCTCGATCGGCCTGGCCGTCTCCCTGTCCCCGGTGATCTACCAGACCCTGGAGAAGGCCGAGGGCCTCATGGTGGCGCTCATCCTGGTCTTCATGGTGGTCGCCATCTTCGTGGCTACTGAGGCCTCGGCGTGGGCGGCTGTGTTCAGCGATGCGCCGCAGGGGGCCGCCGACCTGCCGAGTATCGTCAGCGAGCTCGGCGCGGCTTCGCTGTTCGGTGCTGTCGTCTTCGCCGGTGCCGGCGGGGCCAACAACCTGGTGCAGAGCAACTACATCCGGGACAAGGGCATGGGCATGGGCGTGCTCATCCCCAACATCGTCTCCCCGATCACCGGTGACGAGGTCGCCGCGCCGTCCCTCGGCTACGTCATGCCGCCGACCGAGGAGAACCAGCGGAAGTGGCGGCGCTGGTGGAAGATCGCCAACCAGGAGCAGCTGATCACGTTCTGGTTCATCGGTGCGGTGCTTCTGGTCGGGCTCTCGGTCCTGGTCTTCTCGACCGTCGGCGTCCAGGAGAACGCCGGGACCGACCTGGAGTTCATCTCCGAGCAAGGCAACGCGTTCGCGAGCGTGATCGGCCCGTGGTTCGAGATGTCCTTCTACGTCGCCGGCTTCCTGATGCTGCTCTCCACCAACATCGGGGTCATCGACTACGTGAGCCGGCTGAGCGGCGACGCGCTCAAGGTCACGTTCCTCAAGGACAACACGTTCTGGAGCGAGAGCAAGATCTACCTCACGGTCACGTGGCTCATGATCATCGTCGGCTCCGGCATCATCTGGACCGGTGCCGAACCGATCGTGCTGCTGGTCATCGCCTCCGCCGGTGGCGGTTTCGTGATGGCGTTCTACAGCGTGCTGCTGATCGCACTGAACCGGAAGATGCTGCCGGAGTTCGCCAAGCTCAAGGGCTGGCGGCTGCCGATCATGATCTTCACCGCGCTGTTCTACGTCAGCTTCGCGGCGTTCCTGATCTACCAGATGCTGACCCAGGGCCCGGCCTCGCTCGCGTGAGCGGGTGACATCCGGTAGACGACGATGAGCGGACGGCTAAGACAGTTCTGGCTGACACTCCTGTTTACGTTGTGCATCTTCTTCGTACTGGTGACGATCGCCTACGTCAGCGGGATCCTGACCTGAGCTGACCCCACTCCGAGCGCGCTGCGAGACCTGCCGACAGGCGGCAGGTCTCGCAGCCTAGGCTCGGGCGCATGACGCAGATCCTGCACGCCGGTCGGACCGTGACCGACGTCGTGGTCGCCTTCGACGTCAGCTGGGACGACGACCTGTCCGCCGCCGGCTCGGTGCTCTGGACGATGGCCGTGACCAGCCAGGACGGCGCGGAGACGGTCGAGCTCGGCTACCGGCGGACCGCGGACGGCTTCGCCGAGCAGTACGTGCATGACCTCTGCGGCGAGAGTCAGCAGTCCTTCGACGAGGACGCCGACTTCCGCGACGGCGAGATCACCGTGCGCTTCCCGACCAGCAGCGTGGGCGTGGCCACCACCTGGCCGACCTGGCGCGCGGTCATCAACGTCGACGGCCGCGACGTGGCCGAGCACGTCATCGCACCCTGACCGGAGCACTCCGGGTGCTCAGTCGCCCTTGACGTTGACGATCTGCCGCAGGACGTGCGTGACCTCGACCAGGTCCTTCGCGTCGTTCATCACCACGTCGATGTCCTTGTACGCCGCTGGGATCTCGTCGAGGAACGCGTCGGTGTCGCGGTACTCGATGTCTCCCATGGCCGTACGCAGGTCCTGGCTGCTGAACGTCCTGCGCGCCGCGCGCCGGCTGTACTTCCGGCCGGCCCCGTGCGGGGACGAGTTCAGCGCGAGCCGGTTGCCCTTGCCGACGACGACGTACGAGCGGGTCCCCATCGACCCCGGGATCAGGCCGGGGACGCCCTCCGCGGCGTTGATCGCGCCCTTGCGGGACAGCCACACCTCCTTGCCGAAGTGCCGTTCCTGGGTCGTGTAGTTGTGGTGGCAGTTGATCTCCTCGTGCCGCACCACCTCGTTGACTCCAGCCCAGTCGGCGAAGCAGGTCGCCAGGCGGTCCATCATCTCCTCGCGGTTGAGCAGGGCGAACCGCTGTGCCCAGTGCAGCTCACGGATGTACCTCGCGAACTCCTGGGTGCCCTCGACGAGGTAGGCCAGGTCGCGTTCGGGCAGGTCGATCCACCACTGCCTGCACAGCCGCTGGGCGACCTTGATGTGGTGCTGCGCGATCCGGTTGCCGATGCCCCGGGAGCCCGAGTGCAGGAACAGCCACACGTCGTCGTTCTCGTCCAGGCTCACCTCGATGAAGTGGTTGCCCGATCCCAGCGTGCCGAGCTGCCGCCGCCAGTGCGCGTCGTACTTGCCCGGGTCGAAGCCGGCCTTCCCTGCCGCGTCCTCGAGGGTCTCGATCCGGCGCTTCGCGTGCTCGAGGGTGACGTCGTCGTTGTAGTGACCGGCCGACAGCGGAACAGCATGCTCGACGGCCTCCCGCAGCGCTCGCCGGTCGGACGGCAGCTGCGCGGCGCTCAGCTGGGTGCGCACGGCGATCATGCCGCAGCCGATGTCGACACCGACCGCGGCCGGCATCACCGCCCCGAGTGTCGGGATGACGGAACCCACGGTCGCACCCTTGCCCAGGTGTGCATCCGGCATCAGGGCCACGTGTGGGTGGATGAACGGCATCGTGGCAGCCAGCTCTGCCTGCGCGCGCGTCTCCTTCTCGAGGA
>DATMEB010000123.1:0-7290 GCA_035557095.1 Nocardioidaceae bacterium | reverse complement strand
CCCTTCTTGCCCGAGATCCGCGCCCAGTCGTCGGGGTTGGTGGTGTTGGGCAGGTCCTCGTTCTCCTTGAACTCGTCGACGCACGCCTGCAGCAGGTGGTGGACCCGGATGCCCTTCTGCTGGGTGTCGAGGAGATCCTTGATCGCCATCTTCTTGGCCCGGTCGACGATGTTCTGGATCATCGCGCCGGAGTTGAAGTCCTTGAAGTACAGGACCTCCTTGTCGCCGTTGGCGTAGGTCACCTCGAGGAAGCGGTTGTCCTCGGTCTCGGTGTACATCCGCTCGACCGCACGCTGGATCATCCCCTGGATGCACGCGTCGCGGTTGCCACCGAACTCGGTGACGTCGTTCTCGTGCAGCGGCAGCGTCGGCGTGAGGTACTTGCTGAAGATGTCGCGGGCCGACTCGGCGTCGGGGCGCTCGATCTTGATCTTCACGTCAAGGCGACCCGGGCGCAGGATCGCCGGGTCGATCATGTCCTCGCGGTTGGACGCGCCGATCACGATGACGTTCTCGAGACCCTCGACACCGTCGATCTCGCTCAGCAGCTGCGGGACGATGGTGTTCTCGACGTCGGAGGAGACACCCGACCCGCGGGTGCGGAACAGCGAGTCCATCTCGTCGAAGAACACGATGACCGGCGTGCCCTCGCTGGCCTTCTCCCGGGCCCGCTGGAACACCAGGCGGATGTGTCGCTCGGTCTCGCCGACGTACTTGTTGAGCAGCTCGGGGCCCTTGATGTTGAGGAAGTAGCTGCGACCCTCGGTGCCGGTCTTGGCCGCGACCTTCTTGGCCAGCGAGTTGGCAACGGCCTTGGCGATCAGCGTCTTGCCACAGCCGGGCGGGCCGTACAGCAGCACGCCCTTGGGCGGCTTGAGCTCGTGCTCGAGGAACATGTCGGGGTAGAGGTACGGCAGCTCGATCGCATCGCGGATCTGCTCGATCTGGCTCATCAGCCCGCCGATGTTGCCGTAGTCGATGTCGGGGACCTCTTCGAGGATGAGCTCCTCGACCTCGGACTTCGGGATCTTCTCGTAGACGTAGCCGGCCCGCGCGTCGAGCAGCAGCGAGTCACCGGCGCGCATCTTCTCGCCGCGAAGCGGCTCGGCGATGCGCACCACGCGCTCCTCGTCGGCGTTCGCGATCACCAGCGCGCGGTCGCCGTCGGCCAGCATCTCCTTGAGCATGACGACCTCGCCGACCTCCTCGAAGTCGAACGCGTCGACGACGTTGAGCGCCTCGTTGAGCATGACCTCCTGGCCACGACGGAGGCTCTCGATGTCGACATTCGGGCTGACGTTGACGCGCAGCTTGCGGCCGCCGGTGAACAGGTCGACCGTGTCGTCCTCGTTGCGCTGCAGGAACGTGCCGAACCCGGCCGGCGGCTGGGCGAGCCGGTCGACCTCCTCCTTCAACGTAACGATCTGGTCACGGGCCTCCCGCAGCGTCATCGTGAGGCGCTCGTTCTGCGCGGTGGTGGAGGCCAGCGAGGCCTGCGTCTCCGCCAGCCGCTGTTCGAGCGCGCGGGAGGCGCCCGGATGCCGGGAGAGCCGCTCTCGGAGCTCGACGACCTCTTGCTCGAGGAACCCCATCTGCGACAGCAGCTCTTCACGCGTGCGCTTCTGCTCGTCGTGGCTTGGCACCGCAATCACCTCCGCAGCAGGTCTCTCTCACCGACCCTACCCGGGAGAGCGCAGAAGCGTGTCGGGTTATCCATCCGTGTCGGGCTCCGGGACCGTTTCGTCGTTGTCCCCCTCCGAACGGGTCCCCAAACCCTGGCCCGGACGGGGTCCGGTGTAGTCCTCGCCATAGGCACCCGGGGCCGGTCGGCGGCGCTTGGCCGGTGCCTGCACGCCGGGCGCCATGCGCCGTGCGGTGACCAGGAAGCCGGTGTGACCGTTCATCTTGTGGTCGGGGCGTACGGCGAGACCCTCGACGTGCCACGACCGCAGCAGCGTCTCGAACGCGTGCGGCTCGGTGAACTCCCCGTGTGCGCGCAGTGTCTCCACGACCCGGCTCAGCTGCGTCGTGGTCGCGACGTAGACGCAGGCCAGGCCACCGGCGACCAGTGCCTCACCGGCCGCCTCGACGCACTCCCACGGCGCGAGCATGTCGAGCACGACCCGGTCCACCTCCTGGCCGCGCACCGAGTCGGCGAGGTCGCCCACCGTGAGCGTCCAGGCCGGGTGCGGACCGCCGAAGAACGTGTCGACGTTGGCGCGCGCGATCGCGGCGAAGTCCTCGCGTCGTTCGTACGACAGGACCCGGCCATGCTCGCCGACAGCCCGTAGGAGTGCGCAGGTCAGCGAGCCCGAACCGGCTCCGGCCTCCGCGACCCGCGCGCCTGGGAAGATGTCTGCCATCGCGACGATCTGCGCGGCGTCCTTGGGGTAGACGACGGCTGCACCACGCTTCATCGAGACGACGTACTCCGTCATCAGCGGCCGGAACACGAGGTAGTCGACTCCGCCGCTGCTCGGCACGACGATGCCCTCGGACCGGCCGATCATCGCGTCGTGGTCGAGCGACCCCTTGTTGGTGAAGAACTGCTTGCCGGGCTCGAGCCTGATGTTGTGGCGACGGCCCTTGGGGTCGGTGAGCCGGACCCAGTCACCGGCCGCCAACGGCCCCCGACGCACGCCCGACCAGGCCGGCTCGCTCGGCTCGCTCGGCTCGGAGGGGTCGGAGGGCATGGCGGGCAGCCTAGTCACGCTGGGTGCAGGGGTTCAGGCGCGGGTGAAGGCGGCGTCGACGTCGGAGGTCGCGAGAACGCCGTAGACGTCGCCGTTGCCCTCGACCAGGACGTACTCCGTGGCCGGCGTGGCCTGCATCGCGCGCAGCAGGCTCTCGCCGTCGAGGTCGGCGTCGAGCAGCAGCCCCGGCGAGAGGTCGCGCGCGACGGCGGAGCAGGTCACCCAGGGCCGCCGCTCCGACGGGGTCGCGGTGACCGCAGCCTCGTTGACCACCGCGCTCGGCAGGCCCGAGCCGGTGGCCACGACCATCGCGCCGGCCTGCGCACCGCGCGCCCGGCGCAGGCCCTCGGCCAGCGGAAGGTCGGCAGGTACGGCGATCGCCCGCCGGGCCAGGCTCCGGGCCTTCAGCGCCGGCAGCCGGCTGCGGATCTTCGCCGACATCAGCGCCTGGGTCGCGCCCTGCCACAGGAACAGCCCGATCACCACGGCGAGCGCGAAGTCGATCAGGCGTGGCTCGATGACGCCGAACTGCTCCAGCAGCAGCGGCGAGGCCACGGCCAGCACGGCCACGCCCCGCCCGGACCAGCCGGCGACCGTGGAGCCGAGGTGCGGCTTCTTGGTCACCCCCCACACCAGCGCCCGCAGGATGCGGCCGCCGTCCAGCGGCAGGCCGGGCACGAGGTTGAGCGCGCCGACGATGAGGTTGGCCCACGCCAGTCCGCCGAACATCATCTGGACCAGGGTGCCCTCGGGGGTGATGAACGCGGCGAACAGCGCGGCGAACCCGACGGCGATCGAGGTGAGCGGGCCGACGACCGACACCACGAACTCGCGCGTCGGGGTCTGCGGCTCGCCCTCGATCTCGGTGACGCCGCCGAGGAAGTGCAGCGTGACCGAGCGGACGGGAAGCTTGAAGGCCTTCGCCGCCAGCGCGTGCGACAGCTCGTGCAGCAGCACCGACAGGTAGAGCAGGACCGCGAACACCAGCCCGGCGAGGTACGCGAGCCCGCCGAGACCCGGCGCGGCCTCCTCGATGCGCGGGCCGAGCAGTACGGCGATGAGGAGCGCGATCAGCAGCCAGGACGCGCGGACCAGGATGTCGACCCCGGCGACCTGCCCGATGCGGACGGTGCCCGGCGGCCGGGCGTTCGGCCCGCCGGGCCGCGATCGCTCGTCGGCAGGAGGGTGCACGCCTCCAACGTAGTCGTCGGCCCCAGTCACGGGCACGGCAATGCGGCAGAGCGTGTCGCGACACGAGCAGCCGGCAGCGCCACGGATCTGTCGGCGGGGTCGCCTAGCCTGTCTTGCATGCAGGTCGCACCGCTCCCTCTGCCCGTGCCGACCCCGCCCGCCGGGTCGCCGTCGCTGTCCCCGAGCCGGGCGAGCGATTTCATGTCCTGCCCGCTGCTCTACCGCTTCCGCGTCGTCGACAAGCTCCCCGAGGCACCGAGCCGGGCAGCCGTGCGCGGCACCGTCGTGCACTCGGTGCTGGAGCGGCTGTTCGACCTGCCCGCGCTGGAGCGCACTCCCGAGCGCGCGGCGCAGCTGCTCGGTCCGGCCTGGGACGACCTGCGCGAGACCGAGCCCGAGCTGGCCGAGATGTTCGCCGCGGGCGAGGACGGCGATACCGCGTCAGCGGACGACAACCTCGCCGCCTGGCTCGAGCAGTGCCAGAGCCTGCTGCGGCGTTACTTCACCCTCGAGGACCCCCGGCGGCTGGAGCCGGCCGAGCGCGAGGTCTACGTCGAGACGCTGCTGGAGTCAGGGCTGCAGCTGCGCGGCTACATCGACCGTCTCGACGTCGCACCCACGGGCGAGGTCCGCATCGTCGACTACAAGACCGGCAAGGCGCCCGGTGAGCACTTCGAGGCCAAGGCGCTGTTCCAGATGAAGTTCTACGCGCTGGTGCTGTGGCGCACCCGCGGCGTGGTGCCCCGGATGCTGCAGCTGGTCTACCTCGGCAGCGGCGAGGTGCTCCGCTACCACCCCGAGGAGCGCGAGCTGCGGGCCACCGAGCGCAAGGTCGAGGCGCTGTGGGCGGCGATCAGGCGCGCCAGCGAGACCGGTGAGTGGCGGCCGAACCGGTCGGCCCTGTGCGGCTGGTGCGACCACCAGGCGATCTGCCCCGCCTGGGGCGGCACTCCCCCGCCGCTGCCGACCCACGACCCGGCCGCCGCGGTCGAGAGTGAGGTCCCCCGCACCGGGCTGCACGACCCGGTGGCCTGACCGCGAGGGGCATCAGCGCCGTCAGTACAGGTGGCAGGCGACGTCGACGCCGCCGGCGGGGCGCAGCTTCGGGTCCTCTCCCTCGTGGAAATCGACCTCGACGCCACCCGCGACGGCGTGCCGCCGGCGTACCCCCTTCCACAGGGGTTCGTCCGGGTCCTCGGTCTTGATCCCGTCCAGCAGCTGGGTGACCTCCTCGCTGGTGTGCCCGCTCCCGGCGGGCAGCACCGCGAGGTGCCGGGGGTCGTCGAGCTTGCCGAGGTCGCCGACCACCGAGCGCTCCCGCTCGTACTCCGCCTCCTCGGTCCGCAGCCAGTGGTTCTCCACCAGAGTGCGCAGGTCACGGCTCTCCCAGCCGCACATGTCGAACGCCTTCGGGCATCGGGGGTGGAACGCGCATCCCCTCGGGGGGCTGGCGGCGTCCGGGATCTCCCCGCGCGGCAGGTCGCGCGCCAGGGTCTTGCCGGGGTCGGGGATGGCCTTCAGCAGCGACTGCGTGTACGGGTGCTTGGGGTCGGCGAAGATCTCCTTCGTCGACCCGATCTCCACGATCCGGCCGAGGTACATGATCGCGACCCGGTCGCAGAAGAACTTGGCGCTCGCAAGGTCGTGGGTGATGTAGACGTAGGTGAGGTCGAGGTCCCGCTTGAGGTCGAGCATCAGCTGCAGGATCTTCGCCCGCACGCTCATGTCGAGCATCGAGATCGGCTCGTCGGCCACCAGCAGCTCGGGGTCGAGGATGATCGCGCGCGCGATCACCGCCCGCTGCTTCTGGCCGCCGGACAGGTCGCTCGGCAGCTTGGAGAGGTACTGCTCGCCCGGCGACAGCCCGACCCGCTCGAGCGCGTCGACGACGCGCCGGCGCAGCTCGTCGCCCTTGGCGAGCCCGTGGATCTTCAGCGGGTGCCCGATGGCCGTCCCGAGGTCCATCGCCGGGTTCAGGGCGGCGGTGGGGTCCTGGAAGATCATCTGCAGGTCGCGGCGCAGGCCGCGCAGCTGCTTGTCGGACATCCGCGAGATGTCCTTGTCGTGGTAGACGATGTCACCGGACGTGGGGCGCACGAGACCGAGCACGGCACGGCCGAGCGTGCTCTTGCCGCTGCCGGACTCACCGACCAGGCCGAGCACCTCGCCCTTGCGCAGCTCGATGTCGACGCCGTCGACCGCCTTCACGGTCCCGGCACCCATGCCGAACAGCCGGGCGAGCAGACCGCCCCGCAGCTGGAAGTGGACGTGCAGGTCGCGCATGGCCAGCAGCGGGGCGTCCTGACCCTCCTGCTGCTCCGGCCGCGATGTCTCAGGCTTCGTCGGCAACGCTGATCTCCTCCCGCTCCAGCGGCGCTCGTCCGCCTTCGGGAACCTGGTCGTCGGGGCCGTGCAGCCAGCACTCGACACGCTGTCCGGACGCCAGCCGCAGGTCGACCGGGTCCAGGCTGCGGCACACCTGCATCGCCTGCGGGCAGCGCGGGTGGAAGTGGCATCCTGGCGGCGGGTCGATCAGGTCCGGCGGCGCTCCGGGGATGAAGTTCAGCCCGGTCGTCGACAGCGAGATCGTCGAGCGCAGCAGCTCCTGGGTGTACGGGTGCTGCGGCTCGGTGAACACCTGCGCCGCATCACCGATCTCCACGATCCGCCCGGCGTACATCACCGCGACGCGGTCGCACGCTTCGGCCACGATGCCGAGGTTGTGCGTGATCAGCAGCACGGCGGTGCCGCGGTCGGACACGAGCCGGTTGAGGAGGTCGAGCACCTGCGCCTGCGTGGTCACGTCCAGCGCCGTGGTCGGCTCGTCGGCGATCACGACGTCGGGCCGGTTAGCCAGCGCGCTGGCGATCATCACGCGCTGGCGCATGCCGCCGGAGTACTGGTGCGGGTAGTCGTCGAGCCGGCGCTCGGGCTCGGGCACCTCGACGTCGCGCAGCAGCTCCGCCGCGGCCTTGCGCGCCGCCTTGCGGGAGATGCCGCGGTCATGCTGGCGGATCGTCTCCACGAGCTGGCGCCCGATCGTTTTGACGGGGTCGAGCGCGCTCATCGGGTCCTGGTAGACGAGCGAGATCTCCTTGCCACGCACGCGCTGAAGCTCGCGTTCGGGACGATCGACGAGCTCGCGCCCGTTGAGCTTGACCGAACCGCCGAGCACCTCCCCCGGGGGCTCGATCAGGCCCAGGATCGCGAGCGCCATCGCCGATTTGCCCGAGCCGGACTCGCCGACGATCCCCATCCGCTCGCCGCGAGCGAGGTCGAACGAGACGCCGCGGACGGCGCGCACCGTCCCGCCGGGCGTGTGGAAGACCGTCTCCAGGTCCTCGACGGACAGCACGGGATCGTCACTCACCGGGCGCTCCTCACACGTGGGTCCAGAACGCCGTAG
>DATMEB010000122.1:0-5395 GCA_035557095.1 Nocardioidaceae bacterium | reverse complement strand
CCGGGGTCGCATAGATCAGGTGATCCAGCACCGCGCTCCCTCGTCCATCCAGTGTCGACAGGTGCCGAGCGTACCGGGAGGTTCACGGCGCCGGTCGTGGAGCAGAACTCACGCTCCTACCGTCATCGAAGCCGTCCGTGGTGGCCATCGGTAAACACGGCTGCCCGTATGCGCGAGCAACCAGCTCTGCCGCAGTGTGCGCGGTCGTGCCGATGTGATGACGCTGCTTGGACGCGGCGGCTCTCGACGTTGACGTAGTCGGCGCGCTCCAGTTCGTGCGCCGCCTCGGATTCAAACGAGTACCTCGTTGTAGAGCGCGTGCATAGGATCGCCGCATGCCTCTGCGACCTGTTCAGGTGAACATCAAGGCTCTTGATCACTTGGCGGTCGGACGGTTCTGGGCGGAGGCGCTGGGCTGGAGTGTGCACAACGGGGAGACGACCTACGTCGGACCCGTCGGCGGCTTCGTCTGGCCGGACCCGGTCGCGGTCGGCGTCGACGTCGTCACCGTCCCGGAACCCAAGACACCGACGAGGAACCGGGTGCACCTCAATCTCGCCACCACCTCTGCGACCCATCAGGCGGAGCTGGTCGCGCGCCTGGAGGCTCTCGGCGCGACGCCCGCCCTCGTGGGCCAGGGCGACGTGCCGTCGACGTTCCTCGCCGACCCGGAGGGCAACGAGTTCTGCGTGCTGGAGCCTCGGGAAATCTACCGGGACACCGGGCCGATCGCCGCGGTGGTGGTCGACTGTGCGGATCCGCGGGCCATGGCCCGGTTCTGGGGTGAGGCCATGGACTGGACCTTGCACGAGGTCACCGATGATCAGGCGGTGTTGCGCTCCGCCAAGGGTGTCGGCCCGTATCTCGAGTTCGTGCGCAGGCCCGGCGTGAAGGCCGTGCCGGACCGCGTCCATCTCGACCTGCTGCCGTACCCCGGTGACGACAAGGCAGCCGAGGTGGCCCGGCTGCGGGCGCTCGGCGCCACCGACCTCGACCTCGGCCAGGGCGACGTCCCATGGACGTGTCTGGTCGACCCGGAGGGTCACGAGTTCTGCGTCCTCGCCCTGTCCTGACGCGCCGGTGGCGGAGGCCACGCGGTCACTCAGGGGTGACATCGAGAGCTAGTGATTCGCGCCGATCCTCGACGCTCGCCGGTTCCTGTATCCGGCCTCACCGAGGAATCCGATCAGGAAGGCGACGATGTAGGCAGGGCTGACCATCATGAAGGCCAGTGCGGCTGTGGACGACTCCGAAGCGTTGTATGCGCGCAGCAGCAGCAAGAATGAGCCGACGGCGGCGCCAGTGCAAAGCCAGGCGACTCTACGGTCGTGCACGAGGTAGGCCATGCCGAATGCGGATGCGGCCGCGGGCCCGAAGATTGCCAGAGTCATAAGAAGATCGGTGACCGACGTCCAGATCGGACCGGGAAAGGCTGTGTTGAGCCAGACCAGTGGTGCCAATCCAACGACGAAGGCGGCGGCGCGAGAGGCCGAACGAAGTCTGGCCGAGTACTTCAAGCGGGACGCCCCACTTCGAATCGGCTGTGCCCTGGTCATTGCACTCCTTGGGGGACAGGCCGCTGGCCGCCACTTCGGGGCGCTTGCTCCGTGCGCTGCTGGGAACGTGTTTCGGCGAGGTCCCGGTGGTGGGCGTACCAGTCGCTGTGGAGCAGCTCATCGGGGTCGTATCGGCGCTTGAGCGCGAGGAAGTGTGGGAACTGGGGGTAGCAGGCGAGCAGCTGTGCGCGTTCTGCCCACCGGTGGTATGTGAGGTAGTAGCTGCCGTCACGTGCGATGGCGAGGTCGATCAGACGCCGGAACGCCGTTGCCGAACGCTGGATGCCGGCGGGTGTGTGCGGTGTGTGCAGGTTGAACACCACGCAGGCGAACGCCTGCCGCGCCCAGGGCAGGTAGGTGTCGCGATCCGCATCGGTGAAGCGCACGGTTCCGTAGATCAGGTCGGCTTCGACTTGCCGGAGCTCCCCTGCCGCAGCCGCCATGAAATCCGCGAGCCGGTGCCGCGGGACGTACACCTCAGTGATCATCTCCGTGCCGGGTTCGACTGCGCCCAGTCGGCGGTCCAGTGCCTGGTGGTAGTCGTCCAGGTACACCGCGAGCTGGTGGGTGTCCGACCAGTAGAGCTGGCCCGAGGTGGCAAGGTAGTGCCGCGCGTAGAGGTCGAAGGCGCGGCTCTTGTCCTCGTGGGCCAGCATCAGCAGGTCCTGCCAGTCGTCGGGGCGAAGCGTCATCTGACGTTCCGGGATCGGCCGGTGTTCCTCGACCGGGCGATAGCAGGAGAACACCCCCCGGCGCAGGAAGTCCGACGAGCCCGGGTCGATGGCGAACTGGAAGTCGCCGTAGCAGAACCCGGCTCTGATCCGTCCGTGGACGGCGTCGACCAGGTCGTCCACGGTGATGATCTCGACGATCCGTTGCAGCATCTGACGCTGTGCCAGCCGCAGCGTGACTGAGTAGATCGCGCCGAAGAGCCCGTAGCCACCGACCACGAGGGAGAACAGTTCGCGGTTGCGCGTCCGACTGCAGGCAACGACCGCGCCGTCCGCGGTTACGACGCGGAGCGACTCCACGTCGGACACGATCGGGCCCATCGTCAGGCCACGTCCGTGACAGTTGGCCGCCACGGACCCGCCGATGGTGAACCGGTTGGCCCCGGTCTGTTTCTGCGCGATGCTCCACTGCTCCCGTTCGCCCCGCTGCGCGGCGTGGAGATGGTCGACCAGCTCGGGCCACTGGATGCCCGCCTCCACCTCCACCAGGCCACGCTGCCGGTCCAGGTGGAGCACACGGGACAAGCCTCGGGTGTCCAGCACGGTGCCGCCGGTCGCGAACTGCTGGCCGCCCATGGCGTGCTGCCCTCCGGCCACGCTGATCCGCCCGCCGTGCGCCCCGGACACGGCAGCGCGCAGAGTGTCCAGCGACCTCACCGGTACGAGCGCTGCCGGGCGGGTGGGGTTGAGCCGGGAATGGACGTCGTTGAGGGTCACGGCTGCGCCTCCCGGCCGCTTCCTCGCGGCGGTAGGGCGCTTCGCAGGGCTGTGGTGGTCGGTCATGAGCATCAGCCTGGTGGAGGGCGTCGCCGGTTCCATCCGTGTGGCGACTCGACCTGAACCAGGTACGGATACTCAGTCGCGACCGTCCGAGTGCGGAGATAATGGGACGGTGACCGCGCACGCGCCGCTCCGCTCCGGGGACACCGGCATCTTGTGGCCGGCCCTGGGCGTGGCCCGGCTGGTGCTCCTCGGCTACGCGGTGGTCGTCAACGTGCTGCATGTGCAGGACTACCGGCATCCCCTGGCGGCGTGGACGGTGCTGGGGATCCTCGCGACGTGGACGCTGGTCGCGCCCTGGCTGTACAGGGCTGCCGCCCGCCGACCCTGGCTCATCGTGACCGAACTGGCGCTCGCCGTCGCCGCGCTGCTGCTGACACCGTGGGTGCAGGGCGCCTCGGCCGCCGGCCCCGACACCCCGACACTGGCCAGCTTCTGGCTTGTGGCCCCGGTGCTTGCATGTGCGGTGCAGTGGGAGTGGCGGGGCGGCCTGGCGTCGGCCCTCGTCGTGGGTGGGGTGGACCTTGCTGTCCAGGCCGAGCCCAGCCAATCATCCGCCGGGTACGTGTTCCTTCTGGTGCTCACCGGCCTGGTCGCGGGCTATGCCGCCGCCCTGGTGCGCGTCGGTACCCGCGAGCGGACCGAGGCGGCGGCGTTGCAGGCCGCTACGGTCGAGCGGGAGCGGCTCGCCCGTGACGTCCACGACGGGGTGCTGCAGACGCTGGCCTACGTGCAGCGGCGGGGAGCCGAAATCGGCGGCCCGGCCGCTGAGCTCGGCGGGCTGGCCCGCGACCAGGAGGAGGCGCTGCGTGGGCTCGTGCAGAGCCGCACCAACGGCTCTGCGTCCTTGCCCACACCGGAAGCGTCGGGGACCGGCACCTGCGACGTCGCGGCGATGCTGCACCGCCATACCGGGCCTGCGGTGTCGGTGGCCACCCCGGGTAGCCCGGTCCCGCTGCCGGCTCCGGTCGCGGAGGAGCTGGTCGCCGCTGTGGCTGCGGCGTTGGACAACACCGCCCGACACGCTGACGGCGCGTCCGCGTACGTCCTGCTGGAAGACACCGGTGACGCCGTCGTGGTCAGCGTCGGCGACGATGGTCCGGGGATCCCGGCTGGTCGGCTGGACGAGGCGGCCGGCTCGGGTCGCTTGGGCGTGGCCGGTTCCATCGTGGGCAGGTTGGCCGCGCTCGATGGCACGGCGGAGCTCGTCACCTCCCCGAGCACCGGGACGGAGTGGGAATTGCGGGTACCGCGCCGGGCGGTCGGCCGAAGACGGAGCACGCCATGACCCGAGTGATGGTGGTCGACGACCATCCGATGTGGCGCGACGCCATCGCCCGCGACCTCGCAGAGGCCGGCCTGGAGGTAGTCGCGACCGCGAACACCGGCGAGGAGGCCCTGCGCCGAGCTGCCGCCACCCGTCCCAACGTGGCGGTTGTGGACCTGTGCCTGCCGACCATGACGGGGGTCGAGGTCACCCGCGACTTGATCCGCGCCGACCCGTCGGTGCGGGTCCTGGTGCTCTCCGCCAGCGGCGAGCGCGACGACGTACTCGCCGCGGTAAAGGCCGGGGCCACCGGCTACCTCGTCAAGTCCGCCTCCAGGGAAGAGTTCCTGGCCGCGGTCGTCTCAGTATCGACTGGGGACGCCGTGTTCACTCCCGGTCTCGCCGGCCTCGTGCTCGGCGAGTTCCGGCGCCTGGCCCAGCATCCCGATGGTGAGGACGAACCCGAAGTGCCGCACCTGACGCCGCGGGAGTACGAGATCCTCCGCATGGTTGCCAAGTGCCGCAGCTACCGACAGATCGCCGAGGAGCTGACGCTGTCGCACCGCACCGTGCAGAACCATGTGCAGAACACCCTGCGAAAGTTGCAACTGCACAATCGCGTCGAGTTGGTCCGCTATGCCATCGAGCGGGGACTCGACGAGGACAGGCCCGGCCAACGGTGAGTGACCGGCTTCGCGTGCTCTCCCCGCGGCGAGCTCGGGGGCCGATCCGTAGCAACACAGGTTCCTACTAGCGGGCCTCGATGCGTAGGAGCTGCGTCCGGGCGACGATGGCATCGCGGTCGTGGGCGCGCGCGAGCTTGGCTCTCACCGGATCCTGCATGTACCCAGCGAGCGCATCCTCGTCAGGCATCTCGATCAACTGAACCTCGAGCGGATCGCCGTCGTCGCGTTCGATCGCGACGTGCCGCGAGATCAGGCGACCGCCGTGGTCGGACAACAGGGCGAGCACATCGTCTTCGAACGCAGCCAGATCCCGGGCACGTCCTGGATGCTCCCACAGCAGAACACAGAGGCGGATGGGCATTGCGCCATTCTGCC